>CAYXSE010000438.1:881-1518 GCA_964466675.1 uncultured Rhodothermales bacterium | reverse complement strand
CTGGCGCGGCTCGTGGATCGCACCAAGGCCGCCGCGCTGACCCGCCGATGGCGACCGCGCCGCGCCCGCGAAGAGTTCGAGCTGGATCCGACCGACGGTGGGCCGTGCGCCTACATGATGCGCGAACCCGCACCGGACCCGTATCTCCTGCGCGTGGTGGCACCCGAGGGCTTCGCCGTCGATCGACGCCTATTGCTGGCCTGCGCCATGGTCATACCCGCCGTCGAAGGAATGACGAACTACCTGCGCCAGACCTCAGGCGCCCAGCGCTGATCGACGGGCCCAATGTCGGCCGGGAGAGCGACCGGACCGCCGCTCATAGCATCCGCGGCTGATCTAGCCCCAAAGCCAACGTCCACGTTTGAGCGGTGCAACTTTGCACAGGGGGAGCGCCGTTCGTGCGACAGCGCTTGTCTGGGCCTACCCCCCCAGCGATCCTTGCCGAGAAGGCGAGCCCGTGCTACACAGATCTGCACAAGAATCCCAAGCCAGCCGGGACTCCGCCCTTACCCCCTTACCCACGTTGCAGCTTGAGCTACCGCCCGTGAAATCCAAAAACCCCTTATCGGGGCCCCTCCGACACCCAACGACGGGTTACCCAGACCCGTCGAAGACTCGTTATCCCTCCTAAATGAGC
>CAYXSE010000438.1:0-861 GCA_964466675.1 uncultured Rhodothermales bacterium | reverse complement strand
ATGCCATGCCAGTAACGTCAATTCAAGAGATACAGCAGCTGCTCGGCACAGACGAGGAAAGCCGATCCCAATTGCGTGCTCTGGCGAGGCAGCGGATTCTTGAGATTCACCCTGACAGAAGCGGTGGTGACTTTTTCGTGCATGCATCGTGGGGTAGGATGGCCTCAACTTTCAAGGGAGCAAGAGGACATGCCAGACGACAGCCACATCCACCACGATATCGATTACATCGAGATCTCCGTCACCGACATGGCCGAGTCCAAGCGCTTCTATGGAGCAGCGTTTGGGTGGCAATTCAACGACTATGGGCCAGGCTACGCTGGTATCCAGAAACGGGGTGGTGAGGCCGGAGGACTGTGCCTGGAACCAAAGGTATCGGGGGGTGGTCCTTTGGTTGTCCTGTACTCGAATGATCTCGTCACGACTCTCTCAGGGGTTCGCGAGGCGGGTGGGCGGATCACAAAGGAGCCGTTCGACTTTCCTGGTGGTCGTCGATTCCAATTTGAAGACCCCAGCGGTAACGAACTTGCGGTCTGGTCTCAGAAGTGAGCGAAGCACCGCATAGCAAGGGGATGGAGACGGACGGCCGTTTCTGGCTGCCGCTGATTGCCTAGGCGTTGGGCACGCGGAGATGAGGAGAGCTGATGCCGTTCGTACCGATTTCAATTGACGCCTTCATCGATCTACATGTGAAGACGAGTCCCGACGAAGATTCGGATGGCCTCAGGTCCAGGCTCACGCAGGCTCTTACCGATCGGCAGGCAGGGGGGACCTGCGACTGCGGGAAAACGGTCTGGGTGATCGGAGCCGCCGTTGCGCGATACGCTTGCTTCACGTGCATCACGGGCGAGGCGGTCCCTG
>CAYXSE010000437.1:0-1522 GCA_964466675.1 uncultured Rhodothermales bacterium | reverse complement strand
GCAGGTCGCGCAAATAGTGCTCGAGGTAGGCCCGAAACACACCCACGTTGGTTAGGTGGCGCCCGTTGATAAGCAGCGACTCGTCAATTTGTAGCTCGCGGTTGTGGGTTGCGAGCTCATCAAGCTTCTGCGTGACGTGGTCTGCGATGTACTGGATTTTCTTGAACCGCTCGAGCATCTCCGAATTACAGAACTTTATGCTCGTGACATCGAGGTGTACCGCTCGTTTGACCCGGCGTCCCCCCGACTCCTCCATGCCGCGCCAATTCTTGAACGGCTCGGCGACCAGGGCATAGGTCGGGATGGTCGTGACCGTTTTGTCCCAGTTCTGCACCTTGACCGTCGTCAGAGACACATCGAGCACTTCGCCGTCCGCGTTGTGCCCAGGCATCTCGATCCAGTCGCCTTTCCGCACCATGTTGTTGGCAGTCAGTTGCAGCCCGGCCACGAAGCCCAGAATCGTATCTCTGAATATGAGGAGCAGGACTGCGGTAAAGGCACCGAGCCCGCTGAAGAACACGAGCGGCGACTTGCCCAAGAGGATGGCCAGGATGGCCACACCGCCGACGAAGTAGACGACTACCCGGATGATCTGTATAATCGTCCGGATCGGGAAACGGCGTGACAAGGAGAAGCCCTGGTAGATCTGTTCTGAGCCTTTGAGAAAGGCGTCAAAGACAGTTAGACCCACCATGGCCAAATACACAGAGGTCGCGGCGACTACGGCCGTGACCGCGGCGGGGTAGTTGACCAGTGCTGCCGGCGCGGCCGCCTGTAGGACGAGTGCAGGCACCAAATGCGCGAGCCTGGGAAACAGCCGGGCTTCGACGAAGGCGTCGTCCCACGTTGTTTTGGTTCGGCGCACCGCCACACCGACCAGCCGGAGCAGGATCCGCTTGGCAACCACGTAGGCCACGAAGCTGAGCAGGAGGAGCAGGGCAAACGCCACCAACGCAGCGGTCACGTCCGCCTGGCCGTCAGCCAGTCCCAGTTCGAGCAACCATGCCTTCAGAGTGTTCATGTCAGCAATGTAGCCAATCTCCCCGATGTTGGTCCGACCCGGCTTCCCTCCGCGCAGCCCTCACTCGGCCAGGGCCTTCAGGACTTCTCGATCCAGCGCGTAAAGGATGTCTTCTTGAGGGGAGTACCGTCCTCGATCGAACCTTCTTGACCCCGTGCCCAGCTGCATTTGCTCACAGACCGCCCAATCCTGCCGGTTGGTCATGTCCCAGAATTCGATGGCCGACTGGAATCGCTCCATCTTCTTCGGGTCGGCCATCGTATCCGGATGCAGGAGGAAATAGCAATCATTCGTGATCTCCCCGACCCCAATTGGTCGAATGAGGTGGTAGAGCACGAAGTCAGGGTGGGGCGACAGGAGAAGGTTGGGGTAGACCGAGTAATAGTGCACCCGCTGAAGGTTGTCCCCGGAGACCTCACAGATGGGAGGGCCCGCCGCCTCGCCGTCCATGGTCATACTTCCACGATCCTTGGTCAGGGTCATATATCCGCCGATCACCGC
>CAYXSE010000436.1:0-1530 GCA_964466675.1 uncultured Rhodothermales bacterium | reverse complement strand
CTCCTTTGACGCGCCGGCGGAGGATGCAGACGGCCTGTGCGCGGCGGTGCAGGACGGCGTCGTCCTGGCCGAACTACGCGATAGGTAAGATCGAATCGGGCGCCAGCCAAGAGCCGAACGTCCGCCTCCCGGTAGTAATCTGAGCTCATGAGGAAGGGTAGAAACGCCAGTAGCCTGAAGTACCACGCTCCAGGCCTTCTGCGGTTGTAATATCCCATGCGGGAAGACCCCGATGAGACAACGATGCGATTGCAGAAGAGACTAAAACCACATACGGTTATGTTGCTGGTCACCGTCATCCTCTTGATCGGTGCCTGTGATTCTACGAACGACGTAGAATCAGACGAGATCGTTTGGGAACAGGCCGCTTCGATCGAACTCAACTCGCTCCGGGTCACCAGCTCAGGCAACCTTTTCGGAGGACGGAGCGCGTTCATCTACAGATCCACCGGCAACGGCTCAAGTTGGGTCCAGGTCTTCGACCAAGGAGGCTCAGTTCTTGGCGTCGGCAAAGGCGGGGCCCTCTGTACAGCGGACTCTGAGCCGGGCCTCTTATTCCTGGACGCGATCATCTATTGCTCCACCGACGCGGGAGCGACCTGGACACGCGCCGCGGACAACTCGAACTTCTTGGGCGTTGACATCACGGCGATTCTGCTCTTGGATGACGGACAACTATTGGTTGGCACTCGCGGAAGGGTACATCAGGGCGATCAGGCCAGGCCCAAACGAGGATTGTTCACCTCCTCTGACCTTGGACAGACCTGGCAGGAAACCCAGTTGACCACTGACGATCCGCTGGCCGGCATTCAAGACTCGTTTATTCTCGATGGCGGAAACCTGATCATCGTTCGTTATCGGGAGGTTGCCATCACCGACAATGTCGTTGGGTATTTCAGATCAACAGACGGCGCTCGAACCTGGGAGAGACTTCCGAAGCCGCCGTTCGACCAATTCCTTGTTCAAGCCATGTCTTGGTCCGTCGACGGGTCCATCTATGTAGCCGGGGCCGAGTCCTTTGCCGGCGTCGGCCGAGTGGATGGCATTTACTCGTCGGTAGATCTTGGGGAGAGCTGGAGCCGGACGAGTCTTGAAACCGAACGCGAAATGACAGGCGTCACAGCCCTGGGAGATGGACGGGTGTTCGCCGCTGCCGGATATGCAGGAGTGTTTGTCTCTGAAGACGAAGGGGTAACCTGGACCGAGTCCAATGAGGGAATTCCGGTGTCATCGATCGGAACGTTGCGAATATCGGTCGACAAACTTGTTGCAGGACCGGACTTTCTGTTCGCGCTGACGGAGCAAGGTCTGTACCGAGCGCGGAGGTCGGCCGAATGAACGGCTCCCACCAACCCTACCTGATCCCGTGCTTGCTTGGCTGTTAGTCTTAGCGGCTGCATCTGCCTTCATTCGCCCGGTTGCAGCACAAACTGGCGGCAGTGCTCCTTCAACATCTTCTGGTCAGCTGTCGCGGACATTGCAGGTGGTACGATGAAGGGGATTCGGCTGCGCTCCAGCACGACCATTTTT
>CAYXSE010000435.1:0-1530 GCA_964466675.1 uncultured Rhodothermales bacterium | reverse complement strand
CATCACACGCGCAACCGGAATCGCCTCAGGACGCCAACGGGCTCGCTACGCAACAGCCAGCATCGGCCATCCTAACGGATTCTCGAAAGGGCCGAAAATAGTCTGCCCATCCTCAATCTGGAACCCGCCAGAAAAACTTGCTTCGGTCCCCAGGTTACCGGGTTGAATCTGGTGGCACACCGTACAGCTGACTCCATCCAAGGCAAGCGGATCCTGTTCCATCTCAGCGATCGTGTATTCTGTCGCTCCATTCGACAGAGCATCCGTTCTGCCCATCGGCGCATGACAGGTGGTACACTGATCCTCAATGGCCGCTTGGAGTCCCGGATTGGCCGCTATCTCGGCACTGACCTTGGCCCTCCAGAACGGATCCTTGGCCGCGTTGGCCATCATAGTACTCCGCCACAAGGTTGCTGGAGAAACATCCTCGTCCTTCGAATTACGGAGCGGGGCGCTGCCCGCGGCACCCGGGGAATGGCAAGAGGCACAATTGCCAGACCCGCTAAAGAGAGCGTTCTGCCCTCTTGGCAACTCGGCAGATCGGAAGGTCTGCGCAACGCCCACCAGTACCACAATAAGTGGCCCTACGAGCAACGGCAATGACTTGGCTTTGTGGGGCATCAGTTACATTCAGGTCACCCCCCCGGTATCGGTCGAACTCCTCAAGGTTATAGCAGCAGATTCACGAGTCATCCTCCAGCAGGTCCCCTCCATCGCCCCCCAGCGTCAATCGCGGTGTCTTGAACAAATCGATCGTTAACGCCCTTGGGATCTCGTCCACGGGCTCGACTACGGGCAGTTCTTTGGAAGAGCCGCTCCCCAGCTCCTTGAAACGGCGAGCGGACACGAGAACACGAGACTCCATGGTCCCCACCGCCCGGTTGTAGTTCTTGACAGCGGAATTCAATCCCGTGCCCACCCGAGCGAATCGGTCGGCGAGAATACATATCCGGTCGTATAGCTCCTGCCCGAGGGAACTGATCTGCCTCGCGTTCTCGGCCACGCGCTCCTGACGCCAGCCGAACGCTACCGCTCGAAGCAAGGCTATCAAGGTCATCGGAGTGGCGACGATGACGTTGTTGTCGATGCCAAATTCGAAGAGCGTCGCGTCCGCTTGCATGGCGGCATAGTAGAACGATTCTCCCGGCAAAAACATAACCACCAGGTCGGGCGTGGTCGGGAATTGATCGAAATACGCTTTCGCCCCCAACTTGCGTATGTGCGCGCGGATCTGCGAGACGTGCCTGCTCATGTGAGACTTTCGGACCTTCTCGTCCTCGGCCTCGATAGACTCCAGGTAGGCTTCCAGGGGCACCTTCGCGTCCACCACAATGATGCGTTCGCCAGGCAGTCGGACAATCAAGTCTGGACGCATCCACCCATCTTCGGTCTTGACCGTGTGCTGCTCTTCAAAGTCGCAGTAGGACACCATCCCAGCCATTTCCACCACCCGACGCAGCTGCACCTCACCCCAACGCCCACGGACGGCCGGTTTTCGGAGCGCGTTCACCAGGTTTGATGCTTCCTTCT
>CAYXSE010000434.1:0-1552 GCA_964466675.1 uncultured Rhodothermales bacterium | reverse complement strand
CAACGGGCTCCTAGCAGGCTGTTGACGGCGATCAGAATCGCCGCGCCGTTGTCCAGAGCCGGAAGGTAGGGCCAGGCTCCGGCGGGGGAGAACCTAACCTCCTCACTCCCATCCTTGAGGTGACGCAGCTGGACCCGGATTTCGTGAAATCCCTCTCCGATGCGAAACGTCTGCGAGAACGTCGCGGGACCCGAGCTGGAAAGGGTCTTTTCAGTCACTTCGCCACCGGGAATATCGAGCTCGAGATCCAGCCGTACATTCTGGAGGTCGACCTTGCCTTCGGCGCCCTTGGTCTCCTCAAGGCGAATCGTGAAGGTGATCGTATCCCCGGGGCTTGCGTCGGCAGGCTCTATTTGGAGTCGGCCGACCACCTCACTGAGTCCGTGGCCCCACGCAGGCTGCGTGCTGAAGAGGCCAAGAACGACGAAGAGCGTCAGCGCCCAGGTTGTGTTTTTAGGTCGAGACATGGAATGACAACATAATGCCCAATTCCTGAAAGACGGTTAGCGTAGACCCTCTATAACCCTGATTCCACGGCACGAAGGAGTCACGGCGGTGAGCACGTTCGTCGGACAGGTGCGCCTGTTGGATGCGGTCGACAGCGTGGATGAAGCCCGGTGCGAACTCGCCACACTCGACAGGCACCCGTCCGGGTGGACACGCCGGCGTACCCGAACGAAAAAGGCCCCGCCCATCTTTCGATGCGGCGGAGCCTCTGAATGCTCGGTCAGGCCCCCGGGGCCCAACTCGTGGGTGCCGTGCAGAACGCCTTGGCGTTACTTGCGGGCGTCCTGACGGGCCATCGTTTCCATCTTGTCCTTCTCCAGAGTCTCGGCGAAGCGCGCACGTGCACCTTCCTTGCGGACTTCGGACGTCCAGAAGGCTTCGTTCTGGATCGCCTTGGAATCGAACGCTTTCGCGGCGTTGTCGTAGAATTGCTGGACATCCTTGATGACCATCAACACGTACTGGGTGCCTTCGTAGCTCTCATACTTGATGGGCGTTGCACCGTAGATCGTCGCATCGACGAGCTGACGCGTGAATTGCTCGTTGTTGATCATCGAGGAGATGCTCTCCGGAATCTGGAGGTCACCGGCCTGCTGGGCCCAATCCTCGACGAGCTGCTGCATCTTGGCCTCTTTCATGGCGGCCATTTGAGCCCGCGCGTTGACCTCGGCCGATGTACGTGCCGCGCTCCTGTTGCCCAGCATGGGGGCCGATCCGACGACAGCCAGGTCCAACTGAATGTCGAGAACGTTGTCCCACCACTTGTCTACGACTCCGCCATTGATCGTGGAGGTCGTCGGGGTATTGGGCACGGTCTGGGGACTGCTGCAGGAGGCGAGCCCGGCTCCTAGCAGTACACCCACGAAGGCAAGCTTGATGTTATTGATAGGGGTCTTCATCTGTGTCCTCTATAGTTTTCGTTCGCTGTGCGGAATTTGGGAAACCTCGCTGATTTCCTCGTGAGGCCGCGCGTGCTGGCGCCCTTTTGGCATCAGGGCGGAATGGTGCCAGAATGCACCGGAAAATCAAAGAATATGATGAAACC
>CAYXSE010000433.1:0-1579 GCA_964466675.1 uncultured Rhodothermales bacterium | reverse complement strand
CAGTCTTTCGATCAACCCTGTACCTCTTCTTGCTCGGATACGTTTGCGGATCGGAAGGTAGGGCGCATGACAATTGGGAGGCGGCGACCCATTCCGAACGCCTTGGAGGAGACGCGCAATCCGGGGGGTGATTGCCTCCGCTTGTACTCGTTCCGATCCACCATGTGTACGATTCGATTCACGATCTCGTGATCGAAGCCCGTCTCTTGTTCGATGGCTCCGACGTCCTGCATGCGAACCACGTAACGATCCAGAATAATGTCCAGCACGTCGTAGGGGGGAAGCGAGTCTGAGTCCTTCTGGTCCGGACGGAGCTCCGCAGAAGGCGGTTTCTGGATGGTCGATTCGGGGATCAGCTCCCGGCCGGCCCTGTCGTTGATGAAACGGGCAAGCGCGTACACCTCCGTCTTGAACACATCGGCGAGCACTGCAAGGCCGCCGCTCATGTCCCCATAGAGGGTCGCGTAGCCGACGGAGAGTTCGCTTTTGTTGCCCGTGGTGAGCAGTAAATGGCCGAATTTGTTGGAAATGGCCATGAGTGTCACGCCCCGCGACCGGGCCTGGATATTCTCTTCGGCGACACCGAAGGGCGTGCCATGGAACAGCGGCGCGAGCATGCCCTCGAAAGCCTCTACGGCCGGCTGAATGGCAATCTCATGAAGTGTCATGCCAAGATTGGCTGCGAGGCTGACGGAATCGCTTACCGAACCGGGCGACGAAAAACGAGATGGCATGGTCACCCCATCGACGAAGTCAGCGCCGAGGGCCTCGACCGCCAGTGCGGCGGTGACGGCGGAGTCGATGCCTCCGGACAGCCCGATCAACGCCCGTTTGAAGGCGCCGGTCTTGCTCACATAGTCGCGAATGCCCATACAAAGGGCGTCATGCACATCCTCAATTTGTGGTCGATGTTCTGGATCGGCCTGCACGGAGGAGTCGGTGTCCCAGTACACGATCGCTTCCTGGAAGGAGGGCGCACATACGGCCAGCGAGCCGTCCGCGTTGTGCACGCGGCTGTCTCCGTCGAAGAGGACCTCTGTATTTGCGCCCACCTGGTTCACCAGCACGAAGGGGACCGAATGTTCGACGCAGGTTTCCAGGAGGACCTGGTTGCGCAGTTGGTGCTTCCCGTGCGAGAACGGGGAAGCGGACACGTTGATGAAGAGGTCGACGCCCTTCGCCGCAAGCTCGTCGATCGGGTTTGTCCGGTACAAATGGTAGGGCGCCTGCCCCTCGCCCTCTCCGATGGGACCGGCGGCCCACATGTCCTCGCAGATATGAAGGCCGATACGGAGCCCCCTGAAGCGGATCGGTGTGCGATCCATCCCAGGCTCGAAGTAGCGGTACTCGTCGAAGACGTCGTAGGTAGGCAGGAGCGCCTTCGCCGCACGACCAACCTCCAACCCGTTCTCGAATAACACGGCCACGTTGACGAGGCGCTTTCCAACCGGATTCGGATTTCGGTCCGGCCCCCCGATGATGATTCCCATGCCCTTTGGCACGCGATCGGCTACCACCTGCATCGCCCGGATGGATGCATCGACGAAACGCTCATTTTCCAGGAGATCCAGCGGCGGAT
>CAYXSE010000432.1:0-1606 GCA_964466675.1 uncultured Rhodothermales bacterium | reverse complement strand
CCGTAGCGCCCTCCGGAAGTTCGCCAGTCAAGCGGACGCCGACCACCTCGGGCATGAGCATGTAGACGGGCTGGCCCAGCATTACAGCCTCGGCCTCGATGCCGCCGACACCCCAGCCCACGACCCCCAGACCGTCGATCATGGTGGTGTGGGAATCGGTTCCGACCAGCGAATCCGGGTAGTACACGTCTACCCCGTCCTCTGCCGGCTTGCTCCAGACCACCTTGGCGATGTACTCCAGATTCACCTGGTGGCAGATCCCGGATTCAGGTGGTACCACCTGGAAATTTTCGAACGCCTGCTTGCCCCAGCGGAGAAATTCGTACCGCTCACCATTCCGGACGAACTCTCGTTCGGAGTTGATCTTGACGGATGCCGCGGAGCCGAAGGCATCCACCTGGACGGAGTGATCGATGACCAGGTTGACCGGGACGCGCGGATTGATTTCGTTGGGATCGCCTCCGAGGCGGGCCATCGCTGACCGCATCGCTGCGAGGTCCACAACAGCAGGTACCCCTGTAAAGTCCTGGAGGAGAACCCGCGCCGGCATGAAGGGAATCTCTTCCTTGGCCGGAGCCTTCGGATCGTAGGCAGCCAGGCGCTCGACGTCTTCCTTGGTGACCAGGAAGCCGTCGCAGTTTCGGAGGACAGATTCCAGAAGGACCTTGATCGAGTACGGGAGTCGGTCGAGGTCGAACCCCCGCTCTTTCAGCACATCCAACCGGTAGAAATACCCTGTTCCCGAGCCGGTGTCGAAGGTGGTGCGGGCATTGAACGGATCGGAAGCGGAAGCTGCAGCCATGGCAAATCGGCGTTGGGTCGTTTAGAACCCTCTAAGAACCCGGAATGCTGCTGGATTGTTCTAGCTCTGCCGCGAATTGACCGTGCATTTGAGGCCATCCAAGGCCATTCGATTGCGCCCGCGGGGGGGGGCAAAGAACCAAGCAACCTCGCCGGGGGGCACGCCCGGTTCCTATGGAATCCACCGACTACACGACTGCCGTTGGAAACCGGCGATTTCTGCGCTCGTTCATCGGCGCTCAGGGGCTATAGCTCAGCTGGTAGAGCGCTTGGATCGCACCCAAGAGGTCAGGAGTTCGACTCTCCTTAGCTCCACCGAACAAGTCCCGTAACCGAAAGCACAGCAACCGGTTACGGGTTCTAACCGAATTGTTGGTTACGCTTCAGGTGACGCTTTTGTACGACACCCCATAATCACGCCGTCTCAACCGGCGCCCCGCGGCTCGCTTTCTCCAGGACCGCGACGTCGTGCAGGCCTATCCTGCCGCAGCGCTGGCAGGTGACGATCGCGTATTCCTTTCCCTGAATCGTCGCGGTCTCATCGGCCACCGCAAACCGCGTGGTAGGGCAGATCTCGCACCGGCTCTTGGCCGCAGCGTAGCGAAGCATCTGGTGGACTTTGGACATGCGCGAAGGAACGGAGCCGGCCAGGGAGCGGGCAAGATGTGACATCAAAAAGCGTGCGTCTATTTGCTCTTTCTTGCAACCATACTGTACGCTTCACGTACATATAAAGAGACGGGGATGGACCCGTCGGTTCGTTGACTTCTGATCAACTCCGAACGAGAGTTCGTCCGGAATGGTG
>CAYXSE010000431.1:0-1620 GCA_964466675.1 uncultured Rhodothermales bacterium | reverse complement strand
TCTTTTCCTATCGCCTGTCAATCATCAGCTACTGGGGCATCACATTCTTCTACATGTGGGCGGGATCGCATCATCTGCATTACACGGCTATGCCGCAGTGGGTGCAGACGCTGGGCATGACCTTCTCGCTGATGTTACTCATACCGTCATGGGCGTCTGCGGCCAACGCGCTGCTGACACTGAACGGCGCCTGGGACAAGGTTCGCGACGACGCCACGCTGCGTTTCATGATGGTGGCAGCGGTGTTCTACGGACTGACAACCTTCGAGGGATCGTTTCTGGCGATCCGCTCCGTCAACTCGTTATCACACTACACTGACTGGACCGTCGGCCATGTCCATGCCGGGGCGCTCGGCTGGGTGGCGATGATCTCGTTTGGCGCGATCTACGCATCCGTGCCGTGGTTGTGGAAAAGCAAAACCATGTATTCGCCGAGGCTTGTCGAAGTTCACTTCTGGCTCGCCGTTGCTGGCACGATTGTCTACGTCTTCGCAATGTGGAATTCCGGCATCATTCAGGGACTGATGTGGCGGACCTATAACGAGAGCGGCACGCTGGCCTACTCCTTCGTCGACTCGCTGGTTGCCATGCGGCCCTACTATATTGCCCGCGCGATTGGCGGCCTCCTGTTCCTCATCGGCGCAGTGGTCGGTTGCTACAATATCTGGATGACCATCAAGACGGCGGCCTCAAGCGTTGAGCCCGAAACAACGGGCGATCGCCCGGCAGTTGCCGCGGTGCCTGCCCTTCAGGCGGGAGAATAGCCGATGTTCGGACTGCATTACAAACTTGAGCGGAAAGCCATCGGCCTTGTTCTGGGCATTGTCATCGTGTCCAGCATCGGCGGACTGGTCGAGATCGCCCCGCTCTTCACGATCGACCAGACCGTCGAGAACGCACCGGATATGCGCGTCTACACGCCGCTAGAGCTATCCGGCCGCAATATCTACATCCGCGAAGGCTGCTATGCCTGCCACTCGCAAATGATCCGCACGCTGCGCGACGAAGTCGAACGCTATGGTCCCTACTCTCTGGCCGTCGAGTCGAAATACGACCATCCGATGCTGTGGGGCTCAAAGCGCACCGGTCCTGATCTGGCACGTATCGGCGGCAAGTACTCGGACGAGTGGCACGTCGCCCATCTCAACAATCCACGTGACGTGATGTCCGTCTCGGTGATGCCCGCCTATGCCTGGCTATCACGGACCGCGCTAAGGACGGATGACATGGGGTTGCAACTGAAGGCGCAACGCGCAGTCGGTGTCCCCTACACCGATGACATGATCGCGAATGCCGCGGCCGACACCTACGGACAGGCTGCACCGGACACTCCGTTCGCGGAGGGCGTGACGAAGCGGTACGGTGCGGCCACCAATGTCCGCGCGTTCGACGGCAAGCCGGGCGATCTGACCGAGATGGACGCGCTTGTCGCCTATCTTCAGATTCTCGGCCGGCTGACAGATGCCGCGTACAAGCCCGTTGCGGAGGCGAAATAGTCATGGATGTCGAGCACAACACGCTGGTGTGGTTTTCGAAGTCGTTCGGTTTGTTCTACCTGATCGCGCTCTCGATCATCGTCTTGGTCTACGCCTACTGGCCGTCGAACAGAAAAAGCTTCGA
>CAYXSE010000430.1:0-1625 GCA_964466675.1 uncultured Rhodothermales bacterium | reverse complement strand
GTTTGCCCCTCCCAAAGACGACCACCGAGCGGTAGTTCATGGAATGGTGGAACACGGATCGGGCCAAAACGAGCCCATCCAAAATGGTCATGGCTATGGCCAGCCGTGCTCCCGTAGATGCGTGTTTGAGCAGGCGACTGGCCTTCGCTCCGTGGAGGATAACCTTGTTTCCGACCCTGGCGTGGATGGTGGGAATTACCACGGGTTGCCCGTCGATTTCGAACGCTACGTGACAGATTGGGGCCGCGTCGATGATGGCGTATACGGTTTCCGGATCATACGATGCCCGGTCGGGAATCCGCCGCAAGCGGCTTCGGGCAGGGATGGACTTGCTCAATCGTGGGTTCTCCGATTCGTGAAACTGCCGGCAATGTAGTGGGCCGACACGCGAGACGCATGGCTTGACCGGCCAAACCCAGCCCACGGGCCGCGCCGGAAGCTGGCCGAGTGAAGATTGCTTGGACTGCGATCCATTTTTCGAATGCTCCGTTGCACCCCGCCGAAAAACCCAAACAAAACGGCAGCGGCATGACGAAGCTGATACATCAGGCATCCATGACCCTCGCGGGGTTCGCGCTCCTCTTGGCTGGATGTGCACCTCAGTCGGAGTCCGCCGCCCAAACCGAATCGACACCCGAACCCGAGGTTGCACTGACAATGGCTGAACAGAATCTGGCAGACGGCATCGCCTTCCTGGCCGAGACCTCCGAGAAAGACGGCATCATTCAGACCGATAGCGGCCTGATGTACGAGGTCCTAACGGAAGGCGAGGGCGAGAAGCCGACGGCCGTCTCAAGAGTCACGGTGCACTATGAGGGGACCTTCCCGAACGGGGACGTATTCGATTCTTCCTACGCGCGCGGCGAGACAATCGCCTTTGGACTGAATCAGGTGATTGCCGGGTGGACCGAAGGTCTTCAGCTGATGTCACCTGGGAGCAAGTACAAATTTTATGTCCCGATGGACCTGGCCTACGGACCCGGTGGGAGACCAGGAATCCCACCGAATCAGGCGCTCGTGTTCGTCGTGGAGCTTTTTTCGTTCGAGGGGTAGCACGTCGCCTAGAGTCTATCGTTGTCGGCTTTCCAGTCCTTGATGCTCTCCTTGATGCTTTTTTCGCTCATCCCCTCGGCAGCCGCACGTTCGGCGAGGGCCGGGAATTCGTCGTCGGAAGCGAAGCGAAGGCCGATCACCTGACGAGACGTGATGCGATCATCCAGGAGATTGCCGGTCAGCCTTTGATGGCGGAGGTTCTCTTCCAGACGAATCACACGGTCCTGGGCCCCTAACGCGAAGATTCTACCGAATAGGGCGGTCAGGAGCAGTCCGACGGCCATAGCCGTAATCAGCGATGCGCTATAGATACCCTCGGTCGGTGCTGAAATCAGGTTGACCACAGAGCCAACAATCACAGAAAGAAGGAGCGGGAAGAGGACGTAGTGGTATCCGGGAACGAATCTGCTGTGGTCGGAAAAGGATTGGTCTGCCATCGGAGTATCTGTGGAGTGGAGGAGGGGTTGGGTCACCCGCCTGACCGCTTTACGTCCCATCCATGAGTTGATAAAATCGCGACCACCGTATCCCGATGATCGCCCTGAATTTCGATTCGGCCGTCTTTTACGGTT
>CAYXSE010000429.1:0-1656 GCA_964466675.1 uncultured Rhodothermales bacterium | reverse complement strand
AGTTCAGGTTGGTGTATCGCCAACTTGTGTTGTTTCGATGCGTTCTATTGGATGCTGAAACGCCAGGAACGGTGACTGAGCCTAACGATTGTCCATCCCGGCCACCGGCCGGTCTTTCGGTGCACTTGCGTAGGCGCCGCGGAAGTCGCGGAATGGGCCGTCACGCCACTCAAGTGCAGATTTCAGGCCGTCTTCTTGAACACGCTTACGCCATTCAGATGCAGCGGCGCGCTGAGAGGATATCGACTGTATCTCGGTTCCCGACGCCAGCCCCTGTCGGATACCCATCGTCTCGTACTGCCGATTCACCGCTCGTTTCGAGTACATCAGCATCTCATTATCGATATGCGCCATGCGTCGTGCGAACTTCTCTGTGAATTCGCCGAGCTCTTCTTTTGGGACGGCGTAGTTGGCCCATCCGGCGGTGACCATGTCCGTGCCGGACATAGAGTCGCCGATGTAGGCGAACTCTCGGGCCTTGGCCGGCGACATGAACCAGGGCGTCCACATCATGTCCATCGTCGTCATCGCGCGGACAGGCGGGTAGCCGATCTGCGCATCCTCGGCCACGATGCGGAAGTCGCAAACGGTGGCGAGCTCCGTGCCACCAGCAAGGCAGTGTCCCTGGATCTGGGCGACCACGGGCTTTGCCAGCTCCCAGATGATCCAGTTTGTCATCACGACACTGCGGGCCCACTGGTTGTCGCCCGGGTGCATAGAACCGGTGTCCGGTAAGCCTGACCGGGAGTCGACAAATGAGTCATCGATCGCCTCCCGTGCCGGAGACAGGTCGTACCCGGCGGAGAATGAGCGACCGGCGGCGCGCAGGATGATCACACCAACTTCGTCATCGGCCTCGGCCTCACGCATGGCGTCCATCACCTCGGCACGCAGGTTGTTGGACAGCGCGTTCAGCTTCTCGGGCCGATTCAACGTGATGTAGGCAAGACGGCCGTCAGTCTCGTACAGGACCTGACTGTAATCCGGCATTTGGTCTCCAGTCGATGGCAGTTAGCGGTGTTTAATTCGGCAGTCTACCTTTGGACTGAGATGGTCACACGCGCTGTGTATCATCGCTTCGCTGCCCGACCTGGTATCCAAAGTTGCACAGAGGACGGCGATGGATCAAAAAAAGGCCAGGGCGTTCAGTGACAGGATGGTCGAGACGATATGTAGGAGGGATATGGTGTTGGACGAATCAAGTTCGGCAATGTGTGGGGTGAGGGCAAGGAGAGGCAGAAGCGGGCGGATGCAGGTCTCTCACGCGTTGATGTCAGTAAACTGCCCCAGGAGCTACATAACGCGAAAATAGCGCGCCATTAAGACGCGCTATTTGAATCGAATTTCGGGACAGGGCTATCTAAATAGCGCCGTCACGTTCAGCTCGAGCCAGGGCCGTCTTGCCACGATCCGTGATCTCGTAGCTGTCGCCGACGGCTTGGACGTCGCCTACCGTCGCCATTTCACCGAGGGCTGCTTCTGCGGCCTTCATCCGTTGCCGTGACAGTGCGGCGATCTGTGCCGCCGGTGGGCCAGGTCGGCCGCTTTCATCGAAAGATCGAAGGACGCTCAGAATCGCAAATCTGGGGTCTGCCATCAATGACTCCACTACCTCTACCGCTGGGATTTTTGTTCGCTCTCGGATTAGCTTAGGAC
>CAYXSE010000428.1:0-1674 GCA_964466675.1 uncultured Rhodothermales bacterium | reverse complement strand
CATCGATCCTGGGAAAAGGTCGGCGCCAGATAGACAGGATCTCGATTCAGGTCTCCGGGGAGAAGCCGGACGGAGTGGCACCCTCGATCTTCGGCGACATCCACGTGGACTTTCATGTGGACGGCGATGTGGACGAAGCGCGCGTGAGGCGAGCCGTGAACCTCAGCTTGGGGAAGTACTGCTCTGTTGCGAAGACGCTCGAATCCACCGCGACGATTACGGCTTCGTTCTTCGTCAACGGAGAAGAGTTTGAGTGGGAAAGAGCATCCTGATCAGTTTTTGGGCCTGCTCAGTCTCAGGCCCTGCTCAGTCTTTGACCCAGATCAGCTGGGTTTGGGGAGAGACCCGCAGGCTGTGGCTACCACCGCTCAATGATGGGTTGTTACCCTCCACTCCTTGCCGGTGGTCGATTCGTTCTCCGTTGGAGACGAGTCTCCAGGATCCCTCAGGAAGTTCGATTTCGACATCTCCGCTATCCTGGCCAACATTCACCACAACGGCCACGCTGCCGCCAACCACGTAGCCGAGCAAGCTGCGATCATCCGGAGTGAACCACGCAAAATGATGCTCGGGCGGGCTGGCAGTACGGAAGACTCGACCGTACTCGCTGGCCCTGAGTGCAATCAAACCCTTCCAGAAGTCTCGCATTGCCCCGACTTCCGGCTTCGCGAGACTATCCCAGAGGAAAGTGTTCGGGTGGCGAAGGTTGTAGGTGTCCCCTCGCCCCTTAAACCAGATCGGGCCACCCGCCACGGTCTTTTCGAAGGCCTCCATCGGAGCCAGGCCCTTACTACGCATCATTTCCGTTCCGCCATGAAGCACAACTGGGCCAAGTGAGGTGAGGAGAAGGCCAGCTGCGAGTCTGAGCGAGGCCTCATCGACCCCTTGGCGGCCGTCGTTGTCCTGCGTGGCATAACGATCCGAGAGTGCCCAATTGTCATGGATATCGAGGTAGGATATCCCGTCGTTCGGACTCGGTTCTTCATCATATCCGTTGGAAAGTGCCTGGATGAGTCGGTCACGAGCCGACGCATCCCCACCGGCCCATCCCCTGGCCTCAAGATCGAACGGAGATCCCTTGAAGGCGTCCCGTGCGTCGTCCTGAAAGAAGGTGATGGGTGCGTCCGCCTTGTACCACGCCCAGTCGGGGTTGGCCCGGACGTCCAGGTCTGTCACGGCAATCCACGGCTCACCATAGATGATCAGGTCTTCGGGGAGTTCGGTCTTGAGGAATCTCAGCGTCTGCTCATCGATCTGGCCGGCCAGGTCGATGCGGAACCCATCCACGCCTAAAACATCCACCCAGTGCCGCAACTGGTCAACGATCCACCGTTGCACCATCGGACGATCCTCGGACTTCACCTCGTTGCCATACGGGCCAATGTGACCGACCTCGTCATTTGTCCGGTAGTAGTAGGGCAGGTCAATCGCATTGAAGTTGAAGAGCAGGTGCCGCCCATCCATGTTCTCGCCGGTGTGGTTAGGGATCACATCGATGATGACGGCAATGCCGCGCTCGTGGAATGCGCGAACGAGGTCTTGAAACTGCCGCCGTTCCGAGCCCCAGTCCGAGTCACGACTCCGGAAGCGAGACTCCACGGCGAATGCATGTGTGGTGCGGTACCCCCATTGGTAATTCTCCTGGTCGATGCCCATAGTCCGGGCGAACGGGTC
>CAYXSE010000427.1:0-1681 GCA_964466675.1 uncultured Rhodothermales bacterium | reverse complement strand
TCCAGCATGCCGGTCCGTGATATGGACACATTCGCGGGGACGGGCGATCGTCCGCGACTCGTGCTGGCGAACCGCGGTGCGAGCGGAATCGACGGCACCATAAGCACCGCCGCAGGCGCGACGCGAGGGCTGGGCGCACCCGTTACGCTTCTCATTGGAGACCAAGCGTTCCTGCACGATCTGAACGGACTCGCCCTGGCGCGGGGCGAGGACCTGACCATTGTTCTGATCAACAATGATGGCGGAGGCATTTTCTCGTTTCTCCCCATTGCATCGCATCGGGAATTGTTCGAACCCTATTTCGGGGCCGCCCATGGGATGGAGTTCAGCGCCGCGGCGGCGCTGTTCAACATCGACTATTGTCGAGCCGAGAGTGTAGCAGCCTTCCGCAGGGCTTACCGGAATGCCATACAGACCGAGGGCGCTTCGATCATCGAGATCTCCACCAATCGCGATGCCAATCTCGCGGAGCACCTCCGACTGCGTACCGCGGTGGCGAGTTGGCTTCGCTAGCCGTGGGTCTGAAAAGCGGCACGAACGCAGTCCTGAACAGCCGTTCGTGGGGTGAGTCTCGATCTCCGGCCTTGGTGCTGTTGCACGGATTCATGGGGGCTTCGGGAGATTGGGAGCCGGTGACCAGGCGCCTTAGATCCGAGTATCGGGTCCTCGCAATCGATCTCCCCGGACACGGTAGCTCCCTCGGGCGTCCCGCACCCGACTACACCATTTCGGGAGCCGTCGCTGCGATTGTCAAGACCATCGAGGCACAAGGAATAGCCGACGGATATGGCCTCGCTGGCTACTCGATGGGTGGCCGGATGTCGCTCCACATCGCGCGGGCTCACCCAGCCTCCGTGGCCGGTCTCTGCCTGGTCTCGGCACACACGGGGCTGGAAGGCGAAAAGGCCAGGCGCGATCGCCGGGACGGAGATCGGCGGTTGGCGGACTCCCTGGTGCGGGATACTAGCCGGTTCATGGAAGACTGGTTCTCGCTCCCCATGTTCGCGTCGATGCCTCCTGATCTGGCCGACGCCATCAAGGAAGCCCGAATCAGGTCGGGCAACCCCCTGGAGCTCGCTCGGGCACTACAGGGTCTGTCTGTGGGTGGCCAGGACGATTTTCGGGACTGGTTCCTGAAGGCTCCGCTGCCGAGGCGGTTCCTGGTCGGGGAGCACGACGACAAATACGTGGAGCTGGCGAGGACACTGAGTTCCGATCTCGTTGGCCTCGAGACCCGGATTGTGGCGAACGCGGGTCACAACTTGGTCGCAGAAGCGCCGCGCAGTCTTGAGGACGAGTTGATTGGCTTCATGGGAGGGCTCGGTTGAGCGGTAGGGTTGGCCAATTCAGAGGAACCGTCAGAGCGCTATCCGGTAGTCGCGGCGAGATCCACACCCCCGGCACGAAGCCTCTTTCAACGTCCAGTGACCGCCCGATCGCGCCGAAAAACACCCAGCGTTCCCGCCTGGTTCAACGCTTGGGGGGAACTCAAACCAGTGGTTCGACACGGCATCTCCCTCGCCATTCTGGGCGTCGTCGCCGTCGCGTTCATGGCGCCCGAGTTGTTTTCGAATCGCGTTCTGCTGGGCGGAGACATCGTGCACTGGAAAGCGATGGCCCAATCAATTTTCGAATGGGAGGCGGCAACCGGCCAGAAGCCTCTCTGGGCTACCAATCCGTT
>CAYXSE010000426.1:0-1686 GCA_964466675.1 uncultured Rhodothermales bacterium | reverse complement strand
AGCTTCAAGGAGTTTATGCAGGACTGGATCTGCCGCCAGTTCATGGACCAGTTCAAGGACCTGGGCATGGATCTTCCTTGGTACTGGGAAGAGCATTTCCTGCCGGAGCTGGAATGGTTTCACCACGCCATCCATCTCGGCGTGTGGTTTTGGCGGCCCACCGTCTGGTGGAACCCGGATGCCGGCATCTCGATGCAGGAGCGGGACTGGCTCGAGCAAAAATATCCCGGCTGGAACGACAGGTTTGGCAAATACTGGGATGTCATCGTGGACAACGTGCGCGAAGGCCGGATGGAAAAAACCTATCCCGAAACGCTGCCCGTCGTTTGCAACTGCTGCCAACTCCCGATCTGTTCCCCCACGGTGGACAAAGCCCCGAGGTTGACCACGCACAAAGGGCGCAAGCTCACGTTCTGTTCGGATGTCTGCCAATGGGTCTGGCAGAGCCAGCCTGAGCGCTACGACACTCATCTGTCGATCGTCGATCGCTTCCTAGCCGGTCACATTCAGCCACCCAACCTGGAAGGCGCACTGAAATACATGGGCATCACCCCAGATGTGGCCGGCAACGATGCCGATAACTACGCATGGGCCAAGGAACGGATGCCATTGGCGGCCGAGTAAGCGCCACACACACCAAAGAAACCAACATCCGCGCCGGCACCAACGGCCTATGCCAGGAGAAGTTTGCCTTCGGCTCGGGCGAAAGGGAGGAAATTCATGGCCATGATACCGCTTCAAACCAGCTTTCGCGGCGACTTCGTCGTGCAGCTGGTCCCCGTCGAAGATACCGACGACATGAACACCGTGGCGGAAAAGATTGCACATCACGCGGTCGGACTGCGGGTGGCGATCCGGGACGCGCCGAAGCGCGTCTATTTCAACGGCAAGGAACTGCCGCCCGAGATGACGGTGGCCGACAGTGGCATCGGGGTGATGGACTATGTCGAGGCTGGATATGTCGGATGATCCAGGCGTGAAATGGGTCAAGGTGGCCACGCTCGATGACCTTTGGGAAGGCGATATGTTGGACGCCAAGGTCGAAGGTGAAGAAGTGATCCTGATCCACCGCGAAGGCGGACGGATTGTCTGCTTCCAGGGAATGTGCCCGCATCAGGAAATACTCCTCGCAGACGGCAACATCGACTTCGAGAAAGGCACGATCACCTGTTCTGCACATGAATGGGAGTTCGACATGGAAGACGGCAGGGGGCGCAATCCGCTCGGCTGCAAGCTCTTCCAGTACGACGTGAGGCTTGAGGGCGAGGACATCATGGTCGGCGTACCTACCGACGGACGCCTGCGTCGATTGCGTCACAGCGTCGAAGAAGAGGCATAGGGAGGAAGAACATGACGAATACTGAAGTCAGACTGGTCGGTCCGGTCATCCGCGGCGTTGATGAAGACATCATCAACGCCGTGATCGACGCGGCCGAACAGGACAATCCTGACCGTGAGATCATAGTCGAGGATCGGGGTGGCTATGTCCGCATCCAGGCAGATCACGAATTCTGTCTGACCGAGAAGAGCATGGTCCAGATGCTCGGTCGGCCCTTCCGGCTGACCGAGATCGAACCGAGCCTCGTTTCCTTCGCCGGACGACTCAGTTCGACCGACGAGGCATGGACCTGGACGATTCACAACTAACCCGTCCTATTCACGAGCAGCGTGGTTCGTTTGCCGGTG
>CAYXSE010000425.1:0-1740 GCA_964466675.1 uncultured Rhodothermales bacterium | reverse complement strand
CGCGCCAACATCGAGGCCATTAACGGTTCGATATCGATCGATACAGAGGTCGGCGTCGGGACGGAGTTGATACTCCGGCTTCCGCTCACGCTGGCGACCGTTAATTGCTTGCTCGTCAAGGTAGGCAAACGGGACTATGCGCTCCCGCTCGTATATGTAACAGAGACCGTCAAGATCAGCGCCCATCGCCTCACAACGGCGAGTGGACGCACGGAGCTACTGACCATCAGAGACCAGGTCATACCGCTCATCCGGATGCACGACGTGTGGGGAGGCGGAGGCGGTAACTCCGATGATGCGACGTTTGGCGTAATCGTCAACGCCGGAGACAAGAAGGTTGCCCTGGGTGTTGATTCACTCACGGAGCCACAGGAAATAGTCGTGAAGTCGCTTGGCGGTTTTGTAGGGGAAGTGAAGGGAATTTCCGGGGCGAGCATCCTCGGCGATGGCAGGGTGGTACTTATCGCAGACGTGGCGAACCTTGTGAACAGCGCGGGCAGGCGACCCAGGCGAGAAGAAAACAAATCAGATGACTCACAGGCAGAGCCTGTGGATCAGACATCAAACGGCAAAGACAGCCTCAAATTAGCGGCCTGATGGCCTATCCAAAAGGTGGACAGATGAGTTCTGAAGAAGGAGCAATCACTGCGGTCAGTCGGGGATCGACGGACCGTTGGGAGTCGCTCGTATTCGACGGTATCAACAGTTCAATTTCAGGGCTGTCTGAGATGGTGGGCCAGGAAGTCCGTGTAACAGCGCTCGACCCCCGCCAACAAGATGTCGGCAAAGTACACGACATACTCGGCGGGCCGGAGACGCTGATAATCGGGGTTTACCTCGGCATAGAGGGGACAGCGTCCGGTCAGCTACTTCTGGCTTTCGAGCCGGAAACGGCGTATCGGCTCATCGACATGCTGATGATGCAACCGTTGGGGACAACGACCAGCATTGGCGAGATGGAAGAGTCAGCACTTGGTGAAATGGGCAACGTAATGGGAGCCTTTTTCCTGACGGTGCTTGGTGACAGCACGTCCGGCCAGTTCCTGCCCACGCCTCCTCTCGTAATCAACGACATGGCAGGTTCCGTCATAGACGCCATCCTCGCCCACATGATGCTGGAAGCGGATGACGTGATGGCTGTCGAGACCAAATTCGGCACCGAAGACATGCAGATTGAGGGTGCGTTCCTGGTCCTTCCGAGCAAAGCACTGGTAGAGATCGCTCTGCAGGAACGGAGAGCGGCGTGACCACCGAAATCACAGAAAATGTGATCGTCGGGCTCGGCGAAATGTACGTCAGGAAAGGTTCGTCCGTCCTGGTTTGTCTCGGTCTCGGCTCATGTATTGCACTCAGCATCTATGACCCGACGACCACCGTGGGAGGGATGGCGCACATTGTCCTCCCGGATGGGAAGGGCCGCACGAACCACAACTCTCCGAAATTCGCCAACGCTGCCGTTGGACTTCTCATAGACGAGATCAAGCGGCAGGGCGGCAAAATTCCCGGCGCCAAAATACGCCTTGCGGGCGGTTCACGGATGGCCGGCACCGGTGATCTAGGCTCCGTGTTCAAGATCGGCGAAAACAATATTGAAGCAACTCTGGCGGCACTCGCCGCTACCGGGATCACGAGGATCGACGGCTCAGATGTCGGCGGTTCTCACGGCAGGACCGTAAGGCTCTGTCTGGATTCCGGAAAAATAACTATCACTGCGTCTGGCCGTGAGCCGGTCGAACTTTA
>CAYXSE010000424.1:0-1789 GCA_964466675.1 uncultured Rhodothermales bacterium | reverse complement strand
CGAACAGGCCGACGACAATGAAAAGCACGATGCCAAGCGCGATTTGAATGCGTTTGTGGAGCGAATAGTTCCGCCTGATCTTGATCTGATACAGACTGAAAATCAGAGTCGGCAGGACCAGGGCGAGCGAACAGACCACAACGTCGAGCATGAGCGACGCCGGAGTGCCAAGAAATCCATTTCCCATTGTGTCTGACCGCCCTTCGGATATTTCCGCCGTCTATTTTGTATCAGGCGTACGGTCCATTGCCAAGCATCTTGGGAATCGGGCCCGGGCGCATCTGAGCTACGCTACCGCGCGATCGTCCCAGATTTCGTCCCAGTCCTCGTTTCGCCGTGCCAAGTCCAGGGCGAGGAGGTGTCCTTGACCGTGGGGCGTCCAGAATTGTCCGGTCCTCTTGAAGCGGTTCTGGAATTGGGCGCAGGTCGATTCCATAGCTCCCGAACCGATCGGACAATCCTGCTCTCGCACGTCGGCGTAGTGCAGGCGGTGGCGGTGGGTCTCGAAGTATTTCGTCTCGCGTTCGAGCGCCGGGGCGGCAGCACTGTTTGAACTCACACATCGCTTGAGCCGACTCTTCAATCGACGGCGCACCTGGTCTTCCCGCCCATGCTTGAGCATACCGAGCAACGGCGTCACCCAGCGACATCCGGCCTCTCGCTGCTCGCCATACAGTTCACCCGCCACGGCCCACAGGTGCTCGGCCGCGTGGTAGTAATCCAAAACCTCCACGGCGCCCGTGAAGCGATCGGCGGCGATGTTCCAAATCCATGCGGCCCCATCGGCCACGACATAGACCTTTTGCGCCTGGTGCAAGCCTTGGCGCAGAGCCTCGGCATGGACCCGTCGCCCGAACTCCCCTGGCTCGCCGCGATACGCCTCGTAGAACTTCTCCACGATCATGCGCCGCCCGCTCTGAGTCTCGGCCCGTTGGTGCAGACGAAAGATGATGGCCGTTTTCATCTCGCGCCACGCCACACGATCGGCCGGTTTGTCCGGCGGCCGAAGGCCCCAATCGCTCCCGCGTTCGCGCACCATCCATCCGTCCATCATGATCACCAGGGAGAACGGCTCGCTCGGTCCATGCTCTTTGGCTTCGGCCACCACCTGGGGGCGGGTTGTCGGCTCCAGGGCTCGATCGACCCGTCGCGCTCGAATCGACTCGGCCCGGGCTCCGGCTCGCTGCACCTGGGCGTGGATCGTCGAATCGTCAACCGCCGACCCCCATTGGGCCGATACTCGAGCCGCCGATTCATATGAGCCCGTCATCGTTGCCGTGTAACAGAGTTTCTCTTCGAGCACGGGCGAAATCTCTTGGTGCGAACCCAACCCCCATGTCACGCGCATGGGATTGAGCCAACTTCGGATCGTGGGATCCTGGCCGTAAAAGGTCTCAATCTCCACCTCTCCGGCGCAGGTTTTGATCCGCATCCGCGTCAGGCGGCAACGGACCATGGGCTGATGGCTCAGGGGGGGAAATCGCCCCTTGCTCATGGGCCAGTTTTTGAAGATTTCGCTCGATTCGCCGACGGGTCCACTCACGGCCCGCCTCCAATGCCTCCAGTTCCACCTCGGCCAAAGGGGAAACTCGCCTTCGCTGTCCCTTGTTCATGGTTCAGGCCTCGCTTGATTGGGATCTTTTCTCCACCTCGTCGACACACAGCTCACCCCCTATCGGTAACTTTGTCAAGATGCGCCCCGTCGCGGGCAGAGCTGTTCCGTGGGTTTCTCGGGTCTTCGGTTCTTCAAGCGCCAGGGTTCAAACCCACCCGTCCGAGAAGCCACCGG
>CAYXSE010000423.1:1500-1816 GCA_964466675.1 uncultured Rhodothermales bacterium | reverse complement strand
GCAGATTGGTCCAGTGTCTCCGGCTGGGGACCATGAGGTATGAGTTGCAATCGGAGCAAGTGGCCCCACTCCCAGCCTGATATGCCTTGGCGGTGACGGACGCCCGGCATGACGGGCATCTGAACTTCAGCACCTGGCCACGGGCTGCTGGAATCTTACGGATCATCCGAGCGGCACTGTTGATCCGCGCTTTCCAGTCGATTTTCTTGAACCGGGCGGGGTATTGGACAATCGAACTGGGGTCGAACTCAGGGAGCTTTTTCGCAAGCTGGACCAACTCATTGGCAACCTGCTCGTCCTCCTTCTTGGGAACCAC
>CAYXSE010000423.1:772-1474 GCA_964466675.1 uncultured Rhodothermales bacterium | reverse complement strand
GGCTCTTTTGCATCATGCTGATGGGCCTGCTTCTTCGCCCTGGGCTCGCCCAGCGGGATGACGACCTGGAATGGGGCATTCTGGACGGGACCCGGATGAGATGGGAGCAGCTTCGAAAGCGGAAACCTTTCCACCTCCTTGATCTGATCGGCCATAAAGGTCGAAACCATGCAGTGGCCCACCACGACGGCAACTTCCGGCATCTGGATTAGCTTCCAACCGCGACGCAGCGCCTCGGCTCGATCTTGAAAGACGGCGACCATGGCCAGATAGAGCGTCCCGTCCTTTTTCATATGCAGGATGTGTACCGCGACCATGCCCGAACCGGCCTCCCCATCGATCTTGGACTCGTTGTAGAGGGAATAGCCCGCCTTCGCGATCAGCAGCTTGATATACGCCAGTTCCCGAACCCGTACTGGAACGGCTGCACGTGCCAACCCACGCGCCCGCTGCGTGGCAGCCTGTCCCCGCCTGGCCGCAGCAAGCAGCTTCACCGCCTTGGCCTCATCGAGGCTTGCCTGATGCCACCAACGTTGCTCTTCGGCCATCGCCTGGTATCTAACGAGTAGATTCTCGGCCTTCACCTTGTCCTCAGCGAGATCCTGCGCCACCGCCTCCTTCAACACGCTGATGGCCTCTTCCAGTTTCCCCTTGGCGGCCAACGCCTCGGCCTCCACGGTCAGTTCGGCGACCCGCTCCTCT
>CAYXSE010000423.1:0-740 GCA_964466675.1 uncultured Rhodothermales bacterium | reverse complement strand
AGCGCCTAGAGTGAGCGTGAAGATGACCACTGCTCCAATAGCCACCTGTTGTGTGCGTCCATCGGAGAGCGGAACACGTTCCTCTATCCAGGATCGGGTTGGATTGTGCAGAAAGCTGGCGATTGCGCCAGCCAGGCCCACCAGGGACACCACTATTCCGAGTGCGGGAAAAACGAAAGCCAATCCCAGCGAGCTTGCCACACCGCCCAGGCCAACTCCTATCTGGGCCTTCCAGGGGTTCGTGAGCGTCACTCCTGATCGGTGCTGCCGTAGGGCCATCAACCCAAAGATCAGAGCGGGGATGCCGGTGAAGAATGCGCACACGATGGAGCAGAGGGCCAGGATGAATGCCTGGTCAGCCATCTTGTCGGCGGATGCCTGAGTTTCAGGGTTCTCTACTTTGGGACGGTGTACTCTCGCTCTCGACGATGGACGGTGTACTCTCGCTCTCGACGATGGCCGAACCTGACGACTGCTGGGCGTAAGCGCCTCCACCTCTCCGGTGTCGCCAGCCGCTTCCAGGATGGGCAGATCGTCGTCCGGATCGGGAACGTCGATTTTCTCTCGGCATTTCGGGCATCGGCCCCGCTTGCCCGCCAGCTTCATCGGAACCCGCAAGTTTTTCTTGCACGAGGGGCACGCAAACCTGATTCGGTCGTCGGTCATAGCCAGCGTCTCACAAATAAAAAAGGGCGTCAACCCAAGCCGCTCCAAAGATCAGCCCCATCACGGGCATCAGT
>CAYXSE010000422.1:0-1826 GCA_964466675.1 uncultured Rhodothermales bacterium | reverse complement strand
GTGCAAGGCTGCTACGACAATGTGAAAATCACCACGCCTGACGATTGGAAGCGCGCCACTGATTTCTGGCCTTTGTGGGAACGGGTCCTGCGAATGGAAGAAGAGGGTCGAAGTGTCGTGACGAGGGGCTCCTGATGAGGATCGGATTCGGCTATGATGTGCACAGGCTGGCGGCGGGTCGGCGTCTGATGCTCGGTGGCATCGAGGTTCCGTCCGCGATGGGCCTCCTGGGGCATTCCGATGCCGATGTGTTGTTGCATGCTATCACAGACGCGCTCCTCGGGGCCGCAGCCATGGGGGACATTGGATCTCACTACCCAGATACCGATGCCAGGTGGAAGGACGCCGATAGTGGGGAGTTGCTGCGTGCGGTGGTGAGTCGGCTCCGCGAGGCGGGCTGGGGCGTCAACAATATCGATGCAACCGTGGTCATGGAGGCGCCCAGACTGCAGCCGCATATCGACTCGATGAGGGCCCGAATCGCGGACCTGGTGGGCTGTGACCGGGGCCGAGTGTCCGTCAAGGCCACGACATCCGAACAAATGGGGTTCGTCGGTACCAGGGAAGGTGCGGCGGCCTATGCGGTATGCACCATTGACTCGGATCGCGCAGGTGGGTGACCTGCTTACCGAGTTGGTGACCTGGATGTCGGCCCAGCCAACCGTCTGGATCTACGTTATGATTGTTGTCGTCGCCTACGTTGAGAACGTGGTCCCGCCCATTCCGGGAGATATGGTGGTGGTGTTTGGCGGGTACTTGGCCGGGGTTGGGAGCTTGGACCTGGGCACGGTAATTCTCCTTTCCACCATAGGAGGTACGGCCGGATTCATGACCATGTATGCCATTGGAGTACGTTTGGGCACGGCCATTCTGGACCCACACCGGTTTCGCTGGCTGCCGAAAGCGCGACTGCTCCGGTCCCGCGACTACCTCCGCCGATGGGGAGCGTGGCTTATCGGGGCGAACCGATTTCTGGCCGGACTGCGATCTGTGATTTCGCTTTCCGTCGGGATGGCCCGGAAGCCGGTCGGTTCGACATTGGCGCTATCGACGGCCAGTGCGTTCGTGTGGACGGCGATCCTGTCCGCTGCAGGGTACTATGTGGGGGAGAACTGGGATGTCGTGGGAGGCTATCTCCAGCAGTATGGAGTGGTGGTAGTCATCCTGATGCTGGTCTTCGCCGCGGTACAGGTCTGGCGGTTCCTTCGGTCGCGGACGGTGGAGGCGGACGTCGCCGAGGGCCAGATCGAATCGTGAGCTCGCGTGGGTCGAAGAAATAAAGTACCCCTGTTTCACCGATCTTTCGTTCCCGAATATTGACAGATGAACGCGCGTAAGGCTACCTTTTCCCCCTAGCCTGAATTTCAGGGAGTTCGCTGGCGTAGCTCAATTGGTAGAGCAGCTCACTTGTAATGAGCAGGTTGGGGGTTCAAGTCCCTCCGCCAGCTCAGATCGTAACTTTGACATGTTGTTTTGAGCGCCTGCCGGCGCACCAGAGGACCGGGCAAGAAAGTGCCCGATCACAATCTGGACAGGTACCGAAGCGGTCAACCGGGCTGGACTGTAAATCCAGTGGCTTAGCCTTCGGAGGTTCGAATCCTCCCCTGTCCACCGTTGTTTTCTTGCCGGCAGTCAAGCGGGAGTAGCTCAGTTGGTAGAGCATCAGCCTTCCAAGCTGAGGGTCGCGGGTTCGAGTCCCGTCGCCCGCTTGGCCGCTCGCGTAGCTCAGTGGTAGAGCGCGTCCTTGGTAAGGACGAGGTCACGGGTTCAAGCCCCGTCGCGAGCTCTCATGGGTGCCGGAAGGAGGTGTCAGGTGTCGGGATTCG
>CAYXSE010000421.1:0-1836 GCA_964466675.1 uncultured Rhodothermales bacterium | reverse complement strand
GTCGTGCGAATCCTTCCTCGAAGTGGTATCCAGGTCCATGCGCAGGAGACGAACCCCGGGAAACAGGCTCTCAAGCTCCTCCTCGACCCGTTGCGTGCCGGCTCCAATGGCCTCCAGAGTCCCGCGCCCACAAGAAAGGCAGGCCGGGTTTTCCCGAAACCCTCTCCCACAATAATGACAACGCGACTCTCTACTCGCCTTGTGCCACGTGAGCGATACCGAACAATCCGGACATTCTGGGACGTGGCCACAGGTGTCACAGGACAGTACCGGGGAATATCCACGCCGATTCTGAAGGAGGATGGTCTGCTCGCCTCGTTTCAACCGGTCCGAGATGGATGACTGTAGTGCCCTGGAGATGATGGGATTGGGTCGATCCGGTGTCCGGTCTCCAAGCATGTCGACCACCCGCACCGTGGGCAGCCGGGCCGACCTGCCGCCCGCCACCGGGACACGATCCGGCATCGGGAGGAGCGTGTATTTGCCCGACTTCGCGTTGAGATAACTCTCCAGGGAAGGAGTGGCCGAGCCCAGCAGACAGACCGCCCCTTCGGAGGCCGCTCGCATCACCGCGACATCGCGGGCGTTGTATCTCGGCGCGGGCTCGAATTGTTTGTAGGAACCCTCGTGCTCCTCGTCGACGACAATCAGCCCCACGTTCGGAAGGGGTGCCAGCACGGCCGACCTCGGCCCGATGACCACCTTGAAGTCGCCCCGCCGGACCCGGCGCCATGTATCGAAACGGCTGCCGGAGCTCAACCTCGAATGCAAGACGGCCACACCGGAGCCGAAGTGGCTCTGAAAACGACGCACAGTCTGAGGAGTGAGTGCGATCTCGGGTACGAGGACAATCCCCGTCTTTCCCTTGGCTACGACTCGCGATAGCGCGTCGATGTAGACCTCGGTCTTCCCGCTCCCCGTAACGCCATGGAGCAGAAAGGTGTGGTACTTGCCTGCGTCGATGGCATCTCCAAGCTTCTCCGCCGCCAATCGTTGCGAGGGATGAAACTGGTCCATGGACATGGCTCTCTCGGTACCCACCGCCGGCAACGCGATTTCACCGGGCTCGACAAGAACCAGTCCACGCTCTTTGAGAGATCGAACGGTGCCGTGGCCTGCGCTCGCGGCCTCCATGGCCTCGCCTAGCGGGACGGCCACGCCTGATCGAGACCCCAAGAACTCGAGGAGCGCCTTCTGTTTGTGCCCACGAACAGTCGACACATCGGCACCGGGAGCCATCCGGATGAACGAATGCTGGCGCACCTTTCCATCCGGAGGGAGCGCGGCCCGGGCCGCTTCGCCCCAAGAGCAAGCGTAATAATCAGCCATCCACTTGGTGATGGAGAGCAGCTCCGATGGGAGAGACGGTACATCATCCATGACCTCGCTGACATCGAGGATGCGTCGTCCTTCGCCGGGAGGGTCGATGACGCGCGTGATCACACCCACCAGCGTGCGACCGGAAAACCGAACACGAACGCGGGATCCGGGCAGCTCCGAGCGCATCAAGTCCCCGGGTATGCGGTAGGTATACTCCCGGTCCAGTGGCAGCGGGAGAATCACCTGAACGTATTTGGGAGACAGTTGCACGGGGCGCCTTGCCGGATCTCGAATCGGGCCCCATAGAACACACCAGGCCGCGCTGCGTTCGGCGCCGATGGCAACTCCCGTCCCGATTGTGCTTCCAAGGTCCTACTCCATTCCGTTGATGCTCGCGCTCTGTCTATCAGGGTGTCTTCCGAACTCGTGCAGCCGAACAGAATCTCGGTTTCTGGTTTCAGCGGATTCCTTGTCCAGGGCCTTCTCCGAGGGCATTGTCATCGATACGATGGCGGC
>CAYXSE010000420.1:0-1839 GCA_964466675.1 uncultured Rhodothermales bacterium | reverse complement strand
TTCAGCAAGGTCGCCGAACTGCTGCCCCATCGCTGGAGCCCCAAGGCGTAAGCCGCGGTTCGATCCGGTGAATCGGGCGGTGTCAACCATGTACCAGGGCGGACGCTTACACCACTTGAATGTGTACATCCAGAAGTTGAAGGGGAAGGGTGCGATTCACCCGGTGCCGGGCGGATATCAGATCGATGATCGCCTCGTTCCAAATGGGACGAACGAAGTCATTTTGAGGATGCAATGAGACCAATAAACCGGAAGCAACTGATTCAGGAGGTGAGTGATCTCCAGGGGCTTGATCCCAAAGAGGTAGCCCTTGCTGTAGACTCACAGTTTTCATTTGTCACGGAGACAATGAAACAAGGCTCCTTTGAGGGAATACGATTACCCTACTTGGGGCGATTCTGGGCGAAGGCCCGTCGAATCAAAGCTTGCTGAGGGAGGCCAGCTGTTTCTGTGCGGTGTCCTTTCCCCGCCGGATTCGGCGTGCAAAGCGGCGTTCACTCAAGATCATGAACGCCCCCAATCGCAAGCGGCGCCTGGCTCCGTACAAGGACTTGCTGAAGGTTACCGGTGAGGCAATCCAGAACGCGAAGCTGACCGTGAAGCGTCTGAAGGAAGAAACCAGCGAACGTGCCTGCGCCTTGGCCAGCGAACTGGAGGGCTATATCTCGCTCGGCGAACAAGTGATCTCACAAACGAAACGCCGTGTCTTGCAGGGCGAATCGGTTCCGGCTGGCGAGAAGCTGGTATCCATCTTCGAGCCGCATACAGACATCATTCGCAAGGACCGGCGTGCGACGTACTACGGACACAAGTTGACCCTCTCCGGGGGCGCAAGCGGACTGATTCTCGACTGGGTCGTGGAGGCCGGTAATCCGGCCGATGTGTCGGTTCTGAAGCGGATGCTCGATCGTCTGAAACAGACCTACGGCGTGTATCCTACGCAGGTAGCGGCCGACGGTGGATTCGCCAGCCGTGAGAATCTGCGCATGGCCAAGGAGTTGGGTGTGGTTGACATGGCCTTTGCCAAAAAGCGCGGCCTCACCGTCGAGGAAATGACGACCAACGAGCGCGTCTATAGAAAACTACGCGACTTCCGGGCGGGCATTGAAGGCATCATTTCTTTCCTCAAACGCGTCTTCGGATTGCGCCGTTGCACGTGGCGAAGTGAGGCGTCCTTCGGCAGCTATGTGGGCCTCTCGATAGTGTCGGCGAATCTGGTCATGATGGGACGTCTGCTGACGTAGAAAGCCCGCACCTGCGGCCTTCTGCGAGCGAAGTAACCCCGAGCTCATGGCGAGCTACGCGCTGGCGGTACGGGCGATTCTTGAGAGAAGCACATTTCACCCCAAAAGAGGATCTTCTGGTCATCTCTGAGAAATCCGAGACCCTCTGGAGGCACATTCCTCGTAGATTGCCCGGCGGAAGCCTCAAGACTGGGATGTTTCCGGATGCGAACTAACTAGGCTTCGGAGTCGCGTTCGCTATCCAAGTGAGGTCAGAATAATGTTGAAGAAGAGGAAAGTTGACCTGGAAATATGGAGTCACTACCCCGAAAGCATGGGGTCCCCATGATTCTGAATAACGTATTCCTTCCTCCTGGTTCACGGAGCCAAATCCGGCTGACTGTTGATGACGCAAGGAGACACGATATCCCACTTTCGAATCGGGACCGAGCTCGGTCGCGGTGGGATGGGTGTGGTCTATCGGGCGACAGACCTACGCCTAGATCGTCAGGTGGCTCTAAAGGTGCTCAAGCCTGGTCGGACGCCTGACCCGAAGTCGAAGGAGCGCTTCATCCAAGAAGCCAAGGCAGCGTCCGCACTGGACCACCCGAATATC
>CAYXSE010000419.1:0-1852 GCA_964466675.1 uncultured Rhodothermales bacterium | reverse complement strand
TTGCGACTCGCTTCGTGATCTGCAAATCCGAAAAGCCAACGCCGTTTCGATGAAAGCAAGCAGTCATCGCGTCCGCGAGCGGTCGTCCGATACCGTGGTATAAGAGGTTCTCCCAGAATCCATTCTCTTGGTCAGACGGTGAGTCGGCTGAACCTCCAACCGAATTGCGTAATCCCGAGATGTATCCAGGCGGCGGCTTCTCACCTCCGTCCAGCTTTAGGTGTCGATTGTGCCACGCAAACTCCATGAACTTTTCGATATTGGTCAGCCCAGCAGCTTCTAGCTCGTAGAATAATTCTCGCGCATCTGACACTTCTCGCCAGTAGCCGAGTTGCCTTATGTAGAGGTCAAGATAGGGTGAAGGCGTGTACTCGGCCCACGTCTTTCGCGCAAAATTACCGATAAGCGGAGGGCAGTCTTCCCATCGATTGCCGAGCGATAACGCTTCGGCAAGCGTAGCGCCTGCCCCGATAACAAGATGCCTCATTCAGCGGTGGCGCTCAAATATGAACTGATTTTGCTCTTTCTGTCTTCAGTCGTAGAAGTTCAATGTATTCTCATAGGCTCGATATTGAAGGCGCCCTCCAGGAGCAAAGACGACGGATGGAGTTGCACTTGGCCTGGGGCCGGACCTCCGGAACCCATCTTGCGAAAGATACAATGAAACTCGGTTTTAGTTTCACCACGTTTCGGCGTGGTCCACTTCGCTGAAACCTCAAGGGGAATGACAACGGACGGGAAGCCGGTCAATCCGTAGATACTGGCTACGACATAAATCTCGATGGCTGACCACAACTGGTCCGGTATCGCTACTGGGAAGAATTTGTCATTTTCTCGGCCTGGCGCGGGGAAGTCTATCTTGGCCGTCACCTCAGTTGCGGTCCCGACGCATGTGACCTGTCGCATCGGTGGCGGCCCTGGGCGTTGGGTTTCCCAACAGATGCCACCATGCTCACCCCGGTGTGGGTTAAACATCTTGATTCGGGTCGACGACAGGAACATCTCGTCTGGTGTGACTTGGACCCCTGTTATTCGCCATGTGATGGTGATTTCTCCGGGCACCTCCGGGCCCAAGTTCTTCATCCAGAATACTGGATTGCGGGTACCCAATGGCTCGTGCTCGCCAGGATTGAGCCTTGGCCGGGTAATCATCTGGGATTCCTCCGGCGGGTCCCAGACGAACGAGTACTGATGCGTTGGTGCTCGCACTAATATGCTTCGGTCGGCAGCGGCGGCAAACTTAGAGCGCGAACGATAGGCGCGCCAAATCCTGCCGTGGATGTCAAAGCCATAGGCAGCAAGTAGTAAGGTGGTGCCTAGCAACACCCAATCTCTCGGGCCCATATACGGGGCTAGCCGTTCAAGCACGGGCGCCGCCCGCTTCCTAATCTTCTCGGCGTTCTCCGGAAGCTCAATGACGTTGACCACGTTCGACAGGATCGACGCCACAAAGATGACTGCCGTGATTACCGCCGCGACAAGTGCCTTGCGGTTCCTCATCTAAGGATTGTACCTCGCTACCGAGCACATGTTCCGAGGCACAATTTGGCTTGTCCACACCTGGAATCGAAGTCGAGGTTTAATCCTATCGTCGCCCGCATCGCCATCGCGGTTGCCGGACAATACCGGCAACGGCATAGTTTCCGGCCAGCAGGGGAGATGCGCGAAATGGCTGGCGAAGAATCGCCCCGCTTCGTCGGACGCTCGATGCCGCGACGCGAGGATCATCGCCTGCTGACCGGCCGCGGCCAGTTCGTCGCCGATCTCGTCCTGCCGGGCATGCTGCATGCCGTCTTCATCAGGAGCCAGCACGCCCACGCACGGATTAAAAACATTGACCTCGGTGAAGCGC
>CAYXSE010000418.1:0-1854 GCA_964466675.1 uncultured Rhodothermales bacterium | reverse complement strand
GAGGCACTTGAACACCTGACGAAGTCAAGGGCGCAGGCCGTCCTCCGCGTCGAGAGGATTCTGGAGGGATGCGGGGCTAGCTCCGACGTCACCTTTCCCAACCAGTGGTGTGATTTCGCAACCAGCGTGCTCGGCAGTTACCTGTGTCAAGAGACAGGTGATGCCGCGATCACGCTAATCATCGGGGAGAATCCCGGAAGACTCTCTCGTCACTGGTGGCTGGAATTCGGTGGTCTCAATCTGGACATCACCTGCGATCAATTCAGCGACGGACCGCCTGCCCCTTTCGTCGAAGTAGACACGCCCTGGCACGACCAGAAGTTTGGGGAAGTGAGCCGACGCAACTTCTTTGCGCGACCCTTTCGGGAAGCCTACTTCGAACGCGCCGTGGTGGGGCTTGCTTTCGCGATCGAACGGGAGGTCCTGAGTGCCTTGCATAACACGGCGATGCAGAAGGACGCCACTTCGCGGCGCCGCTGATCGCCCACATCGTTAGCCAGACATGATGTCCAGCCTGAAGAAGACGCACGAATTCCTGCTCCGACACCGCGCCGGCATCAGCTGGGCGCTCCCCTTCCTCTGGGCTTTGACCTTGCTTGTACCGACCTCCGGGGATCAGCCCTGGATGTACTTGATCATCTGTCTCTTGGCCTTCGCGTTCGCACTTCGGAATGGCCTTCTTGCCTTCGCCGCCCGGAGCTATCCTCTCGGGGTCACTTGGTTTCTTGCCGGCGCGGCCGTTCTGATCCTCAACTTCGCGAAGCTCTACCACGACACTGGGCTGGTTGAATCGTGCAACCAACGCGAAGTCTCGTTCGTGGAGGCGACCTACTTCAGTATCGTGACCTGGACGACCCTTGGGTATGGCGATCTCTCGCCTCCCCCCAGCATCCGGCTGTACGCAGCCTTTGAGGCCCTTCTTGGGTACATCTATATGGCGGTGGCAATTGGCGTAACGGTGAACCTGCTCGGAGTCTTCGGACAGGCGAACAAGCCGATGCAGACGGACGGCCCTTCGGCCCGCCGCTGATCGGCAAAACCGCTATCCATGCTGAACGAAGAGGATGCCACGGAACGGCTCAAGGCCCTGTACAACGGCCTGATCGCGGATTGCGAACGTGCTGAGAAGGCCAGAGGCAATTCTGATGATCAGTACTCGCGGCGCGTGTCCATCCGAGCGCTCTTTGCGATGATCGAGGGGTTGTCCTTCTCCATGAAGGATGTGGTTCGGAGCACCCTCAGCGAGTTACCTGAGGCTGCTGCCGCGAAGCTGGGTTTCGGCCGTGCAGACCTCGCCATCCTCCACGAGGAATCCTACACCCTGAAAGACAACGGGTCAGTCAAAGCGGGAACGTCGTTCATGAAGTTGATCCCCAACCTCCGGTTCGCAATGTCAAGCTACGCCCGTCTATTGACCGTGAGCTTTACGCCCGACTGCACGGCGCCGGGCTGGCTAGCCTTCAAGGACCTGGTCAGCATCAGAAACCGAATCACTCATCCCAAAAAAACGAACGACCTAGAGGTCACCGACGAAGACTTGTCTGCCTTTCTCAAGGGCGGGGCGTGGCACCGGGACACGATGACGGACCTCTTTGAAGCGTGTACCGCGATCCAGGAACCAAGCGAAGATGGCTAACAAGCCGATGCAGCGGACGGCCTTCGGCCGCCGCTGATCGGCAAGAACGTTATGCGGGCAAGGTGTTGACATCTCGCCGATGGTATAGTACATATTTGGTATGTGGGAGGTCTACGAACATCGGCGCATTGACCGCCGTATTCCCCGGCTTCCTGTTGAGACCCTCAAGAGGTATGAAAAGTGGAAGGACATCGTCCAGGTTTCTGGTCCACGTGGCC
>CAYXSE010000417.1:0-1855 GCA_964466675.1 uncultured Rhodothermales bacterium | reverse complement strand
TCCTTCCTCCGCCTCACTGATGGCCAGCCGGATGTCCTTAACACCGGCCAATACTGCGTTCAGCGCTCGAAAACGTGCCTTGGTCGTGCCGGCGATGATCCGAGCCAGGGTGGTCTTGCCGGTCCCCGGGGGGCCGAAAAAAAGGACGGATTTGATGCGATCGGCTTCGATCGCGCGGCGAAGAAGCTTTCCGCGACCGAGGATATGGTCCTGACCGACGAACTGGTCCAGCGTCCGGGGACGCATGCGGTCGGCCAGCGGAGCGTTGCTCAGCCTCGCACGAGAGGCGTCGAATAGATCGCTCACGGGCCAGCCTCTTCGAGAGCCTGCTGGACTCCGGATCGAAAGGCCGTAGCGCCTCCGTGCGACGGATGCCTGACATAGGTCGCTTCAATGCCGAGCTCACTCAGTGTCATCTCGGCTTTTCGGCCTACCGCCAGAACTCGGGTGGGACGATATATGTCAATCAACGCCGACGCGACGAAGCCGTACCGGATGAGCTCGCTCCTGCGCGGGGTTCGAATGGAGAACGGCTCTCCCACACGATGCGGATGCATTGGAAACGTGTTCCATACCACGAATTCCGGGAAGGAATCGGCCAGCAGCCGCCAGAATATTCCCGCGGAGTACTCGGTATGCGGATCCTCCTGCAGGCTTGATTTTTCTCCATCCAGCGGAAAGTCATCGTCCAGCAACTGGGCCTCGCTCGTGATCGGGACGCCCGTGAACCGGCATCCCCAGGGACCGGGGGCTTCCGCCAACAAGAACAGCTTGGGCCTGTCTTTGCAAGCCTCGAAGTAACGCTTGAGGTTTCGGCGCCTGATTTCTGGCGCGTCCGGAGAATCGACCTCCGGATTGAGCCCGTTGTAGGGATTGAAAAATTCTTCCGTGGAAGGCTCCTGGAATACGCCTTCGGATACCGCTTGAAAGGCCCGATCTGCCGTAGTCATGAGTTCAAACGCTCCCCGCATCGCTTGCAAAATTCCGCGTCCATGTCGTGGCCTTCCGCGCTGCACGCCTCGCAGGCCTGGGTCGAAACTTCCCGAGTCGCCCTGGTCAGTTCCGCCGTGACGATGCCCGTGGGGACCGCGATAATTCCATATCCGAGGATCATGACGATGGACGCGATGGCCTGGCCCATCGGCGTCTGCGGCGCAATATCGCCGTAGCCCACGGTAGTCAAGGTCACGATAGCCCAATAAACCGCCTTGGGGATACTCGTATACCCACCTTTCTCCCCTTCCACGAAGTACATGATACTTCCCAATATGACCACAAGGATCAATACCGCGAGGAGGAAGACGGTGATCTTTCGCCGGCTGGCACGCATCGCGCGCATGAGCGTCTGAGCCTCGCTCAGGTAGGCGGCCAGCTTGAGCACGCGGAAGACCCTGAGTAGTCGAAGCATCCGAATCACGAGCAGATACTGGACACCGGGAAGGAGCACGCTGAGGTAGGTGGGCACCACCGCAACCAAGTCCACCAGCCCGAAGAAACTCCGCGCATATTTTGCGGGCCGAGAGACCGCAATCAGCCGGGTGATGTACTCTACCGTGAACAGGATCGTGAAGAACCACTCGATGGAGAGCAGTTCGGGGCCGTACACCGCGCGAATCGAGGGCACACTCTCGATCATCACCACGGCCACACTAACAATGATCGCTATGATCAGAACGATGTCGAACGCTTTACCGGCCGGCGTGTCCGCCTCGAAAATGATCTCATGCAGGCGGTGGCGCCAGGGCTGAGCGTCGCGTTGGGGGGGGGTGTGTGAGGAAATGAGATTCCTGGTCTTGTGAGAGCACTTGCAAGATCGTGGTTTCTTGGGCCACATTCCGACGTCATTACACGGTGC
>CAYXSE010000416.1:0-1858 GCA_964466675.1 uncultured Rhodothermales bacterium | reverse complement strand
AAAATGTCCTGAAATGCCCAAACATACCTTGACAGGGTCCTGCTACATCAGCGCTCCGTCCCAGCCGGAATCGTTGGGATACCCATCCGAACGCTAGTGGCCTCGACAGTCAAAATCAACGGGAGAGTCCCATTTGCGATCACGTGAACGATGACCTAAAGGAAATGACAGTCGAACAACTACTGACGCTCCTCGACATCCTTGTCGCGCGATCTCGGCCGGAGCGAGATCGGGCACTGACCATTAGAGGTAGGAGGATCTCGGAAAGAGAGGGACACCCCCCGTTTGAGGGAGAATTAGGGCGTGTCTCAAGCCGTGTAAAGGCCATCGGCGCCGAACTGCTCAGGCGTATGGAAAAAGCTGGCCCTACTGAAAGCTCGAATACCGACGATTGAACGAACCGCTCCGACGCCAAGAAGAATGAGGCGGCTTGGGCTATTCGCCGTCCTTTTTGCGGCCATGGCTGAACTTGTTGGCCTAGACTTTGTGCTTCCTTGACTATCGATCGGAGTCCGGTGAGTTTTCGGAATCGTCATGCCGAGACGCTTGCCACTCGTACGCTTTACGGTAAACGCCGAGGGCAACGAAGCCCCAGAAAACCAAGTAGACCATGGCGACTCCCTCGCTCAATCCGTTGGGCATGAATGAAGCCACGAACAGAGCCAGAGCGACGATCACGGCTCCTGCAGCGACGCCGACCAGCTTCGGGCTGGGGCCCTGTTGGTGGGCTGACATGACTACGGAGACAATGGGATTGAGATCGGAATAGCTGTTACAAACATGGTGGGCTTCTGAGTGATGTCGGAGCCAGAATATAGCTCCTTGAAACCTTGGGCTGGGTTTCCGCTAAGAAGAAATATGGCGAAAACGAAAGTTGAGCATGCAAATGGACCAATTACTCAAGATTCTGTCGTACCTCGGAGATAACTGGCCGGCGCTGGTCGCCGTTTTCCGAATGTGGAAGTCTTGCTCGCCGGGCCAGATGGCAGTACTTCGTAGATCGGCCATCTAGAAATGCTGGATCGCAGACTCAACCTTGGTGAGGAGTTGCCTGCTCCATCGTTTGTTCCGTTCGGTGGATTCGAACTTGGCAAGGCAGAAGCGCGACCGACTCGGCTCCTTTTTCGGCAAGTGTCCCAGCCGCCTCGAGATTGGGCGGCCGGGACATACTCGGGAAAGATCATGTATCGCACCAGCACCAGAGACCGGTGGGCGAAGGGTCCTGAGCTTTCATTTCCGTGCGCGCTTCGTGGCGATCGCCGGGACGCTGGATCACCCACTTGGCACCTACGGTCGAGAGCGGCTCGAAGCACAGTTGACCCAACAGGAGGTGCGGGAGCGGCTGCAGCCGATGCTGGCCCAGGGCCGGAGTGTAGAAGCAAACGAGCTCGTTGCTGCCGCCTGGCAGCGGCTGGGACCACTACTTGATCTTCGACCGGAGGAAACGCTCTACATGAACGAATTGGCGGAGGGTCGCCTGGCCCTGGAGGGGCTGTTCGACGGCGATCAAGAGGAGATCTATCGGTTCGCTCAACACCCTGCACTCCGCTGGAAAGTCCTCAATGTCCGCCGGCACCGCAAGGGAGCTTCCTGACGTGGCTATCGCACGACTCTTGCTGAGCCGAGATGACGAGCCAGGATCACATCTCATGGAAGCCTTGATCGCATGGCTGCCCGCAGACTTACCTCAGGGTTGTCCAAGCGATGTCTTCTCACGATCCGGCTGGAGCCTCATTGGAGATGGGGATAGTCAAGCCGTCTCTTCTGTCTTGTCGTCGAACTTGGAGAACGTCGTCTTGCGCCGCAGGATGGACATGCCGCCCATGAAGGCGACGGTGGCGACCGCGCCCAAGAGAAG
>CAYXSE010000415.1:0-1885 GCA_964466675.1 uncultured Rhodothermales bacterium | reverse complement strand
GGACTGCCTCGGCAATGGACCGATCGATGTCGTCGCGCAGATAGGCCTCCTCCAGCCGGTGATCGCAACCCCACCGGCAACGCGACGGCTCTGGGCGCCCCACCTTCTTCGTGCACGGCCCCGAACTGCCTGGCAGTTTGGTGCAGATGACGCCCGGGCGTACGAGCGCCCAACTCTGACCGCTGAGAGTGAGAATCTCAGCCAGTTGACGGATGTCGTCGGCGCCAAGATCTCGGCCCAGGCGAACGCGCTCTTGAACAAGCATGCCCGCGATCTTCTTCGCCGCGGGCCCACCATAGTTGTCGATGTCTTCGATGGCGCCCGTTGCGCGCATGATGGCCACTTCCTCGACGACCTGCTTGATCTCTGCCTGAACATCGGGGTCGGAAAGGATGTAGTGCAAGGTCATCTCGATGCTCTTGTGACCGAAGAGGTCCATGAGAATCTTGGGCGCACCCGACAGGGCCAGTGCGGCCAGCCTGGCCACCGTTTTTCGAAACCTGTGCGTGGTGAGGTTCTCGCCTCCAGGCTTGTCCGTCAACCCGAGGCAGATGGACATCAAGCGCAGGCGTTCATTGATGTCGGACGAGAACTCAGTGCGGCTGCCAATTCTCGACCAGATCGTGCGCCGACTGTCCGCGGCGTCCACGGCATCGTGCTCTGGGTCACCTCCGAGGTACCCAAGTCTGTGAATGAGCGTGCACAACTCGTCTTGCTGACGCAACGCGTCAAGCGCGACATCGGGCAGAGGCCAGTCTCGCTCCGCACCACCAATCCGATCCACCAGCTTGTAGGTCAGCCCGTTCGCGAACGGCGTGCCATCGGAGGAGTGAACAATTGAACCCGGCCTGAAGGAGAGCATTTCGCCGATCCGCGATCCGACGCTGAGCAGGGCGATCCAGAGGTGCGACATCTGCAACAACTGCAGCAGACCCACAACGTGAGCTGCGGTTGTCGGCGGCCATTCCCCAGCTTCCAATGCTGCGCCACCCCACACATTGGCGGTCAGCGGAAATGGAGGCGCATGAAACTCGTTGCCCTTGCTGTCCGTCCACTTGTGCTCCGCAAGGATGCGCCTGAACTTGAGGCGTCGCCGGCTTCCAACGGAGTCGATCGCAACGTCGGCACCTTCGATCGGATCGCCAGCGATGACATCCGCGATCTGCGTTGCAATGGTGAGCAACGTTGGGCCCAGCTCCCGGGCAATCCAGAGAACCCGCCAGCCACCCTCGGCGACGTAGTCGTCTGGCAGCGGCTGCCGCTTGGATCGCTTCGACTCAGCCTTGGGGCGTGCATCCTCCCCTCTCACGTCAGGGGTGTAGTGCTGGGACCACTTTCTTGCTGCGAGTTGAGGGGAATCTGCCCAGAGGCCTCGGTCGCACAGCGCGACGATTCGGTCGAGTTCGCAGCGAAGATCGACCTGGATGTTGGGGCTCTTGATCTCGGAGAGGTCTTCAGCGGTGTAGAAGCTCAAGAATCGACCTGCGGTAGCGTCTTCCTGCCCCATGTGTCGCGATGCGCCCGCAATGAGGCGCGGCAGCGTTTGATGCGCGATGCGGCACAGCGTGGTCAGCGCGAGATGACGCCCGTTGGAACGGCCTGACCCTGTCGGCACAAGTGCAATGAGCAGGATGTAGCGGGCAAGGTACAGGAGCGCGGCCTCCATATGCGCCTCCTGCACGCCTTGTGATTTCAGTCTGCCTCTGAAATCGATCTTCGCCATGTGCCGGGACAGAGGAGGCAACCAGTCCGTCGAGGTTTCCCAAATCCCAAACGTTGAGCCAAAGCCGAGCTTTGACTGGAGAGATACGAGGTGTTGTGGCGCCAGGGACTGAATGCTCGCCGGACGCGTGACGAGGAGCACTTCGTCGCGGAGTGCAACGAC
>CAYXSE010000414.1:0-1889 GCA_964466675.1 uncultured Rhodothermales bacterium | reverse complement strand
TTCGACGGCCACCCGGACCTGCGCCGCATGTTCATGCCCGAGGATTTCGAATACCATCCCCTCCGCAAAGAATTCCCGCTACTGGGCATACCCGGGTCGCTTCCACTCCCCCCACAGACGCCTGAAGGGGGACTGACCATGGATCCGTATCCCGCCGCGCACGGGTCCGAGCCCATCAAGAGCTACCAGGAAGCCGCCTCCGAGTCGAATAACTCATGAGCACCATGGAGAATATCGGCGAAAAGCTGACTTTCTGGCCTCGGCACAACGAAGCCATCTACCGCCGACTCGAGACCAAGCACTCCTGGCTGGAGGAGAAGGGCATCGGCCTGGACCGAGGCGTAGATCCGCTGGACAACCAGATGGTCCTGAATATTGGCCCCCAGCATCCGGCGACGCATGGGGTGCTACGGTGCGCGGTGAGACTGGACGGCGAGACGATCGAGAAGTGTGTCATTGACATCGGGTACCTCCACCGGGGCTTGGAGAAGCTGGCGGAGAACAAGACGTACCAGGAGTTCATGCCCTACACGGATCGCATGGACTATCTATCGCCGTACTCGAATAACGTAGCCTGGTGCCTCGCGGTAGAGAAGCTGGCCAACATCGAGGTCCCGGATCGCGCCCAGTGGATCCGCATGATGATGAGTGAACTGGCCCGCATCTCGTCCCACCTGATATGGCTGGGCGTTGGGCTCATGGATGCCGGCGCCATCTCCGTTTTCCTGTGGACCTTCCAGCTCCGAGAGGACATCTACGCCATTTTCGATGAGGTTGCTGGAGCCCGATTGACGGTTTCGCACAGCCGTATCGGCGGCGTTGCCTCGGACATTTCGGACACCGGCATGAAGATGATCCGGGAGTTCGCAGAGCGATTCCCGGTGGTGCTGGCCGGTTTCGAGAAGCTTCTCAACCGCAACCGAATCTGGATAGATCGGAACAAGGGAATCGGGGTGCTCACGGCCGATGAGGTCCTCGACTTCGGCATGACCGGTGCGAACCTCCGTGGCTCGGGTGTCGCTCACGACATCCGCCGATTCGAGCCCTACCTCAAGTACGACGAGGTAGACTTCATCATACCAATCCGGGAGGAAGGAGACGCGCTCGCGCGTTACTTCGTCCGCTTGGACGAGATGAAAGAAGCCGCCAAAATCATCATCCAGTGCCTGGATAAACTCCCGAGTGTCAAGGGACCCGTCCGGTCCGATGACGCGAAGAAGGGTTACCCTTCCAAGGACGAGGTCTACTACTCGATGGAAGGGCTCATTCACGACTTCATGTACACCGACACCGGAGTTTGTCCGCCCGATGGCGTCTGGTCCTACCACGCCATCGAGGCGCCAAAGGGCGAGTTGGGCTTCTATCTGCAATCCGATGGGACAGGATCTCCTTCCAGGATGAAAATCAATTCCCCCAGTTTCACGAACCTTCAGGCGCTGGAGCCGCTCATGGAAGGCGCCACGATGGGCGATATGGTCATCCTCATTGGAACGGTCGATCCGGTTCTGGGAGAAGCCGACAAATAGCATGTCCGACTTCATCAAACTCCCCGTGGTCGAGCTCCCCGAGCAGAACCCGGCGCCAGCCATTCCTGAGGACGAACTCGTCTTCAGCGCCGAAGAGAAGGCCAGGATCGCAGAATTCGTCTCGTGGTACCCTACTGCGGACGGCGCCATCATGCGCGCCCTCTGGCTGGCTCAGGAGAAATTCGACTTCCTACCTCCAGAGGTGATTCGGCTGGTGGCGAAGGAGGTCGGCATGTCTTACTCGACCGCGTATGGAGTCGCCACCTTCTATTCACAGTACTACAAACAGAAGATGGGCAAGCACGTGTTGGACGTGTGCACCTGCTTCTCCTGTCAGATTTGTGGTGGATATGACATGCTCCA
>CAYXSE010000413.1:0-1944 GCA_964466675.1 uncultured Rhodothermales bacterium | reverse complement strand
AACGATCCCGGTGAAAAGCTCCTCGGCGGCATCACTCCAGCCCAGTCGAAGGCTTCGGGCTTTTTGAGATGCTCCCTCGCGAGGCTGGAACGCCATGGCCACGTTGGCCGTCGACTTTCCCCGCAGACGCAGAGAGTACGATGGAATCTCAGTCATCATGCCTCGCGTCATAGAACTTGATGCCTTCGCAACGGCTCAGCGGGCCGTGGAAGGGCGAATAGAGTGCGGCATAGATTTCTCGAGCGACCGGATCGGGGTCCGTCGTCCGGCTTCGGAGGATGTCTCGCATCATCACGATGAAGCTGGAGTGGGGCTTGTCTGCCGATTCCCCATCAGTCGCCGCAGCGACATTTGCCCATGCACCATCGACAAAAATCGCACGGGCTTTGCACCCGTTGCGCATTGCGCGCCCGATGGTCTGCAAAACGTCAATCATGATGTCGGCGACAAACGGCTCCAAAAGCTCGCCCAGCAAGCTCGCTTTCACTGAATGCCGCATGAGACGACGGACGCGATCGAGGGAGGCCTGGCGTTCGCGCCGCCATGTCAGCGTCATGTCGTTGAGGGGCGACTGAGGGGCGAAAACCCTCAGATCGAAGTTCATGCTGTCTCGGCCAGCCAGACCCGCCACGAAGTCGTAACTCTCGGCCGCCGGATGTGGCCGCGTCAGGAACACAACAGTCGAGATCGCCGCCTTATTGAACAGGGACGTTCCGTTGAATGGCTCCCCTCCAAAGACAATGTTCACGCCACGCGCGAGCGCCTTCATCGGAAAGACGATGGCGTCCCAATTGTCGCGCGAACCCAGTGCTTCAACTTGGGCCGTAGTGATGTAGTCACCCTGGTGGTCGGCTGGGATTTCGTCGACGACACCGACGACGCGTCTGGAAAGGTCGTCGCGAACGCGGGCAATCTGGCGCTTTATAAGTTTGACCTGCTCGTAGCCATTGACGACGAAAGCGATCTTCCTGCCTGGATCGAAGTCGTTCAGTAGCCGACTGATCCGCGGATCGTCTCCGAGGAAAAAGTGGTCGACCATTTTCTCAAGGATCCTGCCGCGCTGAGACAGAGGCGCGCCTGAGAACCGAAGCTTGCGTCTCGGATTGTCAGGGTCTGGGATGGCCTGGAACAGGAATGCGCTATCGCGCCATGCCGCTTCGGCCCCAGCACGCCTGAGAACGTAGTGCGGTCCAACCGGAATATGGAAGGAAGGGCTTTCGGCAAGATAGGAGGTCGCGCTTGTCAAAAGCACGTTGGGGCCGCCCTCCACACCCTCGTGCCTCAATAGCTCATGGAGACGGTACAGGAGCAGCCGGGGTGTACCGCGGAATGTCAGATAGCTGACCGCCAGGCTCGTTCTACCTGCATCCGATTGGAAGCGGAAACGAACCCCGGAAAGCCGTCCCATCAGAGCTTCTGGAACGAGCCGCGCGAAGTCTTCGCTGATCCCCTGTTGGAATATCGGTGCAGTGTGAATGCCCTCAGCGACCATTGCGTGTTGCGCAGGCACGATCGACAGAAACTGCATTACTACAGAGGTGACGTGCACGAGGAAGCGGAAGATCTCGATCTTCTTCTCGAGGCCGAGGTCGCGGGGGTCGATCAGATTGAACGTGGCCACGCGGGCGGTGGCGATATGGGTCTCTCTGATGCTAGGGGAAGGTTCTGCGAGCCAGTCCCTTAGCGCCTCGACAATTTCTTTGAAGGCCGCGTCGACCTCCTCGAGCGTTCGCTCGATTGCCTGACCGATCTTTATCGGGTCATATTCTCGAACCGAGTCATCGTCGATGACCGTTCTGCGGAAAAGTGCGACGCGGACGCATGTATCCCAGAAGGTCGAAATAGCAGAAAATCGCTGCTCCTCCTTGGCTCGCTCCTCAGGGGACAGGTTCCCGGTGTTCGGATGTCCGAAGAGGTCCGCTGCCACCCTATTGGAGGTGATGA
>CAYXSE010000412.1:0-1953 GCA_964466675.1 uncultured Rhodothermales bacterium | reverse complement strand
CACGGCTTCTTTGCCCTCTCCTTCGTAACTCCGATTCTTCAGTCGTTTCTACCGATCCCCGTCATATTCAACGTCCTGAGCGCCGGCATCGTGATGGGCTTGATGATCATGCCGATGGTGTCTACGTTGAGCGAAGACGCCATGGTGGCCGTCCCACGCCCGTTGCGGGACGCTGCGTACGCACTGGGGGCGACGAGATTCGAGGTCGCAGTGAAGGTCGTCGTTCCGGCGGCGCTTCCCGGCATCGTTGCGGCGTTCATCCTGGCCCTATCCAGGGCGATCGGGGAAACGTTGATCGTGACGATCGCCGCCGGTGCGACGCCAAACCTCACGCTCAATCCACTTGAGAGCATCCAGACGATGACCGCTTACATCGTCCAGGTATCGCTCGGCGAGACCCCGCAGGGGACACTTGTCTTCAAGACCATCTTCGCCGTCGGGCTGCTGTTGTTCCTGATGACCCTGACGATGAACATCGCAGGGCGATGGATCGTCCGTCGATACACGGAGAGGTACTGATGGAACATCAACAAACGCCTCTCGGCTCTGGACGTGTGACAAGTCCCACCGCCGCCAGCGTCACACGCAACTCCGTCACGACGCCGCCTTCTGGCTTCACTTCAACGCGGTCAGCCTGGAGACGCTGGCGGGACAGGTTCTTCTTCGTACTGTTCTTCGCATCGGTCACCATCGGCATCCTTGCATTGGGCGCGCTTGTGATCGACGTCTTGACCGACGGCCTTGGCGCGCTCGATTTCAACTTCATCAACAGCTACCCGTCTCGCCACGCAGGGGAGTCAGGGATCAGGGCAGCGCTCTTCGGCACGATCTGGATAACGGTCGGCACCGCCGCCTTTGCTATTCCTATCGGCGTGGGGACGGCGATATTTCTTGAAGAGTTCGCACCGGACCACTGGTCGGTGAGGCTTGTGCAACTCAACATCGCCAACCTGGCCGGTGTGCCGTCCATCATTTACGGAATCCTCGGGCTTGCGCTCTTCGTCCAGGCCTTCGCGCTGAACCGGTCGGTTCTCGCCGGTTCGCTGACGATGACGCTACTCGTACTGCCGATCGTCATCATCGTGTCCCAGGAAGCGATCAAGGCGGTCCCGGGAGAGTTCCGTGACGCCGCGTTCGCGCTCGGCGCAAACCGATGGCAGGTGGTCAAGATGGTGGTCCTGCCGCAGGCCATCCCCGGGATCATGAGCGGGATCATCCTGGCGCTCTCTCGCGCCGTGGGAGAGGCCGCCCCGATGCTGATGATCAGCTCCCTGGTGTTCCTCACCTTCATCCCGTCATCTCCGGGCGACCGATTCACGGTGCTCCCGGTTCAGATATTCAACTGGGTGTCCTTGCCGCAGCCCGGATTCCAGGCCGTGGCATCCGCCGGGATCATCGTGCTGCTCGCCGTTCTCCTGTCCCTGAACTCCATCGCCATCTGGATCCGTAACCGATACCAGACGAGGTACTAGGCTGTGTTTTTGCAACGTACTAAGGCTGAAACAACCATCAAAAAGGGGCTGACGTCATAGCTGAGAATTTTGATTCAGCCCGGACTTCCGTTTCTGCGCCAGGTCCGAGCACCGAAGAACTAACGACTAATCTCGGTGACCGGTATGTGGAGCAGTTTGACGCGGAAGAGGTCGCACTGGAGACGCAGGGCCTGCGCGTCCATTACGGAACCACGCTTGCTCTGTACGACGCCGACCTGCAGTTCCCGCGCAACAAGGTCACGGCGATCATCGGGCCATCCGGCTGTGGCAAGAGCACTCTGCTGCGATCGCTGAACCGCATGAACGAGCTAATCCCCGGCGCTCGCGTCGACGGCAAGGTGATGTTCGATGGGCAGGATCTGTACGCGCCAGAGGTAGACCCAACAGAAGTCCGGTTCCGGATCGGAATGGTGTTCCAGAGGCCAAACCCGTTCCCGAAGTCCATCTACGAAAACGTTGT
>CAYXSE010000411.1:0-1954 GCA_964466675.1 uncultured Rhodothermales bacterium | reverse complement strand
TTCTCCGTGGCCTCCTTCGCCCCGGGCCCATCGACCGGTGTAAACCGGAATTCAAGCGTGTCTGGCATGCCTAAGCCTCCTCCGTTCCGTAGAGCGCAGCGGGTGAAATCTGGAGGCTACCGCTCGGCGTGATGACCCGTGGTCGGACCGGATCGGGGTCTGGGGCACCCTTGCCTTTCTGAGCGTCAGTAGCCACCGAATAGTCATTGCGGATATTCTCCTGGATGTCCATCAAAGCGTGGATGAGCGCCTCGGGTCTTGGCGGGCATCCGGGGATATAGACATCCACAGGCAAGAAATTGTCACAGCCCTGCACCACGCCGTAGCAACGATGCATACCTCCAGAAGAGGCGCAGGCGCCCATGGCGATGCACCATTTTGGGTCGGCCATCTGATCCCAGATTCGCCGGATCGTGTGGGCCATCTTGTAGCTTACCCAGCCGGCGACAATCATGAGGTCCGCCTGCCTGGGTGAGAAGCGCATGGCCTCACTGCCGAACCGGGCCACGTCGTATTTGGGCGCCGCGAAAGCCATCATTTCGATGGCACAGCAGGCCAGGCCCATAGGCATGGGCATGAGGGAATTCGACCGGGCCCAGTTGACCACAACGTCGATCCGCGTCGTGAGAAAGCCCTCACCACCAAGAATGTCGTCGGACATGCTAGATCCAGGAATGGGCGGCCGGTAGCCGCTCGGATAAAAGGAGTCGGCTCAAGGCCATCTCAGTCAAACTCGAGTCCACCTTTCTTGATGTCGTAGAGTAACCCGATCCCGAGAATAATCACGAAGACAAATACGATTCCGAGAAGGGGACCTGCCACTCCAGCATCGATGAAGTCATGGAAACTGGCGGCCCAGGGATAGAGGAACACGACTTCCACGTCGAAAATGATGAAGATCATGGCCACCAGATAGAACTTTACGGAATAACGCTCGCGAGCACTCCCGATAGGGTCCATCCCGCTTTCATAGGCCTTCTGCTTGATCCGGTTCGGTCTTCGAGGGCCGAGAAGCTCGGCCGCCTTCAGAAGAGTCATCGCCAAAGCCGTCGCAATGGCGAGCATCAAAAGCAGGGGGAGGAAATCCGATAACATTTCTGGTAGGCCGTGCGCGAAGGCCGTTCGTGGGAGGCCACTGATAGTAACTGCCAAGAACGAAGCTAAGGGGCGCTTTCCATCCGATCAACGCGGACACCTTGAAGATTGGGCAATTGAGGGTTCAAAACAAGAAAGGCCCCGACACCAAAACGGTGCCGGGGCCTTCTCTCGAAACCTGAAATTTCGAAGCCTGAAAAGGCTAGATCGAATAGGTCAGCCTGGCGATGACCATTCTCCCCAGTTGTGGGGCGCCAATGAACTCGCGATGTCCGGCGTCCAAAGCATTGTTCAGGCCGAGATCAATGTTCAGACCAGGAACCGTGTTGTTCAGGTCGAACCCGAATCCCACGTCGATCAGGGTGTAGGAGGGAAGGTCACCGCTGTAGGGCCCGGACCGAATCGGGAAGCCATCGGTGTGGCGCAATGCCGCATTCACGGAGAGTCCAGACTCCACGCGGTACTTGACGCCCAAACGACCCTTGAAAGTGGTTGCGTTCAGCGCCAGCTCCAGGGCTGTGTTTTCCTCACCAAGCTCGGTGTTGTCGAAGAAGTCATCGGAGACCCATGAGACGTTGCCGAACACCGAGAACTGTTCGTTGGCGTAATATTCGAATGCCACGTCTACACCGTAGTAGTCCAGCGAGCCGAAGTTGCGGTACGCCAGCATGAGTTCAGGCGCGGCACCCACACCAGGATTGTTCTCAGCGGCTTGCACGATGCCTACTGCGGCCGGGAGGTTCGGCTCGGCAATGGCCACAATAAGGCCAGCCACCACCGAAGGTGGAAGACCAAACGCGGCAAGCGTTCCGGCGAGAACCGCGTTGCCATTGATTCCATCGGTGAGGGCCGCGGTTAA
>CAYXSE010000410.1:0-1964 GCA_964466675.1 uncultured Rhodothermales bacterium | reverse complement strand
CTCGGACCGCTTGCAGGCTGAGGTCGAGCGCTCGGTCCACCATTTCAAAAATCGGGAAGAGAGGGGATTGGGCCTCGCTTGAGCTCCGTTTCCATCTCCTTGAAGATCGTCAGCGCGGCGCGGAACTCTTGCTGGCCCATGAGGGATTCGGCCTCGATGACACGCAGCGCCTTCAACCCCGGGAAGCGTTTCGAACCGGCTCGGGTCAGCAATTCTGCCAGGTAATAACTCTGAGTGCCCAGATAGGCCGATCCCAGAGCTAGGTACGCCTGGATGAGAGACGAGTCCGCTTGGATGGCTCGTTCCAGTGCCGGCCCTTCAGGTCTCCCTGCGTGTAGAAAGCCATACCCACGCTTAGGCTGGGACTACTCGGTGCCTGGCCGTCGGCATGGTTCGCAGGAAGCATCAGCAGCGCGCAGAGCGCGGATGCACATCGGATCATTGGCCAAGACATCGGGATCGCGCCCGTCGCAATGGTAGACCTGAACACTCTGTACCCGACAAGATCCCCGGCGGTGCTCGGCTCCCATCGCACCAGGACTCCGTTCCCCCTAAATCGGGCATTGACGTTGCGAACAGATAGCGGCGGGGCGAAATCACGCATCAGGATGGGCTCCCCTTCGGTCCTCATGCTCTCGTTTCCGAGCGAGTCGATCGCGCTGACACCATACGTAGCGGGCTTTCATTCCCGCTCGAATCCACGGCAGAGACTCTGAAGAAATACGAGGTGTTGTATAGCACGGTCGAATCGACAAAGGTGGTCTGCAGCAGCGGCAGTAGCGCAGCATTCATCCTGAGGAAATCCCCGTCCACGCTCCGTCCCCGGTACACGTGATACCCGGCGGCATCGAAATCCACGCTGATGGGCCAGGTTACCTCCACAGAGCCGTCTCGAAGGGCCACGGCCTCCACTTCAAACAGGGTCTCGGGCGCCACGAGGTCTTCGACCGTGAAATCCAGCACGGTGCTGGGCGCTGGCTTGTCCGGTTATGTCGATGGCGATCACAAAGAAACGCTCCGTCTGTCCGGTCAATGGAACGTCGAAGGTGTAGCTGAAGGTGTCGACGACGTTGTTGCGAAGGATGATATCGGGATTCAGGAGTTGCGGCTCGTGAGCGCCCGGGGTGAGGCGACAGGCATCGAAGCGGATCACTTTGTCGTCGGTTTCCCTTGTAGAGCGGGGGTAGTTCCAACTCAACTCGACTCGCCGCTCTGTATTTGTGGCGCTCAATCCGGTGGGCGAAAGCGGGGTAGTCGGCGTGAGTAACACCGATTCTTCGATGGAATCGCCCGTCGGCTTTCCGAGTTCGTCGACCCACTCCAGCCGGTATGTCACCGACTGACCGACCGGCGCACGATCATCCAGAGCCCGACGAGCTCAAGTCATCCCCGCTTGTCTCCAGCCCCTATCTCGTCCAGCCGTTGCTCAAACGCTTCCATTGACGTGGAGGTTATGGCAGACTGGAGAAGCGTCCGGCAGTCTGCCAGATCTGAAATGGATTCAACGCGCTTCTTCATCGCGTCGGGGACCTGGTCAAACCGGACCTTCAGTGCCTCCAGCACGCTCTCTCGAGCCATGGCCAGTTTGCCTTGCTCCAAGCCCTTCCTGATTCCGACGCGTTCAATACTTGTGACGTAGGGCATCTTCTTCTCATCCTCGAACCTGGCCAGTTCGATGCTAAATTGTGTGTCCAATCCCTCGGGAAGGGCCATCAGTTGGTCGACAAAGCCGAATAGCCTGATGATGTCCTCCCGGCCGAGTCCCCTCTTGTATAGCCCCTTTACCAGGGCAAGTTTCCACCGCAGACGTCCTGGCTTGTCCTCTCGCGTGGCCTGCGTCTTCAGGTGCGCTTGGACCAGAACCGCGAACGGATTGCTGCTTGCGCTCAGCTCTTCCCACTCAAAGTCCAATAGCTTTGCCACCGGAAAGTCCAACTGAAGCCGACAGCCCCACTGCGCATACC
>CAYXSE010000409.1:0-1973 GCA_964466675.1 uncultured Rhodothermales bacterium | reverse complement strand
TTGAACCGCGCAATCCGGTCTGACCGATCCAACTCCCCCAGGGCCTCAATGGTGATCTCCCAGAGCCGATTCACCTGGTCGTGCGCCTGGTAGAGGTGGATGGCCGTCTGCCCGAGGGCGTCTCCAAATTCCGTGTCCGGGTCGATCCCAAAGTGCTCCAGTTGCTCTCTGGCCAGCGACTCGGCTGTGTTTTTGTTGGTGGTGTTTCGGCGAGGCGAGAGCTGGGTCGACACGGGAGGGGTCGGCCTTGGTTCGGCCACCGGAGACTCCGGGAAAGAAACGTTCGTGGAATCCATGATTCAATCGAATTAATTGGTCTTCTGGTACCCCAAAGAGAATATTATTACCGTATGAATCAACCGAACCGAATATGATTCGCCCCGATGCCCCGCCCAGACACGATTGACCGAATAGATGCCGAGATTATCCGGCTTTTACAGAAGGATGCTCGGACGTCCTACAAAGAACTGGCCGACACCGTGGGTCTGGCTCCCTCCTCCTGTTTCGAGCGGGTTCGCGGCCTTCGCGAGGCAGGAGTGTTCTCAGGGTTTCATGCAGAAGTGAATCCGGCCGCGCTCGGGCCTCATCTACGGGCCATAATTGCGGTCCGCCTCTCGAACCACGACGTCGGAATCGTGCGGTCTTTTTCGGCTCACGCACTAAACCTGGAAGAGACCCGTGAGGTGTACCACGTCGCGGGTAGGGATGATTTTCTCCTCAACGTGCTCGTCCGGGATTCCAATCACCTAAGGGACTTCGTCCTGGAGCAGATCACCCAGCGATCGGAGGTGGCTCACGTTCAGACGTCGCTCGTCTTCGAGTACACCAGGAATCCGGTGATGCCGGTCTAGCCGAGGGGGCTCACTTCGGACTGGCTGCGGGACGCCTCTTCGAGGTATCTTGATTCATGCCTGGCAGAATTCAAGACCGCCTGCGCCTCGCCGAAGAGTCGTCCTTCGTGGGCCGCACTAGGGAGCGCGAGCTGTTTGACGCGCTTATTGGCGCGGACCTGCCGGAGCACGCCGTGCTGTTCGTCCACGGTCCGGGAGGCGTGGGTAAGACTTCTCTCCTGGGAGCATTCGAGGCCCAATGCGTCGGGGCAGGAGTGGGCGTCGCGCGCATCGATTCGAGACGCTTTTCCGATTCTGACGGGTTTGTCCGTTGTCTGGCGGAGGCCGTCGGTGCTGCAGGACTAGAAGGTGTCCTGCAAACCCTGGAAGCGGGACGTTATGTCCTCCTGGTAGACACTTTCGAAGAGGCTGCTACGATCGAGGAGTGGCTAGTCCGTGAGTTCCTGCCCGACCTCCCCGACAGTGTGCTGGTGGTCTTGGCCGGCCGGTTACGCCCATCTGACGATTGGAAACGGGTTCCTGGGTGGGCCACGTTGATGCGTTCGGTGCCGCTCCGCAATCTTTCGAGGGAAGAAAGCGGGGAGCTTCTCAGTCGCGCTGGAGTGCCCCAGGACAGGGTCTCGGAGTGGTTCGCGGCAACATTTGGTCATCCGCTGGCGCTGTCGCTTTCTGCCGAACTCTATCTCCAAAAGCCGGCAGATGCGGGTATTCCCACCGAGTCGCCGAATGTTGTCCGCGCCCTGCTGGAGCGGTTCGTGATGAAGGTGCCGAGTCCTGCCCACCGAGTGGCGCTGGAGGCGTGCGCCCTTTCCCTTGTCATGACGGAGCCTCTGCTTCGCGCTACGCTGGAAACACCCGATGCCAGCGACCTGGCTCCGGGGTCGGAGCTTCATCGAGGCAGGCCCCGAGGGTTTGATGGCCCACGACATGGCACGAGACGTGATCGCCTCGGACTTGAGATGGCGCAATCCGGCCCAGTATCGAACCCTTCACCGGCGCGCCAGGCTGTACTTCGTAGACATGGCCAGAGAGACCGGTGACGGCAAGGATCAAAGGCGGTACCTGAAGGAAATGATTTACCTGCACCGCGTCAATCCGATTATCAGGCCCATTTACGAGCGT
>CAYXSE010000408.1:0-1977 GCA_964466675.1 uncultured Rhodothermales bacterium | reverse complement strand
ATGGCCGACGGTTTCCTTGCCCTCACCGCCGAATCGGGTGGCGACATAGTCGATAACGAGCCCGACCACGGCGCCCTCTGCGGCGAACCAGATTGGCGAGGTCAGGATGCCATCTGCTCCGAACAGCAACAACATCATCGTCTTCATCACATCGTAAGCGAATAAGGCCAGCACGAAATTCATCCACGCGCCAAGCAAAGGAGCGCGAATCCACCATGTCATGGGCAGCTTCAGCACCGGGAGCCAGGTGAACACGCCGAACACGCCGATGATTGCCCCCAATGTCGTGTACCACAGCAAAATACCCCAGCGGATTAGCCAGCCCGCTTCCGGCAGGAAGAAAGGCAGGAAGATGAACCCGGAGAGGCCGAAAAGAAAACCGATACCCTTGCCGATGGCGATCCGGGTGACTAATGATGGTTTTCCGAACAACTTCACTTCCCGTGATTCGGGGAACCGCAGCTCACTCGGGGGTTTCCCAGATGATTCCTCCCAACCAACGAAGACGGTAGCACAGTCAGGCATCGGTCTGAAGCGCGGCGGAGAATCGGGCCCGGCGTTAGGCGCGGGCCGGCTGACGAAATACGACACCAGCCGTGAAGCCGAGGCCGGTAATGCGCTGGTCGGTGGACGTTCACACGCGCCGTTTCTTCCCGGTCTCCCCGATTATCGGTATCTGACTGATATCGACGCCGATGGAATCGATCCAAACATCCTCCTGGTAGGGATCGATCCCGAGGAATTGCAGAACTTCCGGCGCGCATGGCCGCGTGGATCGTGGCGTCGGCGCCGTAGCGGTCAATGAGGCGTTTTACTGAACGCCAAATGTCGCGCTCGATCATCGCTTCGACCGCCGCCAGCCGTCCGCCGTCGAACCGGGCGCACAATTTCTTGCCCGGAACGGGTGACAAACCGAGGAGAAAAGGGATAATCTCATTCATGGTGGGCCATAGGTTTTCCTGGCGTCGTGGCATTGGTTTAGGCACCATAAAACTGCTATATTTCAAAAGGTTATACTGCACCCACCGCCAATTTCCGGACCCATCATGAATAATCCGGGCTGAGTCTATAACATGAAGGCATTGGACTACCACGAAGCCACCAAACACTCATGGGCGCGGCTCAGTGCGGATTCCCACTATCTCGACTTCGAGAACATGCCGCGCCCCTTCAAAATCTATTCGGACGTCGCCCGACGATCGTTCCCGACCGGATGGATAGAGACGGACACTTTCGCGCTTTCCGCGTTGGCAGAACCGGGGGCGACAATTAGCGGCGAAAAGGTTCCGAGCGTGGAAGATCTAGCCCATCTGCTCTCCGCGGTAGGTATCACCAAGCGGCGCATGTATCCGGGCGGCGAGATTTTGTACCGTGGCGCCTCCTGTACTGGGGCGCTTTACCACATCGAGGTGTATATCGTCTGCGCAGACCTGGATGGGCTTTCGGCGGGCATTTACCAGTTTCAGCCCGTCGACTTCTCGGTCTGTCCGTTGAGGAACGGTGACCATCGTCAGGCACTCGTAGACGCGAGCGGGGGCCACCGTGTCGTGGGAGAGGCGCCGGCTGTACTCGTTCTGACGAGCACATGGTGGCGGAACGCCTGGAAGTACAGGGCGCGCGCGTATAGGCACGCTTGGTGGGACTCGGGCTGCATGCTGGCAAATCTCCTTGCCCTGGCCACCGCCCTGGATCTACCGGCCTCGGTGGTGCTCGGCTATGCGGACGATGCGATAAACCAGTTGCTCGACATCGACACTCAAAAGGAGGCGTCCCTAGCCCTGGTGCCGCTCGGGCGCGGAGGTCCAGACCTGGTCACGCCTGCTCCCCGGATTAAGCCCCTCGGACTCAAAACCGAGCCGCTATCCGAGCACGAGGTTGAATACCCCGACATTCCCGCGGCTCACGCTTCCTCCTCCCTTGGGCACGGAACAGAGGCGGCGACGTGGCGTGGTGGGCTCGCGCGAAATGCAGAACTGG
>CAYXSE010000407.1:0-1987 GCA_964466675.1 uncultured Rhodothermales bacterium | reverse complement strand
AAGAATGTCTCGTGAGCCCTCAGCTGGGACATCAAAATTACTTCTTCTCACGGAAATTTCGGAAAGACGCTGACCTGAACGCCTGAAAATCACGGTTTGTTCTTCTATGAGAAAGCCTTTTCTTGTCAAGTAATAGTAAAAGGTCTGGATCAAACACCTCTGCCCACGTCACAAGTTTGTACCGCGATCACGACCCGCCATGACGCCATGCTTCTATCCGCAGTCTTGATGGGCCAGATCTGTGGCCCGCTGCATGTTGGGGTCCGGCGAGTCGAGGTGCTGCAATCTTCCTATCGAGCTCGAAGCTCAAGAACAACCACGCAGTCACCTGGACTCGGCGATCAGGAAAGTCATGGTCGCGGCACAAAGACATTGAACGAGGGTTCAGGGAATTGTTGGCATCACCTCATTTCGGTTGGGATTGACTGAGAAGCACTTTATCCCATCACCGCCTTAACCAGAGGCAATTGCGCAGTGTGGTTGGGGTCAAGGGCGCCAGCGAGTCTGGCACACCGCGGGTGTGGTCGATATGCCAAGGGAGTCCGCCCTTGAGGCCAGCGACTTTAGCCCATCGAGCCTGTGGTCGGTGTGCCAAGGGAGTGCGTCCTTGGGGCCAGCCACACTGAGCGATATAATCCCGGTCGGCGGTGATGGCGTTCATGCGGCACACGCCATTTTGTCTTGGGTCGCTCCGAAGAAATCCCGATGTATCGCCTCCGCCTCCTTGCCAGGATCCTCCTTGGAGGCGTGTTTGAGTGGTTCATACGGCTCGCCCGTAATCCAGAGTCGATGAAGCAAGACTGCGAGTTTTCGTGCCACTCCCACAGCGGCCCGCTTCTTGGCATTTTTCCCACGACTTGCTAGCTTAAGGCCCCAGCGACGCAGGTCGGAGTCCTTGCCGAAGGGCCCGAGAATTCGCTGTGCTGCTGATACCAGGAGACGACGGACGTACGGGTTTCCTGCCTTGCTGATCGGTAGGTCCGGATCGCGGTTCGAAGACTGGTGGTTCCTGGAGCACAGGCCCAGGTACGATCCAACGCATCGGGAGTTGGTGAACCGGTGAGGGTCCTCCAGACAGGTCACATAGGCGAGGGCAGTCAGGGGCCCGATACCATCGACCTGGCTGAGTGTGGAGACTTCGTGAGAGAAGTCACGCACAGTCTTCTTGATAGCGCGATCGAATTGATGAACCGTGTCGGTGAGAATCCTCAAGCACTTCCTGAGCGGTTGGAGAGCCCGCCGACGCTCCTTCGGAAGATTCTCCATGTGCTTGTGAAAGCTCTCCGCGGAGCATCTGGGCAAGCGTTGTCCAACGCCCTTCACCACGGCTCGGATGTGGTTGACGAACAGTGTACGAGCCCTGACAGCGGCGTCCCGGGCACGAATCAGTGACGCTGCTTCCTGCGCCTCGGGACCACGGTGCTGGATCGGGTGGAGTAGCTTGGGATCAGAGCGAGCCAGTCGAGCGAGCTTCTCCGCATCGCCCCAGTCAGTCTTGTTTCGGCTGTTGGAGATCAGACGGACCTCTCGAGGATTGGCGATGATGACGGTATGCCCGAGTTCCGCAAGAAGCCTGCTGATCCAAGGAGAATGCGTCCCCACCTCTATGGCCACAGTTGCCGGGGATCTGGAACCGAAATACGAGCAAATGCCCTCCTGGGTCGTCCGGATCTTCGTCGTCTCGCTGGGGTCCTCCTCGTTGCCAACGAGGACAACGATGTGATTATACGTGTCTCCAAGGTCCATTCCGATCGTGTGCGTGATACTCTGTTTCATAAGCCGGTCTCCTGGTCTCGCGACTGCGCGGTGTTAGTCAACCAATTTTATTGCAGCGCGAGTATTCGTTGGTCGGCTTTCTCATCCCATCTTCCTACTCTTAAGACACCGAAAGCCCTCCAGGTCATCGAGCGACGTTGAAACATCCATCTTCCAGAAGTATCGAAGAGTTGTCTGAATGAAACAAGACCGTATTTTATCAACTCATTGT
>CAYXSE010000406.1:0-1994 GCA_964466675.1 uncultured Rhodothermales bacterium | reverse complement strand
ACAACCGACCAAACGCCCTGCGGAGGCGGTTCGTGTCTCTAAGTGAACGGTATTGCCTCTAACCCGGGCCGGAAAGACCCTGTAGCGCACATGAAAGAACTCGCCGTTTTACTGAATCGCGAGGTGGCCGCAACCGTCGAGCAGAAGCGGGGGGGAGATCTGGTGCTGCGGTACAACTAGGATTGGCGATCGCGGACCGACGCATTTCCACTCTCCCTCTCCATGCCGATGGCTCGCCTTGAGCATCCAGATCGGCAGGTCCGTCCTTTTCTGGAGGGCCTGCTGCCGGACAATCACCGGTTGATCCAACGCTTGGGGAGCCTTTACCGGGTTTCACCTAGGAACGCGTTTGGCCTTCTGACGCATGTCGGAGAGGATTGCGCCGGCACCATCCAGTTCACGGCCCCAGATCGACTTGCCGCCGTGAGGTCAGCGCCAGACCCACCCATCCAGTGGCTCACGGTGTCAGAAGTGGCGGAGCGCTTGAGAGATGCCTTGGACCATGCTGGAACAGGTCGCCTGGCAGGAGATCACGGAAGCTTCAGTCTGGCGGGTGCCCAGCCGAAGACAGCCTTGATCTTCGACGACGGGAGTTGGGGAATCCCATCCGGTTCAGTTCCGACCACCCACATTCTCAAGCCCCCTTCCTTGGACCTAGACGGGCTCGCGATCAATGAGCACTTCTGTCTGAAACTTGCCAAGAGGCTAGGACTCTCGGCTGCAGATTCAAGGGTGCAGGTATTTGACGGCGAGCGGGCTATCGTAGTCGAGAGGTATGACCGAGCCAAGAGCCAAGGTGGTCGTCTGGTTCGGCTCCATCAGGAGGACTGTTGTCAGGCGCTTGGGGTTTCGCCTTCCACCAAGTATGAAAACGAGGGCGGCCCCGGGGTGCCGGAAATCGTAGACCTGCTTCTGCGTGAGTCCACTCATCGGGCCACCGACGTGGGAGCCTTTATTGATGCCCAGGTATTGAATTGGGCGATTGCGGGTACCGATGCTCACGCCAAGAACTACTCCCTGCTCATTTCCGCGACCTCCGTGCGGCTGGCGCCACTGTACGACGTCATTAGCACGTTGCCTTACGAGCGCCAAATCCCCGCCAGAAGTCGCAACCTCGCGATGCGAATAGGCCGTGAGTACGCTGTCGGAAAGATATCCCGGAGGCATTGGGAGAGGCTGGCCTCCCGATGCGATCTGGATGCGGAACCACTCCTGCAACGGGTCGAAGAGTTACTTCAAGCCATGCCCGAAGCGGCCCGGAAAGCGGCGGATGAGGTCCGGGCCGAAGGAATCGGACACGACATCCTGGATAGACTAGAGGGGGCTGTCGCAACGCACAGCCAGGCGTGTCTGGATCGACTGGGGTAGGTGCCCCAGCCGGACGGGAGTTGAACCCGGGCCCAACCACACCGCTCCCGGCTACGGAAACGACGTTTGCCGCTCGCGGACCCGCGCATGGAGCGGCTGACTCGTAATGAGCAGGTCAGCGGTTCGAGTCCGCGGAGGTAACGGCATAGGCCAAATCTCCATCGATCATTACTTCGTGGATTTCGAACTCGACGTCAGGCGAATCTGGCTAAAAATGTATCCGTAGCTCGCAAGAAGTGCTTCGGTCCCGGCTCATCGCAGCAGCCATTTGGCAGTCACGAAGGCCCTAATCGTAATGTGCCTTACTGTCGTGGCCGCGCCTGTCACCACAATCTGGTCAAGCCTCATTGAAGTGTCGAAGCCGCGGGCTGGCTGAGGCACAGTCGATATCTCGATCAGCTCACCCAACTCTGCCCCGCGGACCTCGGCAATTGTGCGTGCGTCCGGGCCTCCAACGCCACTGACAGGAATTCGGCGAGGCGGTCCAACTGAGTCGTGGTTGCCTCCAAGGTGGTCTGCGCAGAGTACCCTGTGACCCGACTGCTATTCCTGCGAGACCGCTCCGGCGTGATTGCGAAGTAAACGCTCGGCAAGGAGTCCTGCGGAATGCCGGATTGCACAAGCAC
>CAYXSE010000405.1:0-2003 GCA_964466675.1 uncultured Rhodothermales bacterium | reverse complement strand
TGATCCCTTGTTAATGTGTGTTGCGGTGGGGGCATCTTGCGCATTTCTTACTCCGATTGGTCATCAGTGTAATGCCCTTGTGCTAGGCCCGGGCGGGTATCGGTTTTCTGACTACTGGAGAATGGGACTACCGCTGGAGATTCTAATCGTCATAGCAGGCACGCCCCTCATCATGTTTTTCTGGCCGTTGTAGGGATGCCCTGGTCCTCCTCCGCAGCAGCCTGGACGTCGGAAAGCACACTCGCCCAAACGCCCTCGAACCCGCTCACCCAGCGATCATAGATCTGCCGAATCGGAACGGCGTTCAGGCGATTCACCCGCCTCCGGCCATCTTCTTTTGTGAGGACGAGGTTGGCGTTCCGAAGCACTTCGATGTGTTTGATGACCCCGACTCTGGACAGTCGCGGGAATCGTTTGACGATTTCTCCGGTCTGCTTCGGCCCCAGCCGCAAGAGATCCAAAATGTCCCTTCGGGTTGGGTCCGACAGCGCCTTCCAGACCGGGTCGAGGTTCTTAGACACTCTCGGCACAGTTTGCCTGTACGTCCGTCAACCAACTTTTCCAGCCTTCGCGCACGCCCTCTTCCCACGAACCGTCTACGGGGCCCGCGGCCGTGTGACGTAGTGTGATTTCGGTTCCGCCGGCTACTTCTTCCAGGCGGAGGATGAGATTGTTCGCCACTGGGAGCGACATGAAGAGAGGGCCATAGATTTCCAGGAGGGTCGGCGGCCGGATCGCCTGGACATGGCCCCATAGGTGACCGGCGTCGGCTCCAAGATCGCGGTACCAGCGGCCGCCGGGCCGCCGCTCGAGAATCATGGGCATTGGCGAATCGCCTTGGCCGGTATTTCCTTCGGCCATCCTGTGCAGAAGCGCTTCGAAGGCAGCCTCGATGGGCGCTCCTATCAAGATTTTCTCCTCTATTTCGAGGGAGAGTGTCGTTGTTTCTGTCATCGTGGTGGGATCTGGTAGTGTTACTCTGTGGTTACGTTACCTAAACGGAACGTATTTAACAAATACCTCTCGCATCACCAATGCGGGCAGCATCAATCAAGCGCCGGCACCGACTTCCTGAGGCCCATGATCGATCCTCAGTTCGAGCTCGAGGAAGACGGGGATTCGCATAGACTCTCAGACATTCTGCAAAATGAGAATGGTGCGAGATGCCTATTGACTTTGTGGCCAGCAACCGCCTCCTTGCCACAAGTGTAGCGAGTTCCACTTCTCGGGGATAACGCGGCCATGTTTACATCCTGCACGGGAACGCTGTGTGCCATACTGCTCTTGCACATGGTCGCGCTGTCTGGTTGCGACTCGCGAGCGGTTGTGCTTAGCGGAGGGCCTAACATTCCCTTCGAGACCGGGTCGTATTGGGAGTACGAGGCCGTAGCGGGGACCGGGACGACCGAAACGTTCTTCTTCGAGGTCCGGGGAAAAGCCAACCCCGAGCAACTCGCGGATCTCGGAGTTCCGGAGGCCTGGCTTGTGTACGATTCTCGAAGATTCGTCAGTGATGTGATGAGGAGTTCGGACTCCGGACTGGAGATATTGGGAGTCGAGGTGATCCCCGATTCTATCGTCCGGTCCTCCAATACCTCCTGGCTCAGGACATCAGCACGCATCGGGGATACGTGGAAGTCGCCGATCTTCGGGAGGCAGACCTCAACAAGGGTGTTCGTTAGGACGGTGACAATGCGGCTTATAGGGCCGTCAGACTCCTGCGACGTAGTCCTTGCGGCCGAAGGGGAGACTTGCCTCGACTATGAGTTCATCCGGGACCACGGAAATGATGTCCCGAAAACGAGGGAAGTCCTGTCCCTTCTTACGGGCGTTGGCTTGGTCAGGCAACGTGTATACGTGCGGGATCGCCTTCGCTTCGACTACATCCTCGTAGACCATGGCATTCGGTAATCACTCACTTGAATAGCGACATTCATATTTCCCACCGCATATTGACTCATCTAAGAATCGTACTCTAGCGCGACGTTCGGCGGCTCCATCGG
>CAYXSE010000404.1:0-2013 GCA_964466675.1 uncultured Rhodothermales bacterium | reverse complement strand
TCGGGGCCATGATTTCTCTTGAAGTCGGGGGAGGGAGGCCCGCGGCCATGGCCCTGGCCGGTCGCCTCGGCCTGTTTCGAAGAGCGACTTCACTGGGCGGTACGGAGAGCCTGATCGAGCACCGCGCCTCCATCGAACCAGAGCCGGCAACCTCGCCCGAGGGGCTTCTCCGGTTGTCCATTGGACTGGAGCACCCAGACGACCTTACCGAGGACCTGAGGCAGGCGCTAGAGGGCTAGGCGGGTGCTTCAAGACCCCGCGAGGCTTAAGTTTGGACTCCCGATTCAGGGTCGCCAGCCAGCCTTGACCTCACTGCCCTTTTCCCTGGAGTATGAAGCTACCGTTCTTCTTGGCCCGGCGTTTTGTCGCGTCAGATTCTTTGACTGGAACACTGCCGGTCGCTCGAGACCTTCGGGCAAGCGGGCTGTTGACAACGTTGGACCTGCTGGGTGAGTACATCTCGGACCGGCGCTTGGCCGAGCAGGCCCGCGACGCTTACCTGGAGCTGGTAAAGTCCCTATCGAGCGAGAACGGAATCGATCGAAATATCTCCATCAAGCTGTCCATGCTTGGCCAGAAGATCGACGAAGAGTTCTGTCTGGATAATCTGCACCAGCTGCTGACGGTGGCTCGCGATTCCGGCACGTTCATCCGGCTCGATATGGAGGGGACGGATGTGACAGATTCCACGATCGGCATACTTGAGAAGGTGTATCCGACCTACCCAGAAAACGTCGGCATCGTACTGCAGGCCTACCTGCTGCGCACGAGGGAGGACATCGACCGCATGTGTGAACTCGGGGCCCGGGTACGGTTGTGTAAGGGCGCTTACCGGGAGCCGGCCAAACTGGCGTTACAGCATATGTCCGATATTCGTGATCGATTTCTGGAGTACATGGTGGTGCTCATGGAGGACGGCAAATATCCGGGAATTGCTACCCACGATGACATTCTGATTGACGCGACGCGTGAGTATGTAAGGGACGAGGACATCCCTGTGGAACGATTCGAATTCCAGATGCTCTACGGAATTCGGTCTGAGACACAACGCCAGATAGCGGGCGAAGGCTTTAACATGCGGGTATACATCCCCTACGGAAAAATGTGGTACCCGTACTTCTCCAGGCGTCTCCGGGAGCGCAAGGAAAACGTCTTTTTCGTACTGAAACACATGTTCAGCAAGTAGAGGCCCGAGGTCCCTGCCAGCGTTGCCGGGCCGCCGGGTTGTCGGGTTGTCGGGTTGTCGGAGCCTACTCTCGCTCGGCCAACCAGCGCTCTGCGTCCATCGCGGCCATGCAGCCCGTGCCGGCCGCCGTCACCGCCTGCCGGTACACATGATCTTGTGCGTCTCCGCACGCAAAGACGCCTTCAATATTCGTGTAGGTGCTGTCCGGCTTCGTCTGGATGTAGCCCGTGTCGTCGGTATCTAGTTGTCCGGCAAATACATCCGTGTTCGGTTTGTGTCCGATTGCCACGAAAAATCCCGTCACGTCCAACCTCGACTCCTCCTTCGTCTTCACGTCGGCCACTTTCAAGCCAGTGACACCGGAATCGCCGAGGACGTCCAGAACGACTGTGTTCCAATGCATCTGGATCTTGTCGTTTTCGAAGACCCTCTGCTGCATGATCTTCGAGGCTCTCAATTCCTCGCGACGGTGGAGCAGGTGAACTCGACTGGCGAATCGTGTCAGGAAGAGAGCTTCTTCCATGGCCGTGTCCCCGCCCCCCACAATGGCCACCTCCTCATTGCGGAAGAAGGCGCCATCACAAGTCGCACAGGCTGAAACGCCGTGCCCCAGGAGCCGCTTCTCGTTGGGAAGGCCCAGATAACTGGCAGACGCTCCGGTGGAGACGATCACCGTATCGGCCGTCAGAGGATCGCTTTCGTCCATGACCAACTTGAATGGGTGTCCGCTGAAATCAACCGAAGTGATCACACCCCAGCGAAGGTCCGCACCAAATCGTGATGCCTGAGCTTCGAACTTGGCCATCATGTCTGGACCCATGATACCC
>CAYXSE010000403.1:0-2043 GCA_964466675.1 uncultured Rhodothermales bacterium | reverse complement strand
CGCCTTCGACGAGTTGACACGCTCTGGCGGTACGGACGCCATGGTGAGCCAGCAGTTATGGCCGGCAACGTTCCGGGAACACCGCTTTGTGAGCGCCGTGGATTACATCAACGGTCAGCGCCAGAGGACCCTCCTGATGCAGGAAATGGCCGGGCTGTTCGCGGAGTTCGATGTCGTGGTCACCAACTATCGGAGTAACGGGCTAAGGATCACGAACCTGACCGGACACCCCTCGGTCACGGTGCCGAATCGACTCTCACCGGTACTCGATTCGCCGATTGCCACGCGCCGCACCCCAGATAGTATTAACTTCATCGCAGGCCTCTATCGGGACGACCTTGCATTGGCGGTGGCGCAGACCTACCAGTCGGGCACGGATTTCCACACTCAGCACCCAAGTATCGAATAATCATGCCCACCGACCTGTACAAACTGATTCATCTGATTGGGATATTTCTTCTTTTCGCTCAACTCGGCGGCATGATCGTCGGAGCCGGAAAAGAGGACTGGAAGAAGATCCTTTCCATCATGCACGGCGTCGGACTGTTCCTGCTTCTGCTGGGTGGGTTCGGAATGTTGGCGCGGCTGGGCATCGGGTTTCCGTGGCCGGGATGGCTCTGGGGAAAGCTCGTCATCTGGCTGGTACTCGGCGGCTCGTCGACCCTGATCAGGAAGATGCCTGAGAAGGCGCAGACCTGGCTGGCCGTCGCCGTAATCCTAGGTTCTGTTGCCGCCTACCTGGCTCTCTACAAGCCGTTTTAGTCAAAACAGGCCGCTCAGAACTACCGAGGCCCGCGGCGGGAGCGCTACGGCTGGTAGCCGGTCAACTCCCTTCTAAATATCCGCCTGAAAACGGATCTGGAAGTGCCTCGGCGGAGCCAGAAAAGCCGGACGCTCGAGGTAGTAGTAGTCGAACACGTTGTTGAGGATAAACCCCAGTCTGAAAGGTCCGCGGGTGGCGAAGATTCGCGCATCAAGCACGCGCGTGGCCACGAGCAGATCGGCGTCGGGCACAAAAAGAGCGAAGTCCGTGTCCACCCGTTCCGGAGCGCTCATTCCGCGCCAATCGGCTCCGATTTCGAGCCACGGAAATACTGAATAGTCGGCACCCAGGGTGATCTGGTGCCGCGACCGTGAAGCGAGCGGTTGGTCGAGGGATTGGTCTGTCGCGTCGAGCAGCGTGTAGCCCAATCGCCACTCAGAATCACTCGTCCGGATTTCCATGGAGACCTCGCCGCCGGCGATGCGCGCCCGAGTCAGGTTCACGAACTGGAAAGCCGCGAGTGCAGGGACCAGCTTGGGCTCGATGAGGTCCCAATAGTCGCTGAGGAAACCGGCGACGTCAATCTCCCATTCGACGCCGTTCGCCAGGCGCCTCCCCGCTCGAATGCCCACCTCTATGCTGCTGCTGCGCTCGGGTCTAAGGGTCAAGTTCCGAACGATGGGGAAGAAGTCCTGATTGTCTGTGAACCGCTCTGCCAGGCTCGGAACGCGGAATCCGTGTCCGTAGGCGAACCGGACAGACGTTCCTGGGGCAATGCGACGAGAAATGGCAATTTTGGGGCTTAGCCGCTGAAGAGTTGTCCCGGTATCGATGGCATATCGGTCCAGTCTCAGACCTCCGGCGATGGTGGTCTTGCCGATCACTTCGTCCCATTGTCCGAAGATCGCCGATTCGGGCTGACCTCCCGTGGAATCGCCATCGGAAGTGACAAAGAATGATGACTGTGTGAGCAGGGCATCGCCAGAAATTCCCAGGGTGAAATGGCGATTGGCCGAATGTTCGTAGTCGCCTTGAACCTCACCTCCATATCGAATGCCGATGTTGCCGTCGTCGAACCCTTTGACCTTACCGTCGTCGTCGATGGGGAGGAGGGCCGTCGCAAAAAGTCGACCTCGCACGGCGTAGAAAAACCTGGTACCGAGAATATGCGTAAAGGAGGGAAGGAGGCTCAGCTGAGTCGCGTAGATGTCGTTGGTCCCAGTGGGTGTCCCGCTTGTCTGGCTTCCGATGGCGAGTGACCCAGGATTGAGCGCGTCCCT
>CAYXSE010000402.1:0-2087 GCA_964466675.1 uncultured Rhodothermales bacterium | reverse complement strand
GCTCGAAGCTCGAACTCGAAACTCGAAGCTCGAAGCTCGAACTCGAAACTCGAACTCGTTGCGCCAGGCGAAGCTTGGAGAAGGGGGAGTGATGTAGACAGTTACTGAAACCTTTTACTGGGGTCTTGCGGGTAAGCAATCCCGCCCGGTAGAGGCTGGCCGCCAGCCGGAAGCGAGTTTTGCGTGGTTGACCGAGGGAAGACCCGGGCTGCGAAGCGTAAACAGCGAGTGCTGAGGCCGTGTGATTCAGCCCCGAAAGAGTTGGTTTGTCGGAGCCCTCGTCGTCGAGTTACCGGGGGCAGCACCTGACAGTGCGCCACGCGGTATGTTCCGTGATCACGGTGCGGATTGAGGCACCGGCATGAAGGCGAAAGCCGCCGGCAACAGCGACTCCCCGCATCTATAGGGTCGGCCATGTGCCGTCAGGTCCGTCCGGGGTCTAAGAGCACGGCATAGGCACACGAGGATCCCCCAGGAACCTGGGAGCCCCTACCGCCTCCGTGTCGCGTGGTGCGATGACGGTACCGTCGAGCGAGGTGATGAGCCGAGCGTGGCGAGGATGGGCGGCAGGGTTTCGGATCAGTCCATAGTACCGCTGAAGCGGGGGAAGCCATTCCCGGGCGACCCCGTGGAGGGAAGGGGCTGTCGGGTCACAGAACCGCAGGAGGGAAAGATGATGGGGAAACCAAGCCCTAAGACAGTCTCAACGAAACGAGAGCGGATAGCACAACTCGCGAAGCAGATGCCTGGGGTGGCCTTGACCTCCCTGTCGCATCACATCGACATCGAGTGGTTGAAGGAAGCGTACCGGCGCACCCGGAAGGACGGGGCGGTGGGGGTCGACGGACAGACAGCCGAGGAGTATGCGGAAAACCTGGAGGGCAACCTCCAGTCGCTGCTCGATCGGGCGAAGTCCGGCGATCACTACCGCGCACCGCCTGTGCGGCGTGTGTACATCCCAAAGGGTGACGGGTCCAAGACCCGCCCCATTGGGATCCCGACCTTTGAGGACAAGTTACTTCAGAGGGCGGTCGTCATGGCGCTGGAGCCGGTCTTCGAGCAGGACTTTATGGACTGCTCGTACGGCTTCCGTCCCAAACGCAGTGCACATCAGGCGCTTCAAGCGCTTCGGGATCACGTGATGGAGATGCCGAACGGCGGCTGGGTGTTGGAGGCGGATATCGAAGGTTTCTTCGATTCCGTCGACCACGCGCAGCTCCGTCGGATGTTTGGCGAACGGGTACGCGATGGCGTGCTGGTGCGCTTGATTGGCAAGTGGCTGAAGGCGGGCGTGCTGGAGGACGGGTGTGTCTACCACCCCGGCGCTGGCACTCCGCAAGGCGGGGTCATCTCTCCGCTTCTGGCGAACATCTACCTACATGAAGTGCTGGACGCATGGTTTGAGCAGCAGGTGCGACCTCGGCTGAAAGGCCAGGCCCATTTGGTGCGCTATGCGGACGACTTTGTGATCGTCTTCGAGACGGAGGTGGACGCTCGCCGGGTGCTTGACGTGCTGCCGAAGCGATTCGGCAAGTACGGCTTGCGCCCTCACCCGGACAAGACGCGGCTGGTGAGATTCACCAAACCGCGTGGTGGTCCCAAGCCTCCGGGCTCGGACAGAGACCACCCCGGCAGCTTTGAGTTGCTTGGCTTTCGGCACTTCTGGGGCCGGTCCCGGAAGGGCAACTGGGTGGTGAAGCGGAAGACAGCCTCGACTCGTTTCAGCCGGGCGTTACACCGGATTGCATCTTGGTGTCGCGTCAACCGGCACTTACCGATCAGCGAGCAGCACGAGGCCTTGAACGCGAAGTTGCGCGGGCACGATGCCTATTACGGCATCACCGGTAACCACCGGATGCTCCAGCTGCTTCGCCGAAAGGTCGAGCGCGCTTGGCGCAAGTGGCTTAGCCGCCGCTCGCGCAAAGCCGCGCTTACTTGGGAGAAAATGGCTGCCCTGCTTCAGCGCCATCCGTTGGCGCCGGCGCGGGTCGTCCACTCCATCTACCGAGCGTAGCGAATCTGTGACCCGAGGAGCCGGATGCGGGAAATCCGCACGTCCGGATCTGTGGGAGCCCCGGGGGAGCAAT
>CAYXSE010000401.1:0-2094 GCA_964466675.1 uncultured Rhodothermales bacterium | reverse complement strand
TTCGACCTCAGTTGTGTCGAGCATGGCTAGTTCCTCTCGCAGGCGGAGGTGAACAAGCTGGTCAACTGGATGGTCTGCACAGACGCCCGAACGGGGTTCTTCTGGAAGCCGACCTTCGCGACCTCGGTGAATGCGTTCATCAGCGACCAAGCGTTGCGAGGCAGGAACACGTCGTGCTGCGGTTCACGATATTCGGCCAGCACCCTGCCGATGCCGCTCCAGGCGATGCAGCCGCGATCAGCAGCACGGACCATCAAGTCGTGCGCCTGGGAGTCGGTCAGCGTGAGATTGTGCAATCTCTCGATCCGCTGCCCCGCCAACTCGCGGAACTTGTCCAACTGGACGAGGGCTTCGGTGACCTTGCCATCGAGATCGCGGAGGATGTGGCGGGTGTGCTTGCGCATTGCGACGATCTCGCCGCTAAAACACAAATTGTCACAGACGAATACACGCTCGCCGACGGCCAGCCCGGCGCTAATCGACTTGTCGATTGAGTTCCGGATGCCGACGGAAAGCGAAACGTCGCCGCCGTAGACATCCAGGTCCAGATCGAGCGTCCCGAAGAACCGGGCACCGTCGTGGGTCAAGCCCAATTGCTCGCGTCTGACAGGGATGTTCATGTCAGCAAGACGGTCCGTCACGGTGTCCAGCACGCGGGTGTGAGCGACCGGATGCCACGTCGGGGTGGGCTCGGGGAGTTCGACGTTTTCCAGGTCCCGCCTGGTGACGCGGCCGGCATCGACGTGGAGGAGAAGGTTGCTCATTCTGAAGATCCTCGGAGAGGTGGAGAATGCTGAGAGTGATTGGCCCTACACCATATAGAACGGAGTATCTAAGGGGTTGTCACAGACAACCCATTAGATGCTTCAAGATGCCTGAGAATTGTGAAGGTGGGGAGAGTTACCGGGCGCTCCTGCCGAGGCAACTACGAATAACGAAATCCGAGAGCGGCAGACCGGCGGCCTCAGCCTTCACGTGAAGAAGATCTAGCTCTTCCTCCGTGACGCGGATCGAGAGCCTCTTGGTCAGCTTCAGCTTTCCTGGCTTCCGTGGACGGCTACGCCAGTCCTCGTTCTTGCTCAAAGCTGAGTACCAATCATCAGGGTTATAATCCCAGCTTCTCCTGGTCGAGCCAAGAAATCAAATCGTCATAACCCAAGCCCGTTTCCTTCTTGGCCTTCTTGGCGAATGACCGGCTGCTCGACTTCTTGTTAGCCGTACTGTGTTCAACTTCCAGGCCCAGGTGATCAAGGCAACCGCGTCGGAGCATCACCCATGAGGCATTTCCTGCCGACCTGAGATCCGCTAGTTGGACGTGAAGAGGATCGTTCTCGGCTGACTGCCCCTCTATTTGAGCATGGCCCGCCTTGCTGAGTGGAATGGGGGGTCTGCCGTCCCGTACTGGGTGGTGCAATTCGATCTTGCCACCCTCAAGTTGTTCGCCCGTGACGATACACACTCCGGCGGCGGCTCGACACTCATCGCGAGCCTTGGCCCCGAGCAGGAATTTGTCCGTGGCACCCTGTTCCGCACTGACCCATTGCTTGAGCGCGTTCAAGGCCAGGCAAAAGGCCCGGAAATCGTCTGGCAGTTTGTCGGCCAATTCGTCAGGCAATGGGTTCTCGTCAAGGAACTCTCGGACGGGTCCAGCCTTGCGGGCGTCCGCTCTGGCGCGTTCAAGAAGAATCGTCCCCACCGCGTTAAGTACATCGGCGTAGACCTCGCGGGGGATCTTGCTGTTCACCACAACCGGATCGTTGGCAGCGCGAGCGCCGTACCAGGCAAAGTACGCGCTGAGAAGTTCTTCCCGATCCGGCTTTTCAAGGCGTTGGCGCGGGTGGCGTACGTACGACATTTCGCTCATGCGGCCTTCAAGTAGGGCAAGTCATCCCCGCCGAGTGGTAGGTCCCTGGGTTTGCTTTCCGACATTGACGTTGCACCCAGTCTCCGACAAATCAGCCCCGCGTCTGCTCGACCCAATCGGTCAGGGCCGCCAAGTTGTGCGCCCAAAAGATCGCGAGACACCGCTGCTGCGCATCTAGCAAGTGGCGGATGCTGAAGACGCCGCTCACTACGGCCGCTGGTACGAGTTGA
>CAYXSE010000400.1:0-2106 GCA_964466675.1 uncultured Rhodothermales bacterium | reverse complement strand
GACGTTCTCCCACGACGGCTCCGACCCGGTAGCCCATGCGGCAACTGCCGGTGGCTGAGACCAAGGGAATACGCCGGTCGTGAAGGAGCCTGTCCCCGACCGTCGATCCCTTTCCAACGCAGAGCGTGAAAATGGCGGGGTCCACATCGTTATCCAGACAGACTTTCTCTGCAATTTTTGAGCAGGCAATGGCCGTCAGTGGCGTTTGGCTGGATGGCTTCCAGAGCGTAGAATCGCCGCATACGGCCGCCAGGGCGGAGTTCCAGCACCACACCGCGACCGGGAAATTGAACGCGCTAATCACTCCGACCACGCCGAGGGGATGCCACTGCTCGGCCATCCGGTGATCCTGGCGCTCGGATGGCATGGTCAGTCCGTAGAGCTGTCGGGAAAGTCCGACCGCGAAGTCGCAGATGTCGATCATTTCCTGAACTTCACCTTCACCTTCGGCTCCAATCTTTCCCATTTCCAGGGTGACTAGGGCGCCGAGATCGGCTTTGTTCTCGCGAAGGGCGTTTCCAAGCTGGCGAACGAGATCGCCACGCTTCGGCCCCGGCACACGGCGCCAGGTCATGAACGCTTCGTGCGCGCGGTCAACCAAGCGATCGTACTCCTCTACGGTGACCTGCTTGACGGTGGCGATGTGGGATCCGTCTATTGGGGAGGTAACGGCGAGGTCGGGGCCGGACCCAAACCATTCGCCGTCGAATCCGCCATAGTTGATGGCCTCAATACCGAGGCGTTCCAGGAAATCGTGGGTGGTGGCAGGTGCCTGCATGGCGTTCTGAGAATCGTGGTGCAACTTGGAGCGGACAAAATACGATACCCCTCCCTAGCGACTATCCGAATTCCCCTTGCAGAGCCCGTGGAGTCCCTGCAAAGGCGTTACCTTGAACTTCCAACAACACCTCGGCCCATGTCTCGCCAGATCACTCTTTTCCTTACGATTTCGGCCCTTTTTCCGATTTTCGTTGAGGTGAGTGGGGCACAAACTTTCCCGACCGACGATCCTGTAATTCGCGAGATGTGGCGTATGGGAGTCGATGAATCCCAGGTCCGCGATCTGGCGCATGTCCTCATGGACAAGATCGGTCCGAGGTTGGCAGGTTCAGATGAACTGGCGCAGGCCCAAGATTGGCTGATTGAGACGTACGCGTCCTGGGGAGTCGTTGCCCAGAAAGAAGAAATCGGAACCTGGAAGGCTTGGGAGCAAGGCAGCCTACACATAGACATGGTGTCCCCTCGTGTGGCAAGCCTCGAAGCAGAAATAAAGGCGTGGAGTCCTGGAACGGACGGTCCAGTACGCGGGGAAGTCGTTGTGCCGCCCGCGAGTCTGACGACAGACGAGGCGGCAAAATGGCTTTCCGACGTGCGGGGGAAGTTTGTGCTGATGTCGGCGCCGGAGGAGATGTGTCGCGCCCGGCAGGAACTCGTGGCCAATGCGCGGCCAGAGGTAGTCGAGAGACTCGCTGAAAGACGCCGGGACGGTCGGGCCGCCTTCTCAGAGCGCATCCAGGCATTGAGTGGCTCCGCCAACGCCTTTGGCGCGGCCGGCCGGGCAGCGGCGCTTGTCGATTCCGCCGGTGCGGCGGGTACCCTGGAATCCCGCTGGTCTCAAGGATGGGGCGTGAACAAGGTTTTCGCCACCAATAACGTCACCGCGGTGGCCATCGACCTCTCCTGCGAGGACTACGGACTACTATACCGACTCGCGGACGGCGGCGAAGTGGTAGAGATCGAGGTAGACGCACGCGCCAAACTCAAAGACGAGGTGGCCCAGTTCAACGTAATCGCAAGAATCACGGGGTCTGAACTCCCCGACGAGTACGTGATCCTGGGAGCACACCTGGACTCATGGCACGCTGCGACCGGCGCTACGGACAATGGAACCGGGACCATCACCATGCTCGAAGCCATGCGGATCCTCAAGGAAACCTACCCGAATCCTCGACGCACGATTCTGGCGGGTCACTGGGCCAACGAAGAGGTGGGCCTGGTGGGATCGGGCGCCTTCCGGGAAGACCACCCCGAAATAATGGACGGAATCCAGGCGGCGTTCAACCAGGACAATGGCACCTGGGCGTTCGAGCGAATCGAAGGCCAGGG
>CAYXSE010000399.1:0-2122 GCA_964466675.1 uncultured Rhodothermales bacterium | reverse complement strand
GGCCATTGCACTCCTCATCACCAATCCGGGGTCGTGTCGCGACTACGAAGGTGCGAATCGATTTTCGATGGCCCCCACACCCGTTGTCGCTGTCCCGACTACCTGTGGCACCGGCTCGGAGGTGACTTGGGTGTCTGTGCTGACGGACTCATCGCGCGGCACCAAGATCAGCGTGAAGGGCGACGGACTCTTTCCAGCCTGGGCCTTGGTGGACGCCGACCTCTTGGCCACCCTCCCCTCCTCGCTTGTGGCGACGACGGGAATGGATACGCTGACCCACGCCATCGAAGCCTTCGTCGGACTGGCGTCGAATCCGGTTTCAGATCAGCTGGCGACGGCGGCCGTGCGACTGGTCGGCGAGAACCTGGCTCTGGCCGTCGTCGACATCGGGGATAGGGAGGCTCGCGAGGCGATGATGGAGGCTTCCACGATCGCCGGCATCGCTTTCGGCAATGCCGATGTGGGCGCGGTCCACTGCCTCTCGGAGGCTATCGGCGGCCGATGTGACCTCCCCCACGGATTGTTGAATGCGATTCTGCTGGCGCCGGTGTTGCGGTATCAGTTTGAAGCGATATCCGAGCGACTGGAAACCCTCGGAGCGCTTTCCGGGGTGGGCGACGTGATTGCGCGGGTGGACGCATTGGGCGTAGCGGTCGGGATCCCGCCGTTTGAGGGGCTTGGCGTGGAGGCGAAAGACTTCGCTCCCATCGCGGCCGCGGCGGAGGCCAATGGCTCGAACGGGTCTAACCGTCGGGAGATGTCGGCGAGAGACTACCTGGCGATTCTTGAGGGCCTGGGGTGAGGCCGCAGCCCGGCTGAACCAGAAGGTCGCCCACCCAAAGGAACTCCGGCACACATTTCGCAGTCTCACGGCGCGACAAGACTCGTTCTTTTCATACTGGGGATGTCACGGCTTCGACGGGTAGAAAGTGTGGCAGGATGCGTTTCCGAGCTTCTTGGTGTGCTCGTAAATCTTACCAGGAAAACAAGCAACTGCGAACGATTACTCGTACGCGATGGCGGCTTAGTTCCGCTATCTGTCTCTAGCTCGCCTGTCCATTGGTGGGCCAAGAGACATCATGCTTAATGGTCTAGCTGCGACGATGCCGGCTGAATACGGCGCAGCGAAATTTTATCAGCCTTTGCCCTTGGGTCGCCTTGTTGACTGGCAATGGCCCAAGGGGGAGCACCTCTAATAGGTCGACTATGGGCGTAGACGCCTGACTGGACTTCTATTCGGACGCGGGTTCGACTCCCGCCATCTCCAAGCGATCACACCTCAAGCTCTCGGGAGCATACAGGCTGAGGTGTTGAAGCGCCCATGACGTAAGGTCATCCACCCGGACTCCCGCCGGGTGGTTTCCTGTCCACAATTCCAGATTCTGGATCCGGTTATCGTCCCTGATCCCATTGCGGTGATGGACTGTCTCTCCTTTGGATAGGTACCGGCGCAGGTGATGTTCCATTACCAGAATGTGCTCGAAGACATAGAAGTTTCGGGCACTGTTTCGAGGATGAGCGGCGACGCGGACCATCACGTACCCCTTCTTGTGCCGGGTGCGGCCACCTTTCCAGCCTCCATTCGCAGAGCCCGAGTCGTTTCTGCAAGCCACGCAAGTCCGGCTCTGAGGACGCATGGGTCGAAGACACTCTGGACACGGCCTCATCCTTCGTTTATCACGGCACCGCGCCCGCCGGGCCACGCGAGAGCCCACTGACCCGGGCAACAAGTCCTTCTTTATTCAGGGTGTATGAATACCGACTCGACGCTGTCGTGATTGTCTCTTCGATTGCGTTTTCCTAGACGGACGGCTCTCCCTCTCTCTGTCTTCGTTGGCAGGGTTGTCCCAAGCCGGTAGCCCCTAGCGTCGAGAGAACACATTGAAGAAGCTCACCAGGAGACAGAAATGGACAGGGGTGTTCCTGACCCTCCACCTTGTTCCATTTATGAGCCTGTACTACAAGTTCGTCTACCACCCAGATGGCCTGGGTTTTCTCAAAATCACGATTCCGGTCGGGCTGTTGGCGGGTCTGCTCGTGTTTGCCGTCGTACTCGTGTTCGTGCGTTTCGGGCTCATCAGGCCCGGTAGATCGAGACATCCGGTCCGTCAGGTGGGACGGC
>CAYXSE010000398.1:0-2126 GCA_964466675.1 uncultured Rhodothermales bacterium | reverse complement strand
CGGCCCAAGTCAGTGATAGGGGGCAAGGGGCAGGGCATAGGAGAGTTTCTCTCACCGAAATCCATTGTCTTATTCGGGGAGGCGCTGTTCGTTGCTGATGCTTATGGGGTCGTGATAGAGTTTCAAGAGAGCCCGTCTGGTTGGGGCGAGGTGGATCGCAACAGGTTTCCCTTCGAGGTGCAAGAGATGTGCGCGACTAGGAATCTCATCGCGATGAAAACCATGAAAGAGGAAGAGGTCGGGGGGATTGAAATATTTGAACGTAGTGGTGGCGCCCTCAGCCTTGTCCGTGCGATTGGGTCCTGGTATCGTGACGACGATCCATTCGTGAGGTGGAACCTTGCGGGGGGGCAGATTGGGTGCGCCGATGCCTCCGACATCGTGATCGAAATGCTGGACATGGTCCCGGTGCTTCGCGCCTACAAAGGAAGTACTGGCGAGCTCCTTTGGGAGCTTGTGTTGGGGTCGTACACAGCGCTGAAAACCGTCCGAACGCCGCGGGCATTGGATCGCTATATGAAAGTAGTGGAGTTCGACCACACGAGCAGCATGATTGATGTGAACGGCGTGTTCGTCATCCAAACGATGCATCAGACGCCGGAGGCGATAGCGCTTGGGCGGTTCGCTTACCTCGACACCTATCTAGTAGAAATAGCAACCGGCCGAGGAGTCTACCTGGGGAACGAACTACCCCGGATTATGGCGATCAAGGGAGACCGCATCTATGCCTACGCCGATATGCCGTACCCGAAGATTAGCGTGCTAACCTTTTGACTCGGCGACCCTGAAAGCCAGGTATTCGTAGCGGGGTGGAGATCGTTTTTATCTATATCGGCTCGCCCGAGTGCAGCTTCTGCGTCAACCCGGCATTCGCGCCAGTCCTGAATGCCTCTCGAACGAGTGTTAAGAGGAGAGCCTTGAGTGATTCTGTTGCGTTCACCTCGCACGGCATTAGCGTCGGTTGGGACGTGGAAGACGGCTTCGAACATCTTCAGTCGTTTGGTGGCTTCGACGAAGTAAGCTTGGGGCGGAATTGGTTCAATCTCGGGGCTGAGCGCTATTTATGGAATGAGGTCCCCGGGACTCCAGCAACTCCACAATTGCTGGTAATAGAGCGCTTGATCGTAAGCCCATTGGAAAAGACCGCCACGGGAGGGTACGCGGTGCTGGAAACCCGTCTTCTGGCTAGGTACACAGGCGTGCACGCCATCTCAAGCTGGGTAGATTTGGATTCGCCGCTTCCGCGAGACAGAACGATGTCGGCCTCCGTACCCCAGGGGTAGCGAATTGGGCCCTCCATCCTCTAAGGGGAGGATCGAGTGAACGCTTGAGCCTTGTAGCCCGGCCCCAGACTCAGCGCCGCCACACTAACAATCGGCGCAAACAGCGTGGACGCGGTAAGTCCGCCAATCACGGTCACCGCCAATCACGGTCACCGCCAATCCTTGCCAAAAATCGGTATCGCTCGGAAAGACAACCATCGGGATCATAGTAACGACCGAGGTCAACGTGGTTGTGATCATGGGCCTCAGCCGCTCACGCGCCGCGAGTCGAGCCAGGAGGGATGGGTCTGAGTCAGGGCGCAATTCCCGAAGCTGGCGATATCGACCCACGAGAAGGATGCTGTCGTTCAGCGCAATGCCCACCATGAGGATGGCCCCGATGAATGCACCCTCAGCGAAGTTCGCCCCAGTCCACAAAAATCCGGCTGTGACCCCGATTCCCGCCGTTGGTACACTAAGCATGACGACCAGGGGCAGGCTCCAAGACTCGAAGACAGCCGCGGTAATCAGGAAAACGAGAGCGATGGCGCCACTCCCGGATCCGGAGAAGTAGCCGTCCGGAATCAAGCCACCTACGCTAATTCGAAGACCGCCCGTATTGACGGCGTGAGAGATCAGTCGCTCACGGAGCAGGTAGGGTTCAGCGGTGTTGAGATCTGCTTCCGTAAACTGCACACGAAGCGATGCCGATGCCTCGTAAATGCTAACCAGGGTCTTGGAGACCGCGGGAGACGCAAGTGCCTCGCGTTCGAACACCAACATCAGGGAATCCGCCCTGGCGATTGGGTCGTTCCCCAGCTCAATTGAGTAACTCCAGCAGTCGAGCTTTGGGGACAGCCCCCG
>CAYXSE010000397.1:0-2135 GCA_964466675.1 uncultured Rhodothermales bacterium | reverse complement strand
ATCGGCCGTCTCGATTCGACCAACGTCTTCCGAGAATGCGATGGACTGCCGGCCATCAGACAAGCCGACGGAGGGGTAGATGATTACGAAGTTGCCCAGCTCGCCAGACTTGGAGGTGAACTGCTCGGTCAAGAACTCCGGAATCTCTTCGAAGCTTATGGGCTCGGTGGTTCCGGCCGCTGCCCTCAACCGCGCCATGTCGTCGGATTCATCGGTCTCCAGGAAGGGATCCGCCAACAGGCCACGAATCACGGCCAAGCGCCCCAGGCGTCTTTCTTGACGCGCCCCATTGGTTGGAAAGCGCTCCTGGAGACTCTCGACCCGATCGATGGTGGGGCTGAGCGTATCCGTGAGAATAATCCGATTCAGTTCATTCAGAATGGGGGTGACCTCCGAGCTGTCATCGACGACCACGTACGCGGGATTCCGACTCCGACCGTTGTCATAGACGCGGCGAATAACCTCTGCACGTTCGTTGTAGGCCTCATAGCTGGGCTCGAGAACTCCAAAGCGGTATTCGAACCCGACGCTTCGGGCTGCGACCATCGCGACCACGACCAGGATGACGGAAACCACCAGCACTGGCCTCGCCGCCGGGAATTTTTTGGACCGCTCGGGCCGCGTCATGGCTCCGGCCTGGCCATCGCCAAAATTTAGTAGTCGAAGCCTCTCGAACAGTACCAGGAGAGCCGGCATCACCAGCATCATGGCTAGGAGCGCGAACAGAATGCCGCTTCCGGCCATGAATCCAAACTGACTGAAGCCCCGGAAGTCGGCAACGACGAGGACGAATAGAGCCGCGGAAGTACTCAGTGCCCCCACGGTGATGGCCATCCCGGTGGAAATAAAGGTGGTCTCCGCCGAGTCAGCTGGTGACTTCCCCTCGGCCCTCTCCTCCGCGTAGCGCGCGTAGAAATGGATGCCGAAATCTATTCCCAACCCGAATAACACCAGCCCCAGGGTGGATGTCATCAGATTCAAGGCGCCGAATACCGCGCTCGCGAGACCAAACGTCCACGACAGGCTCATGAGCAGAGGCAGGCCGATGAGGACCGCCATGACAGGCAGACGCCCCACCTCGGCCAACAACGCGCGGCCGACGAACCGGCGACCCACCCGGGCCCGGTACGATTTGTACGAGAAGTAGAGGAGTACCAAGAACATTACCGCCAGGACTCCCGAACCAAAAGAACGGACCACATCGTCCTGGATGGCCTTGACCTCAATCATGCTTCGTTGGAGCCTGCCGGCCAGCGTGATCGTCATTTCGGGATGAAATTCGGTCGGCTGGAGCCTGGCTACCACGGCCTCGAGATCAGCGTACAGACTTTGCGTAAAACTGATGTTCGTCTGAGACCCCGACGGGTAAAACTTGAGGACCAGTGTCGTGCTGTCCTCCGAGACCGGATACTCTTTCGATACGATTTGATTGTATGCGAACTGGAGTTCCTCGGCGACCGAGTCTGGCTGGGCTTCGTCATCCTCGTCTTCCAGGTCGAAGAAGAAGGTATTCGCGTCTAGTCTCGAGTCCACAATCTTGTCTTCCAACCATCCCTCAAGGAGATCCAGCTCGGCCTCCGTAGCGAAATAGAGGGCATTGTCCTTGAGAAACGAAGTGTCTTTGCGGTACTCGACCCGTGTGAGGTATGGTTCGGATCTGTCTTCTCCGACCATCGCCAGAGCCAGTGGTATCAACGCTTCCGCAAACTCCCGATTGGCCGCGAATGAAGGACTCACGATGCCAACGGCCACCTCGCTCTCCCCCCCGACCGCGTTCTTGAGGCGCTCAAGGGCAACTTTGCTTGGATAGTCGTCCGGGATCAGGTTCGCGATATCGGTGTCGATCCGAAGGCTGCTGGCCTGTTTCAGTGCGACCGCCGAAAGTAGGACGGCGATCAGAATGACGGTCATCGGATGCGCCACCACTCCGCGAATCACGGGCCGGAGGGAGGCAAATAGGCGAATCATCGAAGGGTGGTCGAACTGTGTTGGAAAAATTAGGGCGTTAACCCCGCGGTGCTACGTTTGGTGCCCACACTCGACACCACTCAGCAATTATAGGCAGGAACCCTCGCCCGGTAGGGCGGGGAGGAATGCCTGCCTTGGTATGACCTAGGGTTGACACTGTGGACACA
>CAYXSE010000396.1:0-2158 GCA_964466675.1 uncultured Rhodothermales bacterium | reverse complement strand
CTAAGAGGATTTGCACCCGTAGCGGTTCAAAGGAGCGCTGAGCGAGCGCAGCGAGCGAACCGCGACTAACGGAGGGGCGCAGCCCCGGAGTAAATCCCGTACCCTTCGATCAACCTCATTCCCTCTGACCCAGCATTGGATCGGGCTTCGCGATTTCAGGGCTAAGAGGATTTGCACCCGTAGTGGTTCAAAGGAGCGCTGAGCGAGCGCAGCGAGTGAGGCGCGACTAACGGAAGGGCGCAGCGCCGGAGTGCCGGGCCCTTGAGTGGTATCGTAAGCCTACGCCAATCCGTTGCTTGTTTAGCCGTTTCTACCGTAGAACTATTGAGGCAAGTTGATCACCGCGGAACGGCCGGAATCCCTTTTCCAGGCCTCAGTTGAGCATGAAGCAACTACTCCCGATTCTTCTCAGGGCATGTACTTCGGCTGGGATGGGAAGACATGCCGTGCAAATATTGAATGTGCGCAGGCACAATCTGCCGATCATTGTGTACGTTCATCGCATTAAACAACCATGGCGCGCTCGAATTCTGAGCAGGGTATGCTTGTTGCGCGTAGAAATCTTATGTCCTCTGTCACCCAATGCCACGCGAGAAGAAAAGCCAGATGACGAAAGGCAATAGGAAGGAAGAGCCGAAGCGAATGATCGAATTTCGCTTCGTAAAGTCTGGAGATTATGCATCTTTTCCGGTTGACGGGTTCTATGGAGGGTGGACTCCTACCGGGCGATTACACCTGGATTGCTACCTCGAACGCAGAGAAGTCCCGGATCTTATTGTGGCGGAGCTAGACAAGGACAACAAGCCCACCAAACAGGAAGCAATTGGCGGCAAAGGCCTGGTTAGAGAGCGGCTATGCGGGCTCTACTTGCCGGCGGTCACCGCTGTCGCCCTTCACGATTGGCTGGGAGAGCGGATTGCGGAAGGCCTGGAGAATGGGATCATCGAGGAAAAAAACTAATGCCCGACTATTCTAATACAGCCTTGGTCACCACCTTGGGCTTTTTTGGCCTTGGTACCGCCGCCCTGCCGCCTGCTCCTGACCCCGTGAGACAAGCTCGTTCCGGACAGTATTCTGCATCCAGGATGGAAGTCTATGACGATGCGGAGAATTGGGCGGTGGCCACCGAGACTTCCCGACTGGCCAGCTACAATGCTATCAATGAACTCCTAGACCGGTCGTTTTCAAGCGGGAGTGTCCCTGTTGAGCTGGTTCGTCCCGTCTTTACCTTTTGGACCGGTCTCCTTGGAGGACACGGGTTGACCTTGAATCCACCACTAGTGGCCCGGTCTGTGAACGGCACTATCGAGTTCAGCTGGAACACGCCGAGTTATTATTTTTCGGTTGAATTTCTGCCAGATGGAGTAGAGTACTTCCTAGTGGACAGGTCTGCCTCACAGGCGCCGGTCGAGGGGCACCTGCCGCTCGCCGTGGGCCACTCGGAAGAGCTAGGACAACTCTTGGGCAAGGTCGTCTACGCTCCATCCCTGTGATTGGACCACAGTGAGTTGCTCCCCCGGCGCTACTGGAGACCCTCTGGATGACGAATGTCGCGTCTATAGAGCGCAGCTCACCGATCAGAGCAACTGGAATGAAATATCGCTATCTGCGCTCTCCTATTCGTCTAGCGAGAAAAGGGAGGAGTGGATCCGGTTCTCCGTTTGGGAGTCCGAGTGCACCACCGAGGCGCAAGCCGCCGCATTAAGCGGCAGAGGGCATCCTAAGGCGATTATCATACTGCAAGTACAGGAAATTCGGGGACTACTGGATGGTCAGGTCGACGTCGTGTGGGACGAGTTTGACGATATCGGTCCTGGTTACGAGGGGCACAGTGCTCTAACAAAGAAGGACAAATCTCGCTTGACGAAGGCAGAGCGGCTGGAAGTGGTGGACCTCGTTAATAGGACAGGATCATTCAAGGTGTTCTTGGGCTCCTAGACAAATTCGGCGTCAGGTCCCTCGACATGCTGGTGAAGTTTGGGCATCGCCGTTCTCGTCTTCGAATTGGTATGGTTCATTTGGGTTCATTTCAGAATGGCACTGGGCTAGAAGTGGGCTAGAGGCAATACCGTTCACTTAGAGACACGAACCGCCTCCGCAGGCCGTTTGGTCGGTTGTGGCCAGTTATTGTGTTTACGCCGCTTCGGGGGATAGGCGA
>CAYXSE010000395.1:0-2183 GCA_964466675.1 uncultured Rhodothermales bacterium | reverse complement strand
TCCGACGGCGATGCTCGGCCGCTCGTCGTCGAAAGGTTGAACGATATCTCCCGTAAGGCGCTGGAATCGATTGATCTCTCCCCAGGGTGTCTGCCACTGTCCGAAGTCGTCGGTAAGCTTCGCGGTGGCCACCTCCAGGGACTCCAGGAGCAGGGTCTGGGCCGGCGGCGTCACCAAATATTCCATGGTGCTCATGTCCGCCTCCCCGGCGGCGCCCCGCGCTTTTCTCCGGACCTCCTCTCCCCAGTAGACCGCAAGAGAGGTCTCCACGGACCCGGCTCCCCAGCCGTAGTCCCAATCTCGGAGCAACTCAATCTGCTGAGCCAAACCCGGTCGGGGCTTGGCATCGTACGCCCTCACCAGCGCCGGAATCATATCGGCGAAGGCCGATAAATACGGATCGAAGGCGGCTTCCGTGAGCGAGCTCATCGTGAAGCCCGTCTTGCCACTCAGCACGCGGACCGCGTTGACACCACGCGCATTCTCACCACGACGCTGGACGTAGGAGGCGTAGTCCTCGATCTTGGGGCTGAATTCACCCGACACTGAATACGGCCAGTTGTTGGTATTCTGAATCCAGCCATTGGGCGGATTCAGCATGTTCGGGCTCTCGTCGATGGTTAACACGCCATCCCACTCGGTGGCGCTTGTGCTGCCGTCAACCGGCCGTGTCCAATCGAACTGCGTGTCCCGCCTCGGGATATAGTTTGCGTGGAAGTAGGCAATGTTGCCTTCCCGGTCCGCGAAGACCGTGTTGTTGGAGGAGTTGGTGTGCAACTCCATCGTATCCTTGAACTCGGAGTAGTTCATGGCCTTCGTCCTCGTGTAGGACTGGATGAGGGCGTTCATGGGCTCTTCCATCAGCCGCACACTGACCCACACCCCATCCTGGTCTCGGACCACCGGCCCATGATGCGTGCGGTAGACGGTGAACTGCTTTTCGTCCATACCGGTATCCGTCCGAAAGGCTACCGTCACTTGCCGCGCCGTCATGGGCCGTTCCTCGTCGTCGTAGACGTAGTGGAACGACCCGTCCCGCTCAACGACGGTCTCCAGATACTCGTCGATGTTGTCCACGCCACTGGATGTGTGCATCCAGCCCGACCCCTCATTAAAACCCTGGTAGACGAAGAACTGTCCCCAGGTCACGGCTCCGTACGCATTCAGTCCCTCGTCGCTACTCATCTGCAGTTCGGCGCGGAAGAAGAACGAGGTGTGTGGATTGATCCATAACAGCGCATTACCCGTCGCACTGTTTGAAGGGGCGATGGCGAAACCGTTCGAGCCCGACGGCTCCTCGAAGAAGTCCGAGGACCAGGTCTCTTCGAATTCGCCGAAGACCCCGTTCTCGGCCATCGCCAAACCGGCCCTGACGCCGGCCGGAGCGTGTCCGGCATCGGCCAGGACCTTGGGCCCATGCCCATAAAACTCCTCCAAACGCCGAATATTGATCCGTTCGATGTCGCCCCCGATTGAACCCTCGCTAAAACTCAGCGCCATCCAGGGCTCGAAATGGTCCAGGACCCGAGGTGACGTTTCAGGATTCTTACTCAGGTAGTAGTTCAACCCGTCAGCCCAGGCGTCCATGAGGTCTCGCAGCCACTCCGGACTGGCTGCATACTGCTCCCTCAGATCCTCCGGGTCGATGAATAGCCGCATCCGGAGATCCCGATATATTTCGTCTTCTCCCTCGGCCTCGGCCAGACGGCCCATCGCATTCAGGAAATTGATCTCAATGCGATTGAAATCATCCTCAGCTTGGGCATAAATCATCCCGAAGACGGCGTCTGCGTCCGTTTTGCCGTGGATATGAGCGATTCCCCAGTCGTCTCTCGTGATGGTCACATCCTCCGCGCGCTCGGCCCACCGGGCCTCGTCTGTCGGCGCCTGACAGCCGGCCAGAGCCATGGCCACCAGGAAAAACGCGCCAGAGGCCAGGAAAGGCACGCTATTTCTACGGGAAAAACCTGGAATCAGAAGGGAGCAGAGTTTCATTTCCTGTCGGTGGGGCATGTGGCTATTCGAGAATACGAAAACCGACGGGTGCGGACTCTAGCGCGCCAAGACCTCACCGTCCGGGCGGACCAAGGCCCTCCAAGCGATCCCTAAGGATTTCTCTCAGCGTGAGGGAATCCGCTTCCAGGTCCGATTCAGATAACGAGAACGGAGCGCAGCGTCCCTGT
>CAYXSE010000394.1:0-2216 GCA_964466675.1 uncultured Rhodothermales bacterium | reverse complement strand
TTCTGTTGAACCGACGGCAGACCTCCGCACGCAGATCGATTCGATCGTAAAAACACCCGAGTTTGATGATTTCATACGACGGTCCCTCTTCGGGATGGACGTGGCGAAACTTGAGATCTTCGGCCTCGACGGATCGATCCTGTATACGACGGATCCAACCTCCACAATCTCATTGACTCCGTCACACCCGCTGGTCAGGGACGCCCGTCGTGGCATGGCTGCATCGGCACTGGCGGATGAGGTTGCGATAGTTGACCTGGCCGGTACCTCGGCGGATCTTCAGGTGATGCAAACCTTCGGATTGATGCAGGACCAGCCTCCGGATATGCGGGGAGCGGGACGCCCGATGGCGATCCTCGCAGTACACCGAGACGTGGGATCCCGTCTCGCCAGCGTAAAGAGCACGGTCTGGTCTGTAGCCGGAGTCTTCTTCGGCGGGCTATCGGCGGTTCTCCTGATCGTGAATCACATTTCCGAGCGATCTCGCCGCAGGTTGGAAGCGGCCAACGTAGAACTCAAACATCGGGAGGCGGCGGTCCGCGAGTCCCGTGAACGAATGGTCAGGGCCGACGAGGCCGCGAAACGTGCAATCGCCGGAGAGCTGCACGGCACGGTTCAGACCAAGCTATATGCGATATGGATGAAGCTGGGAATGGCGACCGACAAGGTGGCTGACGAGAGCGTCAAAGGGGAATTAGAGGCGCTTGCAGAGGATGTCGATCAGATCCGTGAAGAAGACATCCGCCAGCTTTCACACCGGCTTCACCCAAGCATCATCCGGGTGAGCGCGGCAGCGGGACTGCGATCCCTGCGTGATTTTTACGAAACACTGCTCCCGGTGGAACTCGAGATCGGCGATGAGGCGGCTGCGCTGGAAGAAGGCGGCATCTCGGTCATTCCGGAGGAGCCACGACTGGCGGTCTACCGGATCACAGAGCTTGCCCTGACAAACGTCGCACGGCACGCCAAAGCGTCACTCTGCACCGTGGGATGGAACTACGAACCTCAATCCCGGGAACTTATCCTCACCATCGTCGACGACGGTGTAGGTTTCGGGTCTTCTTCAAGCGACGGAGCCGATTCCGAATCGAACAGCCTCGGGCTTGTAACTATGAACGACTACGCCGATGCGCTCGGCGGGACCTGCCGGATCACTTCAGAGCCGGGCAATGGCACCCGCGTAGAAATCCGGTTCCCATTTGAAGGCGACGATATCGACGGCAATTTCCGGTCAGATCCGAATCTCACTTCCAAGATCTCTGCCGTCGGAAACACCGGAAATCCAATCGTAAGTACAGAGTTTGCACCCGGTGCTGGCTCTTGACGCTTACGGGCAAACCGACACCCCGTCGGGGGGCTTGCCCGCTCTTAGTGATCCCTTCAAATAATTAAAATTGAGCCGTACGGAAGTGAAGCGGCAGGTCAAATACTTTTATGCAGACAGTAATGCTCGTGGACGATCAGGAACTGTTTCGGGAAATGGCCCGGAGCATGCTGAACGCGTCCGACGAATTCACGGTGGTTGCGGAAGCGGATGATGGTTCTGTCGCAGTAGACCAGTACGCCGTGTCCAGGCCGGACATCGTCTTAATGGATGTCCAGATGGTGCAGATGAACGGCCTTGAGGCAACACGTCGAATCGTGAACGCCTACCCGGAAGCCGTAATAGTGCTCGTGAGCATGCGCGCCGAGCCTGAGTACGAACGAGCGGGACGTGAGGCCGGAGCCCTGGGTTTCATCGCCAAGCGTGAGCTATCAGCGGCATCGATCAAATCGCTGCTAAGTGAACGACGGCAGCAGTTGGTCGCTTAGGCGATCCCGCCCGCGCCGATAAGACCCTTCAAACTACCCGAACGGGAACCTCCCGCCTCGCCTTATCGGTGATGCGGTTGTAGATCCCTCGGCCCCTCCATAATGCCTGCGTCCATCGCGGCGGCCAATGCCCCCGGTCATGTTTAACGAGGCGCCTTGTCGAAGGTCGATCAGCGTCCTGGCTCCGCACCACGCAGCGTGATCCGAAGCCGCAGGCCATAAATCGGCAACCCAATTACTCTTCCTGACGATCACCCCACAACACCCCTATCCCGATCCGGTGTGTGGCCCTGCCTCTCCCATAAAGCCCGGAGGTCGCCCGCCAGCCCTACCGGGCGCTATCGGCCTCCAGGTGCATCACCTGTCGGCTCCTCTAGCCGGTCCATCACCACCCTCCGCCAGGC
>CAYXSE010000393.1:0-2226 GCA_964466675.1 uncultured Rhodothermales bacterium | reverse complement strand
AAGACCCAAGGTGGGACGTATTCCATGATCGCCTTAGCGCTCGCATAGTCGGACCCACGCAACCAGATGATGCACACCAGCTATAACGTCAGGACCGTAGACGGTTTCCGCTACGTCGACGAAGGTGGTGAGAAGGCTAGGGGGCCGATTCTGCTCCTGCACGGGATGCTGGGGCAGATTAGCAACTGGGAGCGAACCATCGCGGCCCTCGCGGATGACGGATACCGGGTCGTTGTCCCGATTCTTCCGATTTATACGGCTCCTCTGCGGCAGTCCAACCTTCCGGGTCTGGTGGACTACGTCGTTCGATTCTTGGAGTCGATGGAGATAGATGAAGCAGTCACCTGCGGCAACTCGCTGGGCGGCCACATCGCTTTGATGTTGGCCATCCGGCACCCTTCGAGCGTACGCGCTCTGGTTCTCGCCGGGGCGTCGGGGCTTTTCGAGGTTGACATGGGGCAGTCCGTGATGCGCCGCCGAGACCGGGAATACCTTCGCGAACGAACGGCGGTTACGTTTTTCGACCCTAAACACGTGACCGATGAGCTGATGGACAACGTCTACGAGATCGTAAACGATCGGTCTCGCGCACTCCGACTCATCCGTCTGGCCAGGTCCGTAAAGGCCGAAAACCTGAGGGAGCTGTTGAAAACCATCGATGTGCCTACCCAGTTGATCTGGGGCCGAGAGGATGAGATCACCCCGCCGAATGTCGCGGAGACCTTCAACGAACTGATTGCAAACTCAGAGCTTCATTGGGTAGACCGTTGCGGCCATACACCGATGATGGAGCATCCGGAAGAATTCAACCGGTTGGTCTTGGGCTTCTTGAGTCGGGTCCAAAATGTTCAGGCCGTTGCTTAGGAAGGCCGCCCAGACAACCCTCATCATCGGCCTCTTCCTGGGTAGTGCTGGATGTGATGTGGATCCATTGGACGAGGGGTCTATTGCTGTGACCTTGCAGTCCATGGACCTGTTGATTTCGGCGGGGCAGCCCGGCAGCTACACCATCACGGCGAGCAACCTCTCTGGGAACCGGGTGGAATGGGGAGAGGGGAGTTCTTCCTGTCAGCTGAGTCTAACCGTCGTCACTCCGCAGGGAGCCGAAACAGTTGTCGATCAACGGGCTTGCACGGAAGATTTCGTTTCTCAGGGTCTAGATCCCGGCGAGACCAGGACCGAGGTTATCGAATGGGGTGGCACGAGCCTCTCTGGCGGTGCGGTGGTCTTGCTGCCGGCGGGGGAATACCGTCTCCTCGGCATGGCCGGAGACAAAGGCGAGAGCGAGCCGCTGGCGGTCGAGGTGGTGGTCGTCCCATGATCGGGCCGGAAGGCGTGCGGGGCCGATCATGTCGCATGAAACGAATCCCGCTTCTTGCATTGGCCTTGCTGCTCGCCTCAGGGTGCGCTCCCAAGCTCACTCCCCTGTACCGGGATTTCTCCGACAAGACGGCCGATGCGGAGATTTATGCTCGGATTGAGCGTGCGCTCGAGGCCGCAGAGTGGACCGTAGTCGATGGCGTGACGAACAACGTGGTGGCCACGGCGCCACGGACTTTCCGCTCCTGGGGCGTCTACTCGGTCGAGGTTGAGCTTGAGATCGCTCCTCTGGCTGGTGACTACGTCCGCGTGCTGGTGCACCCGTACCGGCTATTCTTTCAGGGCACTCGGCGCAAAGTGCCGTATTTGAGGAAGTCGTTGGCGCATTCGGCCATGAAGGAGCTTACCGCAGCGTTCGAGGCCGAGGGACTGACCGCAGCCGGGACGGCGGAGGAGCGAGACGAGCAGGCGGGCGTTCGGTAACGCGGTCGGAGTAGAGCTGGCAGGCGTGCGGTAGCGCGGTCGGAGTCGAGTCAGTCCCCGACGACCAGTCGGTAGGAGCCCTCGTCATCGCTCGGGGTACTTGCTACCGTGAACACCGCCTCGGACCGTGAATGACAGATACCATATCCTGAGAAGGCCACGCTGCGGGGCCAGTCTGAGATCGTGAGAGCGACTTCCCGACCGTTAACAAACACAACCCGGAGTACGCGGTCCAGGTACTGGACCTCCCAACCGGACCTGAACTTGGCTCCGATGATCCGCTCCTCTTGCGCCTGAGATCCGTAGGGATCCAAGACGCAGAAACGGTCCCAGGGGAACTTGGCGACCCTTGACATGACAATGATTTCTGCTCCCCGTGACACGCTCCGTTCCACTTTTGCCGCGATTCTTCTGTATTCGGGC
>CAYXSE010000392.1:0-2227 GCA_964466675.1 uncultured Rhodothermales bacterium | reverse complement strand
CCCTCACATTCGCACCTTGAGACTCAATCCGAAGCGAGGAAGCCCCAAAAACGCGTCCATCTTGTGCTGGACCGGAATGGCACGCTTTGTGTCGGACTTTGATCGCAACCAAGAAATCATGCCCCTATGCTGGCTTCCACCAGATACCACGTTAGAACAAACTCCGCCACAAGGGCCATCGCCATCTGGATGGTCACCTGCGCCTCCGTCTTCTATGTCGTCGACGGCGTCGCGACGCGAGATATCCCTGTACATGTCGAGGCATATAGGACGCCAGGGATGTCCGATGAACAGGCTCTCTCCCTTGCTGTCCAAGACGCGTATGATCAGGAAAGCAACGCCTGGTGGATTAACGACAAGACCCCCTACCTGGTCTTCGAGCCTTCGAGGGACTATGATGTGTCCCCGCAACTCGTCCAGGTGTTCGACCTGGAAATGGTCACGGACGCCTACGCGCGTCCCATCGGACTACTCCGGCCGCGTCTCGCGTCCATGAAATAGACGCCAGCCTCGCGGCTATAGATTCGGCGCTCGCGCGCGCTATTCGACCGTGACACTCTTGGCGAGATTCCTGGGTTGATCCACATCACAGCCGCGCATCAACGCGATGTGATAGGCCAGGAGTTGCAGTGGAATCGAAGTAAGTATCGGGGACAACTCGTCCACGGTCCGCGGCACCCTAATCACATGCTCACAGAGGCGATCCAGCTCGCCGTTGCCTTCGTCTGTGATTGCGATGACCACCCCTTTCCGGGCGACGACTTCCTCGATGTTGGAGACCACCTTCTCGTAAGTGGAATCCCTCATCGCCATGAATACGACCGGCATGAACTGGTCGATTAGGGCGATGGGGCCGTGTTTCATCTCGGCCGCCGGGTAACCTTCGGCGTGGATGTACGAAATTTCCTTCAGCTTCAGGGCGCCTTCCAGCGCTACTGGGAAATGATAGCCACGGCCCAAGTACAAAAAATTCGATGCGTATCGATACAGCCGTGCAATTTCCTTGATCTCGTCGTCCAGCCTGAGGACCTGCCTGACCTGATCGGGCAGAGCCGTCAGCGCCGAAAGCATCCGATTCGACTCGGGCTCGGACATTCCCCGGCACTGAGCCATCTTGGTGGCAATCATCGCAAGCACGGTGACCTGAGCCGTAAAAGCCTTCGTGGACGCTACGCCGATCTCGGGACCCGCGTGGAGATAAACACCGGCATCGGTTTCACGAGCTATCGTGGAGCCAACCGTGTTCACGATCCCCAGGACCGGCACTTTCTGCTCTTGAGCCTGTCTCACGGCAGCCAGCGTATCTGCGGTCTCGCCGGACTGGGAGATTACCAGCACACAGTCCGACGCTCTCAAGATCGGGTTCCGATACCGGAATTCGCTCGCGTACTCAACCTCCACTGGGATTCTTGCCAGCGATTCGATGAGGTACTCGCCCACGAGAGCGGCATGCCAAGAGGTTCCGCACGCGGCAATAATGATCCGGTCCACCTTGGCAAGTGAATCCATATGCTCAGCCAGTCCGCCCAGCATGAGAAGGTTTTCGTCTAGGCGGACCCGTCCTCTCATGCAGTTTTCCAGAGACGTCGGCTGCTCGAAGATTTCCTTGAGCATATAGTGGGCATAACCTCCCTTCTCGATCTGCTCGAGGTCCCATTCCAGTTCGTGCACCTGCTTCTCCAGCACGACGTTGTCTATGGTTCGGACTTCAAAGCTGTCGCGGCGGATAACGACCATCTCTCCGTCGTTCAGGTAGACAACTTGCCGGGTGTACTCGATGAGCGGTGCGGCGTCTGATCCAAGAAAATATTCTCCGTCGCCGACGCCTAAAATGAGCGGACTCCCTTTTCGTGCGGCGATCAGAAGGTCGTCGTATCCCTCTGCGACCACCGCAATCCCGTACGTTCCGACAACCTGGGTAAGTGCCTGACGCACCGCCTCCGCCAGATCGAGACCGGTCGCATTACGGACATCCTCGATGAGCTTGACCAGAACCTCGGTGTCCGTTTGACTCTCGAACACGTGTCCGCTCCGGATCAGTCGGGCTCGGAGGGCCGTGTAGTTCTCGATAATGCCGTTGTGCACCAACGCGAAACTACCGTCACTCGCGGTATGTGGATGCGCGTTCACATCGCTGGGCACACCATGCGTCGCCCATCTCGAATGCCCGATTCCCAGTGTACCACGAACGTCCACGTTTTCTAGGGCCGCGGCGAGGCCGCCAACC
>CAYXSE010000391.1:430-2239 GCA_964466675.1 uncultured Rhodothermales bacterium | reverse complement strand
ACCCAAACGGGACCGACGTGAGGAGCTGGGCTTCGATGCGGTGCCACGTAGAAACTACCGTTCCCGTTCTCGGGGGTGACAGCGGCGCTGCGCTGTTCAAGAACCGGGGACATGGAATCGGAGGTTCTCTAGTCGTCGGCGATTTTCTTGGAATTCAGTCCTATCGGACCGGTTCTGGAAACAGCGGCTTTGCCTCATGGAACAATATCGTAGCTGCTCTGGGGTCTGATGTGCGAACGCGCCTAGAGTAGGAACCATTTGGTGAGCCTTATCGCAATGCTTGCGCAAATGAAAAACATCCTATCAATCTCCGTGACAACAGCGTTGCTTGTTCTCGCGAACGGTTGCGATGCGGGACCGAACCCGGCTATCGATTCCATGCCGGAGCCTGAAACGAATTTGTTGATTAAGGTCAAGCCTCTATTTATGGTCCTCCGGCCGTGGTCGGGGGAAGACGGTTGGTACTTGGCGGACACTCGGTTCTCAATAACATTCACGAACCGTACTGACACGACCTTGTATCTCCCGCTGTGCGGCGGCGGAATTCCCTCACCTGTCTACCAGCGCCTGGCTGGCAACGAGTGGCAAGATGCTATTGTCGTTGCCGAAACATCCATCGGCTGTGATGAGTCTTTAGCGATTAAGTCCGGAGAAACCTACGCGGATTCCACCTGGTTGGGGTTCCCGGTAACGCCCGGGTCCCTGCCATTCTTTGGTAATACACCGAAGATTGAAGATGTATATGGGACCTTCCGATTGAGATTCGATGTGTACACTGCGTTCTGGTCAGCGGAGCCAATCCCGCTAGATGCGCTCTTGCCAGAAGATAGCCGAGTCTCGAACGACGTTGAGCTGCGGGCACCCGGCTGAGAACCTCACTTCACTTCGTTTACGGGACTTCGGGTATTCCCGCGAAAGCTCGCAAGCAACCCGCGAGTCGAAGAGCTACCGATGACCAGAACCATGACGACAAAGCGAAACGATTTTTCGCGGCGCCGCCTCGCTGGCGGTCCTCGTATTGGTTGTCATCACTGGATGCGGGTCGAGTCGAAAACACCCTCCTCTGCCGACTCCGCGGCGTCGAAGGATGGGGCAAGCGCCCGAGTAGATGGCCTCTTCCACATAGACAAGGAGTAGCTAGTGTTGTGTCCCAGATCACTACTGTCCCGTTAAGCGTTTTCCTGATCCCTGTCATAGGTTGGGCAGCATAGCGTTACGGGTAAGTTCGGCCGTTATCGATTTCAATTCCCAGGAATTCCTGAAAACCTAAGTAAAATTCGTCTAACGGGAAGAACTGCATGGCGTTGCAGGCATCCGTGGCCGCTATCAGCCTGAACTCCCCGGCACCTCTCCGCGTCGTTGTTCTCTTGTTCTCACACAACGGACGGCCTCTTGCACGAAGGACGGATGATATCTCGCAGCTCATGGACCACGTGCCCAAGCACGAATCCGGCGTTGCGTCGCCCGCTACAACGGCGATTACCGAGTCCGCACGTTCACCTGTTGGGATCAGTTTCTCTGCATGGTGTTTGCCCAGCTTACTTGCCGGGAGAGTCTGCGCGACATCGAAGCGTGTCTGCGCGCGATGCCAGAGAAGCTCTATCACCTGGGAATTCGCGGGAAGGTTTCTCGCAACACCCTCGCGGTCGCGAACGAGAAACGTAGCTGGAGAATCTACGCGGATTTTGCGCAGGTGCTCATCCATGAAGCCCGGCGCTTGTATGCCGATGAGTCCTTTGGCGTGGAACTCGACGAGACCGTCTATGCACTCGATTCAACGACGATCGACCTGTGTCTATCCCTCTTTCC
>CAYXSE010000391.1:0-402 GCA_964466675.1 uncultured Rhodothermales bacterium | reverse complement strand
GCCGTCAAGATGCATACGGTGGTGGACCTTCGGGGCAATATCCCTGTTTTTATACGGGTTACGCACGCCAAAGTACATGACGTCAATATCCTCGACGAGTTCATTGCCGAACCCGGCTCCATTTACGTCACGGACCGCGCCTACATCGACTTCGCTCGCCTTTACCGTCTTCGACATTCCAAGCGGCGCGAATATTCGATCATGCAGCACATCGCCCAGGGGTTTGCCTTCGACTCGTTCCAGAATCATGCTCATCAGGTAGTATCCAGTATCGCTGTAGTACCAACCATGACCCGGCCGAAAATCCGGCGGCCTCGATTGAGCAATCTTGATGACGTCTATGCGATGATCAAGCTGAACGAGTCCTACTTGCGAAGGAGTAGCAAGCCGGCCAGAAGCCAG
>CAYXSE010000390.1:0-2245 GCA_964466675.1 uncultured Rhodothermales bacterium | reverse complement strand
GACCGCCATTACGTTGCCGTGCACGCTCGAAAACGCTCGAACCAATTTGGCCTGAAGCCGATTGGTGTCCTGGTACTCGTCAACCAGGACATGCTCACATCCAGACGCCACTCGCTGGAGGATTGACGGGTCCTTGACGAATACCTCCAGAGTCCGGCTGAGAAGGTCATCGTAGTCCATCAGCCCGTGTGTGCGCTTATAGGCCCCGAAACTTCTCAGTAACATCTCCAGATCCTGCGCGTGGGACACGAACTGGGGATACTCCTCCTCCAGAATTTTCGACAACACCTTGTCGCGATTCACGACCGCTGAGAACATGGACTGAATGGCACGCTTCCTGGGGAATCGATCTTTCCTGTTCAATTCGAATTTGCCCCGAAGTACGTCCACCACGTCCGCGGAATCTGAAGAATCAAGGATGGTAAAGTTGTTCGGGAAATCAATCCGGGTGGCAAATCGCCTTAGAATGCCCAGGCAAAATGCGTGGAACGTTCCCCCGTTGACCCGTTGGCACCGAGCGTCCACGAGGGAAGTGGCGCGGGTCATCATCTCCCGCGAAGCCCTCCTCGTAAAGGTTAAAAGGGCGATTTTTTCGGGTGCAACGCCCGATTCCACCAAATAGGCCAACCGGTACACCAACGTCCTGGTCTTCCCGGTTCCCGCTCCCGCAACCACCAAATACGACCCCTCCGGCGCTGTTGCTGCCGAGTACTGCTGGGGATTCAGGTCACCGGCGTAGTCGATCCGATACTGGACGGTCGGTTTCTCGGGCTCCCGCTTGAGTACGAATTGTCGTGCCATTTTGCCAATGTAACTCGTCGCAATGGCTAGCGTGACAAATCCAGCTTCAGTACATTTTGGCGAGGACTCCGACCAGCAAAAAGTGGGTTTATGGGGAAGGTTATCGCGATCGCAAACCAGAAGGGAGGGGTGGGCAAAACCACTACGTCTGTCAACCTTGCGACCTCCCTTGCCGCCGTCGAGCGTCCGACTCTGCTGGTAGACTTCGACCCGCAGGCAAACTGCTCGTCCGGAGTGGGGATCGATCCACGGACCGTCACGGCTTCGAGCTATGAGATCCTGATGGGCGCCGTCCCCTTTGAGGACGCGATCCGGACTACGGAGATGCCCTTTCTGGATCTGGTCCCCAGCCACATCAACCTGGTGGGCGCGGAGATAGAGATGGTGGACATCCCCGAGCGCGAGCGCATTTTGCGCAACGCCATGCAAGGCATCTCGGACCGGTATGAGTTCATCATCATTGACTGTCCGCCTTCCCTCGGGCTCCTGACCCTCAACGCTCTCACCGCCTCCGACTCCATCCTCATCCCGGTTCAGGCCGAGTATTTCGCCTTGGAGGGATTGGGGCAGCTCCTGAACACCATAAAATTGGTCCGCCACCACCTCAATGAGGACCTGGAAATCGAAGGGGTGCTGGTTACCATGTTTGATGTTCGCCTCCGGCTCGCCAATCAGGTGGCAGCCGAACTCCGTAAGTATTTCGGTGATAAGGTGTTTAACACCATTATTCAGCGGAATGTCCGCATTTCGGAGGCGCCGAGTTTCGGTCGGCCGGTCTTGCTCTACGACGCTACGAGCGTCGGTGCACGCAACTACATCGCTCTCGCAAGGGAAGTGCTCAGCCGCCAGATTAACGGCTCGGAGACGCTCCCAACCGGCCTGGGCACGGTTTCATCCGGAGACGGCCACCTTTAGGAGACAAGTTTCCATGGCAAAAGGAAAAGAAGCACTTGGGAAAGGACTTTCAGCGCTCCTGCCGGCTCTGGAAGAAGAGAAACCCCGAGCTGCCCCCTCCATCGGTCACACCCGACTCTACGATTTTCAGGATCGGGCTCGGGTGGGTAGTGTCGCATCGATCAGCCTGGAGTCCATCTCAGCAAACCCGTATCAACCGCGGCAGGAGTTCGACGACCAGGCGTTGCAACAACTGGCTCAGTCCGTCCGCGAGTTGGGAATTATCCAGCCCGTCACCGTCCGGATCCAGGCAAACGGGACCTACGAAATCATCGCCGGCGAACGACGAGTTCGCGCTTCGAGGTTGGCTGGGCTGTCAACCATTCCTGCGTACATCCGGGAGGCCGATACAGAGGCCATGCTCGAGATGGCCCTCGTGGAGAATGTCCAGCGCGTGGAACTGAACCCGGTAGAGATCGCCCTGGGCTACCAGCGTCTGGTGGACGAGTGCGACCTCACCCAGGAGGAGGTGGCCGCAAAGTCGGAAAGA
>CAYXSE010000389.1:1480-2254 GCA_964466675.1 uncultured Rhodothermales bacterium | reverse complement strand
ATGGCTTGCGTCTTACCTATCGCAACCAGGAAAAACCGCTGGGTGACGAGACTTGGACCGGTGTCATCGTCACCAACCTGCTTTGGTTCGAGGTCAGAACACCCGAGAGGATCTAGGGCATTTTTTTATTATCGGATAAGCTGTAGTGGATTAGGGTCGGCGGCGGCGTGGAGTTTGCCGACCTGTTGTTCGGCGTGGTAGGAACTTCTGACCAAGGGGCCGGATTCGACATGGCCCAGCCCCATCTCTTCTCCCCGCTTTTTGAAATCTCCGAATTCTGTGGGTTCGACGAAGCGGACAATCGGCAGATGTTTGGCCGTCGGCTGGAGATATTGTCCCAAGGTCAGTATGTCGCAGCCAATTTCCACCAAGTTGGCCATGACCGCTTCGACTTCTTTGGCCGTTTCTCCCAGCCCGAGCATCAGACCGGTCTTTGTCCGAAGACCCGCTTGTTTTGCACGCTTCAGGACTTCTAGAGAACGCCTATACTGGGCCTGCGGACGGACAAGCCGATAGAGCGAAGGAACGGTTTCGACGTTGTGTGCGAGGATGTCGGGCCGCTTTTCGAGGATCCTGTCGAGCGGTTTCTGCTTGCCCTGAAAATCGGGGATGAGGACCTCGATGCTGCACTTGGATGTGCGTTCCCGAATCTTAACGATGGTCTCGGCGAATATCTCCGCCCCGCCGTTTTCCAACTCATCCCGATTAACCGAAGTAATGACGGCGTGGCCTAAGCCGAGTTTGAAGACGGCCTCGGCAACATGCGCCGGTTCG
>CAYXSE010000389.1:0-1444 GCA_964466675.1 uncultured Rhodothermales bacterium | reverse complement strand
CGCAGCTTCGCGTGCAGATCTCGCCGAGGATCATAAAGGTCGCCGTTCCGGCATTCCAGCATTCCCAGATATTCGGACAGCGAGCCTCTTCGCACACGGTGTGCAGATTTAAGTCAGCCGTTAGTTCCCGGATCTTCAGGTAGCGTTCGCTGGTGCGCACCTTGACTTTGAACCAGGCGGGAAGGCGCTTGGTCCGCGGCTGGGGTGGCGTTAAGTAATGTTGATCTGGCATGGACTCAGTATATCAGGAATGGATGGCTTCGCCAAAGATCGCGCCGCCGGCTTCCATGACGGCTTCGCTGAGGGTGGGGTGGGGATGGATGCTTTGCTTGAGTTCGGCGGCGGTCGATTCGAGGGTTTTGGCGAGGACGAACTCGCCGACGAGTTCGGTTGCCTCTGCCCCGATGAGATGCGCGCCGAGGATCTCTCCATATTTTCCATCGGTGACGATTTTGACGAAGCCTTCGGTTTCGCCGAGGGCCAGGGCCTTGCCATTGGCGCTGAGTGGAAACTTCGCAACCTTCACGGCGTGTCCTGCCTCCTTGGCTTTTGCCTCCGTTAAGCCGACGGAGGCGACTTGTGGATGACAGTAGACGGCGCTTGGGACGCTGTGCAGTTCGATAGGCACGCGTTCGATGCCTGCCAAGGATTCGACGACAAAGACCCCCTGAGCCATCGCGCCATGCGCCAGGGCGGGACGGCTCGACACATCGCCGATGGCGTAGATGTGAGGCTGGTTTGTCCGCATCCGTTCATCGACTTGGATCAGCTGGGTCCTCTCGTCCACCTTTACGCCGACGGTTTCCAGGCCGATGCCCTCTGCGTTGGGCGTACGTCCCACGGCGACAAGGATGACTTCGGCCTCGCGCACCTGGGTGTCTCCGCTTGATGTCTTGACTTCAATATTGAAAACCCCGTCTTGATCTTTCACCGACGCCACACCCGTATTCGTCAGAACCACGATCTTCCGCTTTTTGAAGGAACGTTCGAGGAGTTTCGAGACCTCGATATCTTCGAGGGGAAGCAATGCGGGCAGCATCTCTACAATCGTCACCTTTACGCCGTAGACCGCATAGACATAGGCGAACTCGACGCCGATCGCCCCGCCGCCAACAATGAGCACGGACTTCGGCAATGCCCTTTGAAGCAGGGCCTCGTCGCTGGTGATGATGCGCCTGCCGTCGATTTGAAGATGTGGCAGGCCGCGGACGCGGCTGCCGGTCGATAAGATAACCGATTTCCCGCGCAGGGTCTTTGATCCGTCCAATCCGGTGATCGCAATTTCGTTCCGGGAGATCAGTTTACCTGTTCCGGTGTGGATATCGATGCCCTGTTTTTTCATCAGATGCGTGATACCCTTGTGGAGTTTCTTGAGAACCTCCTGGCTCCGATCGACGGCGGCGCCGAAATCGGCCCGGATGTTCTCGACCTGGATTCCAAATTT
>CAYXSE010000388.1:0-2310 GCA_964466675.1 uncultured Rhodothermales bacterium | reverse complement strand
CATTTGTGCGAACATGCAGCCGGATCATGACACGATTGCGGCGTTCCGGCGGCGGTTCCTTCCTGAGCTAGCCGACTTGTTTGCTCAGATCCTCGTCTTGGCCGCCGAGATGGACTTGATGAAGCTGGGCAAAGTCAGTTTGGACGGCACGAAGATCAAGGCGAACGCGTCGAAGCATAGCGCGCTCAGTTACGAATTTGCGCAGCAGTTGAAGGTGCAGATCGAGGCGGAAGTGGCGGAGCTTCTTCGGCGTGCGGAGGCCTCGGACGAGCAGGATACGAAGGAGGAGTTGGATCTTCCGAAGGAGCTGGAACTGCGCAAAGACCGTCTAGAAGCGATAGACAAAGCGATAGGCGACATCGAAGCACGGGCGGCCGAACGGGATAAAATCGAGCTTGCCGCCCACAAGGAGCGCATGGCCGAGCGGGAAAAAAAGGAACAGGAGAACGGCCGAAAGTTTGGTGGCAAGGCGCCACGCGCGCCGGAGAAGGGGCCTCGAAAGGGGGATCAGATCAACTTCACCGACGAAGAATCTCGCATCATGCCGACTTCCGGAGGCGGCTTCGAGCAAGCGTACAACGCGCAAGCCTCCGTCGAGATGGACAGCCTTTTGATCGTCGGGGTGCACGTCAGTCAGGCCCCCAACGACAAACAGGAAATTGAAGCGGCGCTCGATGCCCTAGTGGTATGATCGTTAAGTTAGTCGAGTAATGTTTTGCCGTAGGTCCAGGCGAAGGGTTTGGCTTGCGTTTCGTTGTATCGCTTGACGTAGCGCATGATTTCACTGACCAGCTGCGCTTGGGACTTCCACACGCTGTCCTTGAGTAGGCGGCGGCTCATGATGCTGAACCAGATCTCGATCTGATTGAGCCACGAAGCGTAGGTGGGCGTGTAGTGCACGTGGAACTTGCGCTTCTTGTCGAGCCACTGACGCACGACCGCGCTTTTGTGGGTAGCCAAGTTGTCCATCACCAGATGGATCTCCACATTTCGGTACTTGCGGTCGAGATGCTTCAAGAAGCGCAGGAACGTCTGGGAGTCGTTGCGCGCGACCGTCCGTGCGGTGATCTCCCCGGTATGTACGGCTAGGGCCGCCATCAGATTGGCTGTGCCGTTGCGCTTGTAGGTGTTGGTGAGCCGGCGCGGCTTACCGGGGCGTAGAGGCAATACCGGCTGGGTACGGTCAAGTGCCTGAATCTGTGTCTTTTCGTCGATCGAGAGCACCAGCGCGTTTTCCGGAGGGTTCAGGTAGAGCCCCACGATGTCGATCATCTTGGACTCGAACTCCGGATCCGGGCTCTTTCCGCACCAGTATTCGGTCTTATGTGGCTTCAAGTCAGCCTGCTGCAAAATCTCCGAGACTCGGCTCTGACTCATACCGCACTGCTGGGCAATCTCCCGCTGCGTATAGCGGGGGGTACCGCCGGCAAGACGCTGGCAGGCCAGATGCGTGACCTTGTTGCGCACGGCAACCGTGATCCGGGGCGGTTTGCCCGCACGCGGGCGATCCCGGAGTCCGTCGATCAGATCTGCGGAAAACCGTCGGCGCCACTTGGCGATGACCATTTCAGTGACCCGGTTAGCAGAGGCGGACTTCTTATAGGTGAGTCCAGCAATCCAGTCGAGAATGATCTGTGAGCGTTGGCTTAGGCGATGCTCGATCGCCTGCGAGCGGGCATAGGTCACTAGCTGATCGCGAACCTCCTGCGAGAGATCAGGAAGTGTAAACTTGGTAGGCATACTGGGGCGGGAAAGGATGAATGTACCCCACAATATAACTATCCGAACTTACCAGTCACAACACTAGGCCAGTTGCCGGAGTCGTTAGGAAAGGTCGATACCCTGGTTGCCGACAACGGATACTACAGCCGAGCGAACGTCGAGAAGAGCCAGGAGCGCGGCCTCGAGCCCCTGATCGCGGTGGGGCGTGAGCGCTATAATGTCCTACGCCCCAAGGCGGATCCACCAGAGGGAGAGAGCGCCCTCGACCAGATGAAGAGGCGTCTACTGAGCGACGAGGGTCGCGGAATTTATGCCCGTCGCAAGTGCACGGTCGAGCCGGTCTTCGGGATTATCAAGCACGTGATGGGCTTCCGGCAATTCTCCTTGCGGGGTTTGGAGAAGGTGCAAGGCGAGTGGACCCTGGTCAGCCTGGCCTGGAACCTGAAACGGATGGCGAAACTTCAGTCGATGGCCGCATAAAGGCCCAACCGGCCCTTTTTTGGCTGTTAATTCTTCGGGGGACGTCGAAGGTGGCACACTTGACGCATCACGCCTCCGAATCAATCTCTTCTTGCATTTTCAAACCGC
>CAYXSE010000387.1:0-2316 GCA_964466675.1 uncultured Rhodothermales bacterium | reverse complement strand
GCCAATCAGGCGGTCTCACTCACGGAAGAATCCCTGACCGCCAGGGAAGAATCGCTCGGCATAGACCATCCCGCAACTATTGCAGCCCGGAACAATCTTGCGTCCGCATATCAGACCGCGGGCCGTATCAATGAAGCCATCGCCGTCCACGAAAAGACGCTTGCGGAAGCAGAACGGAGCCTCGGCCCGGACCATCCGACAACGCTTGCAAGCCGGCAGAACCTTGCCACGGCACACAGGGCCAGCGGACGTGTCAACCAGGCCGTGCCGCTGTATGAAGAGGCCGTTGCTTCACGGGAGAAGCTTCTAGGACCGGAGCACCCGGACACGCTGGCCGGTCGCAACATGCTGGCCTCCGCGTACCAGGCATCGGGGCAGATCCACAAAGCGGTGCCGCTCTACGAGAAAACGCTTCAACTGCGTGAGCGAATCCTTGGCCATGACCATCCGGACACTCTCGCCACCCGTAGCAATCATGCGACTGCGTATCAGACCTCGGGGAGACTGAGCGATGCGATGGAGCTGTACGAGGATACGCTTGAGGCGAGAAAGCGCTTGTTTGGCGCCGAAGATCGTAGAACGTTGCTTGTTCAGAACAATATGGCGACGGCATATCACTCAGACGGCCGTCTCGGACAGGCGATGGAGATGTACGAGGAGACGCTGGAGGCTCGCACCAGGACCCTCGGTAACGAGCACGTCGGAACACTGACGAGCCGCAACAACCTCGCCAGCGCCCATCGCGCAACCGGCAATATCCGGGATGCCCTGATGATGTACGAGCAGAACATCGTAGACAGGACAAGGATTCTTGGGGCGGAACACCCTAAGACTCTCACCAGCAAGAACAACGCAGCGGCAGCACGAAGTGAAGTCGGCAATGTGGAAGAGGCGATCCCCGCATTCGAGGAAATTCTGGAAGTAGCCGATCGAGTTCTGGGCAAATCACACCCGATAACGGTGACCTGCACATCAAATCTGGTTGCGGCTTACCGGGCGATGGGGCGCTCTAAAGACGCCCAGGATCTGGAAGGCGTGCCGGATGAGGACTCCCGCGACTAGGCCGAAGTTTGCTCGTCGAAACCTGCGACAGGAATAGAACGTCGACTGTTAACGGCGCGTACTTCGTCGAGCCGACGGCCTATTGCCGGGTCATTCCAGACCATTCCTCGTGACGCTGACCACACTGCGCTGGCAAACATTTCGGGGTCTTCGCTGGTTTCAGAGGACACCAGAGTCCACACACGGCGAAAGTTCTCGAACCCCTCGAGTTCATCCCGGAACATCTTCGGGAGAACGAATACGACGGCTAGTGCGTGGATCTTCTTCTGAAGTGCGACCGCCAGCTTGATGGATGGCGATGTGAAGTTAGGGTCCACCGTGGAGACCAATATCTCTGCCGATGTTATCCGGGCAAGATCTACCCCGTAGACGTCGGCCTCGATCTTCTCTGTAACGGTGAATCGTTTGTCTGATATCAAACGCGCGATCGTGCCGTCGCGCCAGCCTTGCGGGCCGGCCACGATCAGACGAAGGACAGAATCAGTTTCTTCTGATGAATTATTTGTGCTGTCAGTGGTCAAAGCGCGTCGCTCCTGATGAGGTTCTATGCCCCATTGATCATTCAATGATCCGAGTTCTGGGCATTTAAGTAATAGCGTCATGCCCAAACTTTGTTGCGGCTGTCACCCAGAAACCGGGTGTCGTTTACGCGGGAGGGCGAAATCACGAGGGTCGTTAGGCTGTGATCCCCGGCAGGGCAGAAGCACCTTTCGACCAGCTGCGTCGACGGTGATGCGTTCGATCGGAAATCAAGTGCAGACAGAGTCGGGTTCGGATGGACTGTGATCACGCGGAGATGGGGTAGATAAACTGCTGGCCGGGTCGGAAGAATTATCACAAGAACAACCTTCCGGAGATCCATGAAAGTCTGGACCTGATCCCGGCGATGCTTGTCGTGTGGTTTGTAGAGCCGCTGCTGTAAGGCCACCGGCTCTCGATCGCCGTATTACGGGGCACAACTGGAGCGGCATACCGGGGGGATATCTACACAGTGGACCTGATAGCGAGACGCAAAGAAGCCAAGCCATGGCTATTGCTCGCCATTGCCGTAGCGATGTCTGGCGTTCTGGCGCTCGCATGTGGTACTTCTGACGCCGACGATAGCGCCGAGGCATCCGTAGACGCGGTCGATCTCGGACCTGCCTCAGTCGGGGCGCTTATACAAACAACCGTGACGGCGGGGCCGCTCGACCTCGATACACGAACCGCACCACGCGAGGGGTTCACGCCCACGCTAAAGGGACTGGAAGGCTG
>CAYXSE010000386.1:0-2333 GCA_964466675.1 uncultured Rhodothermales bacterium | reverse complement strand
ACCGCCTCAAGAACCGGTTCGGTGTAGATATCGAGTTTATTCGTCCCAAGGTCGCCTATCGTGAGACGGTACAGAGGCAAGCGCGATCCAAATACAGACACAAGAAGCAGACCGGGGGGGCCGGCCAGTTTGCCGATATTTCCATTCTTGTAGAGCCCCTGGTCGGGGAGTTCAAGCCGCCGGATGATATCTCCGTTCGCAAGGTGCACGACATCCAGACTCCCTGGGGGGCGAACATACAGTTCATCGACGGGATCGTTGGTGGCGTGATCGACATGCGACGCTTCTTTGGTGCCATACAGAAAGGCGTATTGGAGGCCACACAGAACGGACCTCTCGCCGGGTATCCGGTGGGCAACCTTCGCCTGGTCGTCTTCGACGGAAGCATGCACTCGGTTGATTCCAACGAGGCCGCGTTCAAGAGCGCGGCTCGGATGTGCTTCCGCGATGCCTTCCGCGATGCCACGCCAGTGATACTGGAGCCCATCCACGATCTCGAAGTCCTGATGCCTGACTCCTATACAGGAGAGGTGATGGGGGACCTGACCACGCGTCGGGCAAGGATTCAGGGCATGGAGGCGGAGGGCATTTTCCAGAAGATCGTTGCCCAGGTACCCGAGGCAGAACTGTACCGCTACAGTACCACCCTACGATCATTGACCCAGGGAAGGGGCATTCATCGATCCTCTTTCGCGCGGTACCAAGTCATGCCGAAACACGTGCAGGACGAGGTTGTCAGCAAAGCGCTGGCCGCGGTCAAGGCCTGATCCTACCTTTTTTCGTGTTTCTGTCCGATTATTCCGGCTCAGGAATTGGAGATGTCGTTTGTTTTACTAGATTGCTAGTATTCTTGCGAGACTCTAATACTATAACATAGTACTAATCGGTGGACACGGACGGGCGGAAGCCGACAAGGAAGACGCGGGCGTCGATGCTGCGCGGTGTCTACGAGGACAACCGCCGAATAAGGGACGGCGGATTGGCGGAACTGGGCCGCCGTCGTCGAAGGCTGACATTGGGCGCGGCCGCGATTCTGTCGCTCATCCTGGTAGCCGTGGTCGCTTCCGAGATCACCGGAGACCCTCCGATCGAGCGCGGGGGAGACGCGGGTGCGAGAACGATCCTGGGCGCAAACTTGCCGGTACCGGACCTAAGGTTTGACGCAATGTTTGACGCAAGGTTTGAGCTGAGTCCCCCAATGGACCAGGCCGAGTTGAGCAAGCTGATGTCTGGGTCTACCCCCTTGGCCGCTCTCTTCGATCTCCAGGTCCGCACGATTGTGCTGGACCCAGGCCACGGGGGCGCGGATCCGGGTGCGGTGGGCCTCCGCCAGACCCTCGAAAAGGATATTACCCTTGATGTAGCCCTGAGGCTGCGCCGGCGCCTGGAGCAGCACGGCTACACGGTACTCATGACACGATCGGAGGATACCACCCTCTCCTTGCGCGAGCGCGTCGAGTTCGCCAACAGTCAGGCGACAGACCTGTTCGTATCGATCCATGCGAATTCCTTCCCCGATGAGCCCGTAAACGCCCTGGAAACGTACTATTTCGGGGCAAACACAGAGGATCTGCTTCTTCGACTGGCCGAAAAGGAAAACCAGGGCGCCGACTACTCGGTAGCGGACTTCAATTCCATGATTCGGCGATTGAGCACCACCGTCAAGCTGCAGGAGTCCCGGCATCTGGCTTACGCCATCCAGAGGAGCCTGATTCAGAACACGCGGCAGATCCTCCCCGACGTGGCCGATTGGGGGGCCAAGGCAGGCCCCTTCGTGGTGTTGTTGGGATCTGACGCTCCAAGTGTTCTTGCCGAGATTGCCGTCCTTACCAACACCGAGCAGGTGGATCACCTACGATCCAGCGCTCACCGTGAGCAGCTCGCAGGTTTCATTGAAGAAGGCGTGCTCAACTACCTGATTGACAGGAAAAATCGAGATACATCCGCTCCTCAATAGTCCATCGGGTCGGGTTTTCCGGCCGCACCTACATCGAAATAGAAATGGCAGCAACCAAAAAAAAGAGACGAGCCTCCACGAACGGATCCGCGGACCGCACGCTGTATATAGGGATTGACTTGGGGACGTCCCGTAGCGCGATCGTCGCAAGCAACGGGAAGAGGGAGTGGGTGCAAAGTTATGTCGGCTGGCCGAAGGATTTTGTCGCGAAGAAGATGCTGGGCGAAGAGGTTCTTTTCGGGGCTCACGCGCTGGAGAACCGGCTATCCCTGAACATGGTGCGCCCGCTCGAGCAGGGAGTCATTCGAGATGGGACTCAGCGGGACGAGGACGCCGTCCGAGCGCTGGTCCACCACCTTATCGAAAAAGTAAGCCC
>CAYXSE010000385.1:0-2334 GCA_964466675.1 uncultured Rhodothermales bacterium | reverse complement strand
ATCGGAGGGTGCTTCGTCAGGATGGCAACAGGCTCCCTCGGACCCTCGCATAGCACCCCTCCCCCCAAACAGAACCATGGCACCCCGTAACAGTAGTGCCTCCCACGCCCTCCTATCATTCGGAAGCAACCCGCCAAATCCCCCTGAACCTCGGAACGACCAAACCGGCAACCCTAATCATCATCGGGCTCCTGACCGGCGTGTGGGGACCCTATGGCTGACGGATTCTGGCGCGAACAGTGCCGACCATCGCCCGGTCGAGACCGTGAGCCTCGGCGCCCTGTCCTCGCTACCCCCCTTGGTGCTCCCCCAAGACCTCGTCGCCAGCGGCATGGTGAACGCGCTGATGCTGAACGAGGCCTTCAAGACCGTCTCCGGATTCGTGCGCCCATCGGTCGTCTTCATCGAGGTCGAAAGCGGATCCGCGAGGGGCTTTTTTAGAAATAGGGGCGGCGGTGCCCTCAGACAGAGTGCCGGGAGCGGAGTCATCATTAGCTCTGAGGGTTACGTGGTCACCAACCACCACGTAATCGAAGACGCATCGCGCATTCGAGTCACCCTGTCCGACAAGAGAGAATACAGGGCCGAGGTGGTGGGGGAGGATCCCAATACCGATTTGGCCGTGATCCGTCTCCGCGATGCCGAGGACCTTCCCGCCGTAACCATCGGCGATTCCGAATCGCTCGAAGTGGGGGAGTGGGTGCTCGCCGTCGGGAATCCCTTCAGATTGACCAGCACGGTCACGGCCGGCATTGTCAGCGCGCTCGGCCGATCGGTGAATATCATCGACGACAGTTTCGGCATCGAGAGTTTCATCCAGACGGATGCCGCCATCAACCCCGGGACCGGTGGACGCCGCGCGCGCCGACGCCGTTGGCCTTCCGGAGATTCGCGGGGTCTACCTGAACAACGTTTTTGCGGGACTCGCGGCCGACGAGGGTGGACTGGAGTCCGGGGACGTGTTGTTGTCTATTGATGGCCGATCGATCTCGGAGCCCAACGCGCTACAGAGCGCGATCGCCCTGTATCGGCCTGACCAGGAGCTGGCTGTCGAGGTCTGGCGAGACGGAACTCGGCGGTTTTTTGACGTGCAGCTGTTCGGGCGCGACGACCCCACAACCCAGAGCTGGTTTGCCCAGCTAGACCGTGGCAACGCGCGGCCCCAGGAGGAAGATGCTGGCGGCTCGCCCCATGGGCAGGTCGTCGAGGTACCCGAGTGGGGGCTGGGACTATTCGATGTGACCGCCCGCTTTCAGGAGATGTTCGGACTCAAAGAAGGTGCCTATGTGGCCTTTGTGGAGGACGGTGGGGCTGCCGATGACGCTGGCTTACCGAGAAATGTCGTGATCCTGAAGGTGGACGGGCAGGCGATTGCGACCGCGGAGCAGGCTGCGTTGTTGTTTCGGGCCGCTGCGGGGGCAGTGCTGGTGGAAATCGCCCGCCGCGACGGGCGTCTCGAATTTTATGAGATGTCGCTCCGAGGAGGGGGGTAACCCTGCGCCTAGTTCGTCAGACGATCAATAGCTAGGGCTACTGAAGCGAAGGCAGCAATCACGGAGAACATGTCTCGGAAGCTGAAGCCTTGCCTGATGACGGTTTCCACGGAGAGGACGTCGCCGTCCATGACTTGGATCCCGCGGCCTGAAGCGTCGATTCCGTTGGTGACTTTCTGCTCGTAGATGATCGCTCGGCCGGCGCCGGACTCGCGGAAGAGTTTCACGGTTATCGTTCGCTTGGATCGGCGGGCCCGTTCACCGGCTGTGGGGCCCCCGGCGATGGAGAGGAGGTCGGAGAGGCGAGTCCCCACCGGGACTTCGTAGAGGCCGGGGTACCGGACGGCTCCCCAAACGGAGGCGTTGACCGTGACGTCTCCGATCTCGGAGTAGTTGTAGAACGCCGCGGTGTTGGGGGAGGACTGGGCCGTGGCCCCTGAGGTGGCGAGCAGGCAGGCGGTGAGGAAGAGGAGATGGCGCATGACGGCGAGTCGGTTTCCGGAGCAGCGGTGAGGTTACTCGGGAGGTATCGGCCGTTGGACGGGGAAGGCAAGTCGGGGCCGTCAGTCCCAGCCGGACAGCCGGAGGCGCCGTTCAACCGGGAAACAGATACCGGTCCATATACAGAAACAGCAGAGTGCTGGCCGTCGATATCCACAGCAGGAAAAACACCACGAGCATCACAAGCTTCATCACCTCCCCTTTGGGGGTCGGGATCGACTTGGAAACTGGAGGGACGTAGGGCAAACCAGCCGCTACGCCTACCCCTACGCGACCATCCCCGGAGTGCGCGGGAAGATTCAGGTTCACTCCAAGATTGGGACTCATGCTCGGCAGAGCG
>CAYXSE010000384.1:0-2347 GCA_964466675.1 uncultured Rhodothermales bacterium | reverse complement strand
CGGCTTACGCCTTGGGGCTCCAGCGATGGGGCAGCAGTTCGGCGACCTTGCTGAACTTGTGCTCTGGGATGCGGCCCAGGACATCGGTCAGCCAAGCAAGGGGTTCAACCCCGTGCTTCTTGCAGGTCGCCAAGAGCGAATAGACCACCGCCGCTCGCTGGGCCGCGTCGTGAGAACCGGCGAAAAGATAATTACGGCGGCCCACTGCGACGGGACGAACCGCATTTTCAATTTCATTATTCGATAGCTCGATCCGCCCATCGGTGGTGTAATTGACCAGCTTCTCCCACTGCGCCAGACAGTAATGGGTTGCCCGGCCCCAAGGGCTTCTCGGTAGGCCGCGGTGCGCCTCTACCCAGGTTTTGAAGTTATCGAGAAGAGGGATTGCTTCCTCCTTCCGCACGCGGAGACGTTCCTCATGCGAGGCGCCCGATTCCTTCAACGTGCGTTCAATCGCAAAGAGCTTCTGGAACGCTCCGAGCGCATGCTCGGCCCACTCGGGATCGCTGTCCTTGGCCTCAAAAAAGTAGCGGCGTGCGTGCGCCATACACCCGTGGGGCGTTATGGCATCGTTTGCGAAGAACTCGTCGTAGACCTGGTATCCATCTGTTTGCAGAGCGCCTTCGTAACCGGCGAGCCATTCTCTGGGCCCGGCCCGTCCGCGGCCTTTTTGGTAGTCCATCACCACCAGGCCATTTAACACATCGTGGTAGAGCCAGTAATAACCCCGGTGGGTCTTTCCCTTTTTGGCGGGGTCCTGGACCTGAATCGGCGTCTCATCCGCTTGCAGGTAGTCGCTCTGCCGGGCCTCATCGGCCAAGGCGTCGTAGAGTGGCTCCAAAAGCGTGGCCGCTTGGGCCGTCCAATCACCGATCGTCGAGGAGGCGAGCGTGAGGCCGTGCCGCGCAAAACGCTGCACTTGGCGGTAAAGCGGGAGGTGGTCGGCGTATTTGTCCACGAGGATACTGGCCAAGAGGCCGGCCTCGGCGATCCCTCGCTCGATCGGGCGAACGGGCAACTTCCCGATGACGACGCCACGCGATGGATCCTTCGGGTCGGCATACTTGGGACGCACCGTGCGGATGACCACCAGGCGGGCCCGGTGAAAGTCCAGCGTCTCGGTGACTTCGGAGCCGATCCGCTTGAGACCTGTCGTATCCACGTCCGGCTCAATGATGACCTCTTCTCTGGGCAGATGAGAAGGCAATACCTGGCGTACCGACTTCTTGCGCTTCTTCTTGTCCTGGGTCGTCGTTGTAGTAGTCTCTTGCTCGGCTGCAGACTCCTGGGTCTCCTCTTCCGCCGTGCGGCCAAAGAGGTCGGTCTGGTCCGGAAGTGCGGGCTCGTAGCGCTCGCTGGTGACCCCGAAGACGAGCTGCTTCAACTGCGCGAGCTCGTACTGAGTCTGCGTTAGGAGGTGGGAGACTTGCTCCAGTTGTGCCTCGTGGCGGGCCGCCTTGGCGCGCGCGTAATCGGCCCTTTTCTGGCTCTGAATCATGCGGGTCCGGAGCACGGCGTTATCGGCCTTTAAGCCATCATACGCTACGATTAATGTCTCCGGTGCCATGTCATTAAGATACGATTCGGGGGACTTTATTGCTCAAAAAAAGCGACCTTACGCGGCTGTTTTTGGCAACGAATATCGCTTCCTATACCGGAGACTCGTCGTCGTGACTCCCTCGAGCATCAGCATCAGTTCTGGCCAAGCCAAAGGGCCTTTACCGCCGCCTGCCGGAATCTCGAAGGTGCCTGTTTCCAGCCTCAGGTAATAAAGCACAAATCCAGCGCGGTCCCAGGTTAGGAGCTTCACATGGGTCCGGCGACGGTTCACGAAGACGAACACATCGCCTGAGACCGGACTCATCCCCAACTCGCGCCGTACCACGCCCGAGAGGCCATCGAACGACTTGCGCATGTCGCAAGACGATCGGTACAAGAAGTAGCGCCGCGAAGGACCGAAGGTGATCATGATCCCGCGCTCGAGACCAGGCTCGTCACATACGAGGGCGTGACCGCCGAGAAAAGCCGAACCCGGGTGCCGTTCGTGTAGAGCACCTCCACATGGGCCATCTCGGCCGGAACGGGATCGGGCTGGATCTCGATGAATGAGCCGGAGTCACCAGCACCAGCCAGTTGGCGCCGATACTTACGAAGCCAGTAGAAAAAGACCGGCAGCGGCAACCGGCACTCGGCGCAGAATGCCTTCTGGCTCTGACCGCTCTCCAGGAAGCACTCGATTACGGGAAACATCTCTTCGGACGTGCGCTGATTCATGGGCCTTCTTTTTGAAACCCAAGTTCTCAGCCTAAAGCCCGCCTGGCAATATGCGGTAGACCGGACGCATACC
>CAYXSE010000383.1:0-2355 GCA_964466675.1 uncultured Rhodothermales bacterium | reverse complement strand
GAGTATGTTAACCCAATCTCTGGGACGGCGATGGCCCATGCCGATCTTGCGGGGAATCCGGACCGCTAACCTTCCTCCGATAGAGGTGATAGGACGAAGCATCCCGCGAGGACGTGGCCTGCCAACTCACGCTAAACCTGAAGCCGCCGTCGTTGGTGACCCGCAACTCGTCCGGGGCTTCGGGAGCGGTCCGGTCGGGAATCTGGAGGACCACGAAGGCGCTATCGCTGAAGTTACGCGAACTGTCCATGGGTCGGTCCAGCGGACCGGTAGAGCGAGACTAACGCGACATACGCATCGCCGGCCTCAGGCTCCAGAAACCCTGGCCGAGTCCAAGGAAGCCTGCGCGGCTCGGAGTTCCTCCAAGCGCCGGATCAGTTGAGCGCGCTCGTCATCCGGGCGCACCAGTCGCGACTCGGCTAATAGTATTTTTTGCTCTAATTCCTGGTCCGTCAGATAGGAAGCTACCGCTAGTCGAGAAGGTTCTCCCATCCTGGATCTATTTAAGATATTCGGCATTGTCGTAGTGTGACTACAACTAACAAAAACAATCTAAAGTCTTTGCTCGGTCTCGTCCCCCCGGGCACACCCGTGAGCGCCAAGACCCTGGGTCAGAATGGGATATCGAACGACCTAGCCGCCCACTATGTCAAGAGTGGCTGGCTTGTTCGTCTTGGACGTGGCGTCTACGCAAGACCGGAGGACTCCATCGAAGTTCGGCCCGCCTTGAGACTGCTCGAAGAGAAAGTGCCGGGCTTGCATGTGGCGGGGCGATCCGCATTGGAGTGGCATGGCATCACGCACTATGTGGCACAGGACCGGCCGACGCTGCTCTACGGGTGGCAGTCTGTAACTTTACCGGTCTGGTTTTCCAGCCGATTTCCGGCCCTCTATCATCGAAGGCGCATTTTCAACGAGACACCAGAACAACTCATCCAAGTCGGCCCTTTCCATGGCCATGGGCCGATGGTGTCCACCCCCGAGCGGGGACTGATTGAAATGCTGTCCGAGGTTGGAGTCTCTCAAGACCTGGATGAAGCCCGGAAAATCACTGAGGGCACCCATACACTTCGCCCGATGCAACTCCTCGAGGCATTGTCCGCCTGCAAGAGTGTTAAAGCGGTCAGGCTGTGTATCCAACTCGGTTCGCGTTTCAGATTGCCCTGGAGATCGCACTTAACCATCGCCAACCTGCCGACCGGAGGGAATTCGACATGGGTCCGGCGGATTGGCGATGAATGGCTGGTGCTTGACCCGTGACGCAGCAATATCTAGACACGGTGGGACTGATGTTGCGCGTAGCCCCGTTTGTGTTCGAGTCGGGGTTGTTCGCCCTCAAGGGAGGAACTGCGATCAACCTGTTTCGGCGCGACCTCCCCCGTCTGTCTGTGGATCTGGATCTGGTCTTCATTGACCGAACCTGCGGCCGCGAGGAGGCTCTCGGCCGAATCAAAGAAGCATTGATGCTAGCATCCGGTCGCCTTTCGGACCGTGGGTTTGAGATCTACAACCCAGGCGGCGAGCGGGGCAATGTGACGAAGCTCTTCGCTCGATCTGGCTCCGTGGAGGTCAAGGTCGAGGTAAACCCCGTTTTCAGGGGAACTATTGAACCCATCGCACCCCTCGCAATATCCAGTGCGGCCGCGGCTCAATTGTCGGCACACTTGGAACTGCCAATCGTGTCCGATGCGGACCTGTTCGGAAGCAAGCTCGTGGCAGCTCTGGATCGACAGCATCCGAGAGATTTCTTTGATGTCGCAGAACTGCGCCAGTCAGAAGGGATTAGGGCCGACATTCAAGCGGGATTCGTCATCTACCTCGCCGGACACAACCGGCCGGTGCACGAAGTCCTGCTTCCATCCAAGCAAGACATCTCGGCCTCTTTCAAGCAAACCTTCGTTGGCATGACAAGGCAGCTGGTCCCACTGGACTACCTCATCGATACGCAAGAATGGCTCCTAGACAAGATGAGCGCTTGCCTAACGACATCCCAAAGAGAGTTTCTCTTGTCCCTGGTAGCCGCGGATCCAAGTTGGGACCTGGTACCGTGTAAGCACGCCCGCGACCTCCCCGCTCTGCAATGGAAGCTCATCAACCTGAGACGGCTTCGGAAAAGGGATCTGCGAAAATTTGCAGAGCAACGCGATGTCCTGCACGAACTCTTGGCCTGATTCTGGATGAACTCGACCAGTTTCTGCTCCAACCGGCTCAATTGGTCCTGGTTGGGCATGGCCGGAGAAAGGAAGCTCAATCACGGCCTTGAGTTTGTCGAGGTCTTCGCCTCGTGGTTGCATCGGGCCTTCTGGAGGATCTTCGACGAAAAGCCCTGACAGCCGCGTTGATCGCGGTCGCCCT
>CAYXSE010000382.1:0-2362 GCA_964466675.1 uncultured Rhodothermales bacterium | reverse complement strand
AAGAAAATGGGAAAGAAGGGCAAACGGTTTGAGCGGATCCGCCAGTTGGTGGATGCCGGTGAAGGGCCGTTCGACGTAGCACAGGCAGTGTCTCTCCTCAAGGAGACGGCTTCCGCAAAATTTGATGAGTCCGTTGACGTGGATATTCGCATTGGGGTGGATCCGCGTCACGCCGACCAGATGGTTCGGGGCGTGGTTGCGCTCCCGCACGGAACCGGAAAAGAAGTCCGGGTGCTGGTGATGGCGAACGAGGGCAAGCACGCCGAGGCCAAAGAGGCCGGCGCAGATTTCGTCGGCCTTGACGACATGGTCGAGAAGATCCAAAAACAAGGCTGGACCGAGTTTGACGTGATGATTGCCACGCCCGACGTAATGGCCAAGGTCTGTCGTCTCGGCCGTGTTCTCGGGCCACGAGGGCTCATGCCCAACCCAAAAAGCGGGACGGTGACAATGGACGTCGCAGCAGCCGTCAAGGATGTGAAGGCGGGGAAGATCGATTTTCGAGTGGACAAGTTCGGAAACCTGCACACGGCCATCGCCAAGGCTTCATTCAACAAGGAGCAGATCCACGAGAATCTGGAGGCCTTCTTGAGAGAGGTGATCAGGCTTCGTCCGTCAGCTGCAAAAGGCACCTACGTCAGATCCATCACCGTCTCCACGACCATGGGTCCTGCGATTCCGCTGGATCGGTCTGAGGTCATCAACTCGCTCCGCTAGAGCCCATCTGAGAAAGAATCATGGCGATGACACGTGCGCAGAAGGCGGAAGCGATTCAAGAGCTGGCCACCAAGCTCGAGGAAACTCCTGTCATTTATTTGACCGACTACGTCGGTTTGACCGTTGAGCAGGCCAACGACTTGCGCACCGCGTTTAGGAAAGCCGGCGTCGAGTTCAGGGTTGTCAAGAACACGTTGCTCAAGCGAGCGATGGAATCACTTGGCGGCTACGAAGAGCTCTACGGCACCCTCCGCGGCTCGACAGCCGTAGCGTTCAGTTCGGAGCCGAGTGCTCCGGGGAAGGTCATCAAGGATTTCCTGACGGCCAGCAAACTTGAAATCCCCTCCCTCAAAGGCGCTCACGTTGATGGCGCGATCTACGGAGAGGATGCCCTGGACGCGCTCGCCAGTCTAAAGTCCAAGGACGAGCTTCTGGGCGACGTCCTGGCGCTGCTCATGTCTCCTATGACTACCGTCATCGGTGCCCTCCAGGCACCCGGGGCGACCCTGGCGGGAGCAATCAAAGAAATTGCGGAGCGCGACGCAGCGTAGCTGCATTCGCCTTCCGTCGATACCCATTGGCTGAGGCCAATTAATCATCACTAACCTGAACCGTAAATCGCAGTGTAGCCTGCCTTCGGCAGCGCCGAGGGCCGTCTGAGACCACTGCTGGGAAAGAGGAAACATCATGGCTGATATCAAGAAACTGGCAGATGAGCTCGTCAACCTGACCATCAAGGAGGCGAGCGAGCTCGCCGAGGTACTCGAAACGGAGCACGGCATCCGCCCGGCGGCCGCTGCCGTCGCTATTGCTGGCCCAGCAGGCGGTGACGTCGGTGCAGCCGAGGAAGAGCAGACAGAGTTCGACGTCATCCTGAAGGGAATTGGTCCGAACAAAATCAAGGTCATCAAGGAGGTTCGCGCGCTCACCGGTCTCGGTCTGAAGGAGGCGAAAGACATGGTTGATAGCCATCCAAGCACCATCAAGGAGGCTGTGTCGAAGGACGAGGCCGATGCTGTCAAGGCTCAGCTTGAGGAAGTCGGCGCAGAAGTGGAGCTCAAGTAGACGACGGCGTGTCGAATATCGATACGCTGCCAAAGGTGTGGAGGCCGGCCCCGTTTTCCGGGGTCGGCTTTCCCTGCTTCCGCCTTGAGCGGGAGAGAGTTAGAAAAATGGTGGCCTTTCGGGTCATCAATGCATCAGCGATCTCGGGATCGCGCAAAGAGGGAATAGCCTAGCTTATGTCGGTCTTAAAAGGTGAGGCGAACCGTCAGTCTTTTGCTCGGATACGTTCCGTCAGAGACTACCCTGATTTCCTGGACGTGCAGTTGAGGTCGTTCGGCGACTTTGTGCAGGACCATGTTGCTCCCGAGGAACGGGAGGCAATGGGTCTACAGGCGGTCTTTCTTGAGCACTTTCCGATTCAGGACAGTCGGGAACGTTATACGCTCGAGTTCATCCATTTCCAGTTGGATGCTCCCAAGCATTCGGTCACGGAGTGCATAGCCCAGGGGCTCAGCTTCTCGGTACCGCTCAAAGCCAAACTGCGTCTTTCCAGCAAGGAAGACGAGGATGAGGATGAGGCGGAAGAGGCCATCGAGCAGGAGGTATATCTAGGCAACCTCCCGTTCATGACCGAGCGCGG
>CAYXSE010000381.1:0-2386 GCA_964466675.1 uncultured Rhodothermales bacterium | reverse complement strand
TTCCAGGCGGGCGATGCCGTCAAAGTCATCGACGGCCCCTTCAATAATTTCAACGGAATGGTCGAGGAGGTCCACCCCGACAAGATGAAGGTGAAGGTGATGGTTTCGATCTTTGGGAGGAAGACTCCGCTGGAGTTGGATTATCTCCAAGTAGAGCGCGAAGAATAGTCGGTGTGCGTATCGCGGTGCGTGTGCGGCGTTGGGCTGCGGACTTGGGTTCGCTGCGACGTGTAGGAACACGCCTTCGCTCACTCGCCTTGCCCGCCTTGACACGCACCACGCTCCGCACACCTTACGTCGGTGCGTATCGGCCGGCTGATAGCTGGAATATCGAATGAGCAATTCCGAGCACTGGCAACGCATCTATTCTAGCCATGGCGCGCAGCGGGTAGGCTGGTATGCTCCGCATTTGGCCACTTCGCTCGAATGGATCGCTGCACTCAAGCTCCCGCCTGAGGAGCCCATCATTGATATTGGAGGGGGAGCTTCTACCCTGGCCGAGGACTTGTTGGGCTTGGGGCACAAAGATCTGCATGTCCTGGATCTCTCAGAACGGGCGATGGCTCTTGCGAGGGAGCGGTTGGGCAGCACGGCGAACTCCATTTCGTGGCTGCAGGGGGATGTGACGGAGGTTGATCTCCCATGGCGGCATTTTGCGGTCTGGCACGATCGGGCCGCGTTTCATTTTCTCATTGAGCCCGAGCAGAAGCGACTGTATCTGGAGAAAATCTGCGGAGCGCTCAAGACGGGCGGCCATTTGATTATCGGTACGTTTGGAACGGAGGCCCCGGCAAAGTGCAGTGGTCTGCCAGTTCAGCGATACACGGCGGAGTCGTTGGCTTCCACACTCGGAGCACCATTCAAACTGATCCGTCACCAATACGAGATGCACCGTACTCCGGCGGCCCTGGCTCAGGCCTATGTGTATTGCTTATTTCAGAAGACTACGGAACCTTGCTGACGGAAGGGGCATCCTGGGCCACTGTATTCACACAGGCCCCGCACAGACTGTAGAAACTTGCGGCAACAGGCGTGAAGAGTACCTGTAGTATTAGGCTCGCTTAAAGCAACAACTTCAGACGCGGGAGCTCGGTCTTAGTACGGGCGCTTGAACCGCGGTGTCGCATGGCAAAGAAAACCCTTGATCGGGCAGATCAGCTCCGGTCCAGGGACAATTAAGCTACCGTCACGAAATCGCACTCGTGGCGGCGGTCGAGGCGGAGCAGGTGCTCGCTATGAACCCGTACTACTCGCACTCGCCGCGCCGGATGATTAGAAATGGTGCCGCTGGTTGGTGACGGGGACTTGCCCGCACCCCGAGGCCGCCCGCGATTTGGGTTCTAGGTCACAAGAGGACGGAGCGCAAGCGCGCCCACGACAACCGCGCTCGAGCCGAAGGCCATGAAGCTAGAATTCTGGGGCTATCACTCCGCCAATGTAGCCGTTTCGCCCCGATGAACGACACCCACCAGCGCGCCAAATATCGAGAACTGCACGAGGAACGCTCCTGCCTCGACCAACATCCACTCCCCAATGGAGGGCACCAGATATTTCGCCGGCTCGGCCAGAACGATGTAGGCGGCCAGAAACGTACCGATCATCAGTCCGAATTTCACGCCAGAACGAATGCTCCCGTCCGCCCAACGAAGTTCGGGATAGAGGAGCCCAGCCAGAATTCCCTGCACGACCATCGCCGCGAACCCGAGGGCCATTATGGGTTCCGCTCGCATAATGGAGATCCCGGCATAGTGCTCGGCGTTGATGAGAAAGTGAGAGGTTGCCTGCACCCCAAATGCCGCAACGATGAATGCGGCCAGAGTTAGCGAAACGGATCTTGTGGTGGGACCTTGCATGGGAACTCCGCGTATGACTTGCATAAAGAGAGTGTCAAACTATGTCGAGGTCTTTTATTATGCAAGCGAACAGGTGAAACGAAGCGATCGGCGTTCAAACTGTCCCACGAACTACGCGCTCCAGGTAGTCGGTGATACCTGGAGCCTGCTCATCATCCGTGACCTCATGTTCAAGGGAAAGCACACCTACTCTGAATTTGCTGCGTCCGAGGAGCGGATTTCGTCCAACATCCTGGCCGACCGGCTTCGCATTCTCGCGGAAGGCGGAATCATTCGAAAGGACGGGAGGGGAAGGGCCATTCGCTATTCACTCACGCAGAAGGGGCTGAACCTGCTGCCCCTGATGGTGGAGATGATTCTGTGGTCGGGCCAGTACGATCCAAACACCGAGGCTCCACAAGCATTCCTTCAGAAGGGCCGTGATGATCGAGTTGGGTTGCTTCGCACGCTAGAGGGAGGGCTCCGAGAAAGGCACGGCCTGTGATCCAAGCTCGCGCCATCTCCGATGCCTTTGAGGTAGACCTCGCTAGTTC
>CAYXSE010000380.1:0-2389 GCA_964466675.1 uncultured Rhodothermales bacterium | reverse complement strand
GAGTTCACGCCGTACCGCTACTACGCCGCGGATGACCGCGAACCGGCGAACAGCGGCGACTGCCGCCCCGCGTCTTTAATAGAACTCGCCACCCTCAACGATGTGGATCTCGTCGTAGCGGCGATGTCCGGCGCAGACGCCCTGGAACCGGCTATCGCCGCGCTCAGGGCCGGAATACCCGTGGCGCTAGCGAACAAAGAACTGGTCGTCATGGCCGGTGAGTACCTCCGGGAAGCGGCGGAGCACGGCGGCACGGAGATACTGCCGGTAGACAGCGAGCCGTCTGCCATATGGCAATGCCTCCGTGGGGAGATAGAAGAGCCAAAACGGCTGATCATCACGGCTTCAGGAGGCGCGTTCAGGGGACGATCCTGGGACGCACTGCGCTCCGTATCACCAGAAGAAGCCCTCGAGCACCCGACGTGGCAGATGGGACGAAAGATCACCATCGATTCTGCGACCTTGATCAACAAGGCGCTGGAAGTGATCGAGGCACACTGGTTATTTGATATTCCGTACGACCGGATTGATGTGGTGATGCACAAACAATCCATAATTCATTCGATGGGCGAGTTCCAGGACGGCTCCGTAAAAGCCCAGATGGGACCGCCTGACCTGAGATACCCGATCCAGTGCGCACTGACGCACCCGGAGCGCGTGGCAAATCCAACGCTGCCCCGCTTTGATCCCATCGCAATAGGCAGCCTGACATTTGAAGAACTGGACGCATCGCTCTATCCCTGTTTCAACCTCGCCCTGGACGTCGCAAAACGAGGCGGAACATGGCGAGCGGCGCTGGTAGGCGCTGACGAAGCGGCGGTAGAGCTATTCCTTGAGGGGAAGATCGGATTCACCGATATCGGCCCGGTGATCGAAAAGGGACTGGCCGCACACCAACCAATAATGGAGCCATCGCTCCGACAGTTAACCGAGGCAGCGACCGAAACCTCTTTGCGCATCCGGACAGCTGTATCGGTGCTAAAAGGCTAAGCGACGCCTGACAGGCGACCGACCGTAATTTCATGATTCCAGCCACATTTATATTCGGCATCCTGACGTTCTTACTCGTCCTCGGGCCGCTGATCATCCTCCACGAACTGGGCCACTTCTTCACGGCGAAGTGGACCAAAACCAAAGTCGTGGAGTTCGGCTTCGGCTTTCCGCCACGCGCCACCGGCATATGGACCGGAGCCACAGAGGTATCGATCACTGAAGAGACGATCCTTGAGGGGTTCGAGGAACTCGATTTACTTGAGCCGGGTGACCCCTCGGGTATCGCTCATGACGGTGATGACCTGCGTGGAGTGCAGTCGGTATCGCTCGACCCCAGACTCGCCGCACTTGAGACAGGCGTACAGGTGGAGGCCCCCGTTGAGAAGCGAGCCGATGGCTCATTACACGCCCTCCTCCTGCGGCCAAAGAAACGACGTAATGCTCTCGCGTCGGACGCCGGCGATGCGGTCGTCGGTGATCTCATCAACGGCAAGCTTCGTGCGGTAGGTCCGCACAGCATCACCATCTCGGAGATGGTGTGGTCCATCAACTGGCTACCGCTTGGCGGCTTCGTAAAGATGGTCGGCGAAGAAGACCCCGAGGCCGAGAACAGCCTGGCCAGTAAATCGAAATTGGCTCGTGTGTTCGTCCTCTCATCGGGCGCCGTAGTGAACGCCATCATCCCGATCATCCTGTTCACCTTCGTCCTGATGCTCCCACAGACCCGGCTGGCCGGCGATGTCACGATCACCGCCGTCTACCCGGATTCACCGGCAGATGAAGCGGGACTCCGTGTCGGGGACCGCATTCTTGAGGTCGACGGACGGGACATCGATGATCTGACCGGACTGCAGCAGGCCATCACCCTCAAACTCGGCGGCACCAGCGAATGGCTCGTAAGGCCCGGAATACCAGACCCGTCTCCGTTGCCGGGCGCGACTGCGTTTCAGTACATAGAAGGCCGGGACAAAGAGGTCTCGCTCTCGCCGCGCTTCCAGGTCCCTGACCGTGATGTGGTGTTTGAGGTCACAGACCCCGAGAACCAACTCCTCTTAGCTGAGGCTCGGCTGCTGGACATTACCGTAGGTGTGAACGACACGCTCCGGGTTGTCCTTGAAGCGGTGGACACTAGCGAAGAAATATCTATCGCAGACGCCCTCCAGCTGGACGGACGAATCCAGGTGGGAGACGAGCTTCATGTTGTTTCGGATGTATTGGACCCGACAAGCGAGATATCGCTTACCGACGCGAGACGTCACGATTTCTCGCTCGGGCTAAACACATCGATCATTGATGGCTCGGTCGGTATACAGATCAGGACAGAGAACCCTGCCCAGAGAACATTCTCTGAAAATCCCTGGAACGCCTTCACCGGTTCGTTCAGAGAGATCCGTGA
>CAYXSE010000379.1:0-2446 GCA_964466675.1 uncultured Rhodothermales bacterium | reverse complement strand
CGTCGACATCCCACCGATCAATCCCTTCGTACTGGAGTACAGGCTTCACGAACTCAACTGCTCGAAGTGTGGAGCGAAGACAAGAGCTTCTCTGCCCAAGGGCGGCCTTATAGCCAGTTCGGACCGAACTTGTCTGCGCTTGTCGTCATGCTGAGTGGTCGGTATCGGATGTCGCGCCGCAACATTCGGCGCTTCAGGAGGTGTTGCCTCAGCCCAGATCCACTGGTCGCGGGCCCAAGATTGGTCAGTAGACCGTTCCCGGAACGGCCATCTGGTGTGATGCGACTGGCTGACCATCGGTCGAAAAGACATCGAAACCGAATCCGTCCTCGTGCGGAACAACGTCCCCTACTTCGACTCGTTCACCTAAACGAGTAAGAACAAACTGTTGATAGACAGCGGCCCAGAGAATATCCACCGCAACGTCGCGGAGGCGTAGGACCGGGCCTGCTTGGATCATATCACACGGTAGGAAGCGAGTGACGCCGCTCTCCCGCACACGAAGGACGACAGCACCTGCTTCCTGCATCACCGCTGCGTCTTCGCGAGCGACGAGCCGGTGCCTCAGATAGGGGAAGTCATCTAGTAAGCGTTGGGCATACTCTCTCTCAAGCTCCTTGATTGCCATTCCAGCAGCCATTAGCTCATCAATGCTATGTCCTTCCGCCCTAAAATCACGAAGCTTAACTCCAGGCAAGATCATGATTTCCTCCGGCCAGCCCTCCCCGACCTTAGCATCAACGTCAACACTCAGGGTGAAGCTGCCTCCACCTGTCGGCTCTACATCAGGCCCGATCGGCCGACGCAGTGACACTTCAGTGCCGGCGGTACCTACCGCCGGGACGACGAAATCAGTGCTCGTGTCGCCCTCGCTGACAGCAACTCCATTTAAGGAAACGTCAGGAGGCCGCCCATAGCTAGCCCGCCAAGTAGCTAGCCCGCCAACAACAGCGAGCAGGGCAATGAGTGTAACTGATAGACGGTTCACCTAAGCGAAATGAGCAGGCCTGAGGGAACGCCAACCTACTCGCACTCTGAACGTTCCTTGGTAATCATCGCAGCGATGAAATCAACTGAAACCTGCCCCTTACCAGCGCCACATTCTGAGGCATCGAAGCCAATCGTATTGCTTAGATAGCCAAATTCAGCTGAAGCGGTGCAAGGGTCTTTGCAATTGACCGCCGAGCAAGTAAACTGGGCCATCCTTGTCTCGAATTCTCCGATCATGAATGTAACCGAGCCCGCCTGGTCGATCGAAAAAGGAAAGCAGGCCTTCATCTGATAGGGATTTGCCGCAAGCGGCTGAGTGTCCTTGCCGCCACAGGCTAGCGTCGATGAGCTCTGCGGTGACGATGACGCAGCCCCAACAAGCATGCTGCAGGCTATGGTAAATCCAAGGAGGGTCGAAGTCAGTCCGATGGTATTAGAAGTCATGAGGTAGGTTTGGGTGTTTTGCTCGAAAAGCGTCGTCTTTGACTCTACGCTGTCGGAATGGATGCCCGGCGTCAACGACATTCGCCGTAACCGTTCAGGGGTCAGAATCGGCCTTGCCGGGGTGCTGAAGGCCGGTCTGTAGGGACGGCGGGGCCATGCCGACTGACGCGACCTAGGAAAGGAGCGCCGGTGCAGGCGTCCCGGTCGCGACCGAGTGAGCGATCTGAACGATGAACCCGTGAAGGCTCCGCCCCGTGTGCTGCAAGGTCGCGGCGCATGTGAGCATCCGTTCGACGAAGCGGCTGCCTCGTTCGCTCTGGGTTCCAAAGCTCGTTTTGCGTGAGATCACCGCAGGCCTGATCGCTTGGCTAGGCGGCGTTGTTCGTCGGAGACACACCGTCCACCTCGACGAAGGTCCAGATGGCCTCTTCCAACTTCAGGATGCCTCGGCACAGCCCCGGCGTATCCCATCCGACGCTGGTCGCGCCTTCGTCAAGAATCCGAATCAGCCTCGACCGGATCCTCTGCGCCCAACGCTTGAGCCGTTTGCGGTTGATCTTCTTCGCGAGGTAAAGATGCCACAAACGGAAGAGCGCGCCCGTCAACCCAAGTGCTCGCTCACCGATCCAGCGAAAATCCTTCTCTCCTTCGGCCATGCGACGGGAGTCACGCGGCCATGCGACGGAAGTCACGGATCAGGTGAGCGAGGCAAACCTGTCGCTGCTCGATGTCGACGAACGAATAACCCGAGTAGCGGTCGCTGACGAGGACGCCGGTCGGTTCGTCGCCGATCATCTCGCGGGCAACCTTGCTTCCGCGTGTAGGGCGGATGCGCCGCGACATCCGATACCGACCACTCAGCATGACGACGAGCGCGGACAAGTTAGGTCCGAACTGGCTCGAAGGCACACCCTTGGGCAGAGAAGCTCTTGTCTTCGCTCCACACTTCGAGCAGTGGAGTTCGTGAAGCCTGTACTCCAGTACGAAGGGATTGATCGGTGGGATGTCGACG
>CAYXSE010000378.1:0-2456 GCA_964466675.1 uncultured Rhodothermales bacterium | reverse complement strand
GTTCGACGTCGATCTCGTCGACCGCCTCTGCCGTTTCCGCGAGAATGGTGACCGTGTTGTTCAGGACCTCTACGAAGCCGCCACTGGTCACGAAATCGACATGCTCGCCAGTCGACATCTTCACGACCAGAGTCCCGACATCAAACGCCGCAATCATCGGTGCGTGATTGTGCAGAACTTCGAAAGATCCCTCAACCCCCGGCGCCTTCACGCCGGAAGCATCGCCCTTGAATACGCTCCCGCTCGGGGAAACGATGTCCACATACAGGTTGTCAGCCATCCGATTGATCGGTTGAGGTGAGTTGTTCGGAGGCAAGCTCTCTAGTTTTCTAGCCTTCGGCCATCATCTTCTCGCCGGCCTCGATCACCTCTTCGATGGCACCCTTGTACGCAAAGGCACCTTCCGGAAGGTGATCCAACTCGCCGGCCAGGATCATCTTGAACCCGCGAACCGTGTCATCAATCTTGACGTACGCACCGGGCGTGCCCGTGAACTGCTCGGCCACGAAGAACGGCTGAGACATATAGCGCTGCGCGCGCCGCGCGCGACCCACCACCAATTTGTCCTCGTCGCTCAGTTCATCCATCCCGAGAATGGCGATGATGTCCTGCAATTCCTTGTACCGCTGAAGCAATTCCTTGGTCGCCGTTGCCGTGTCGTAGTGATCATCCCCGATCACACGCGGATCGAGGATCCGACTGGTCGAATCCAGCGGATCGATAGCGGGATACAGGCCGAGAGAAGCGATCTGGCGCGAAAGCACTGTGGTCGCATCCAGGTGGGCAAAGGTCGTCGCCGGAGCCGGATCGGTAAGGTCATCGGCCGGCACATAGATGGCCTGTACCGAGGTAATGGATCCTTTCTTGGTAGAGGTAATACGCTCCTGAAGCGCACCCATCTCCGTGGCAAGAGTCGGCTGGTAACCGACGGCCGAAGGCATTCTTCCGAGAAGCGCCGAGACTTCGGATCCCGCCTGTGTAAAGCGGAAGATGTTGTCTACGAAAAGAAGCACGTCGCGGCCACCCAGGTCACGGAAGTACTCGGCAATGGTGAGTCCGGATAGCGCCACGCGGGCGCGTGCTCCTGGAGGCTCATTCATCTGCCCGAAGACGAGCGCGATGTTCGAGTTCTTGACCTTCTCCATGTCGACCAGGTCGAGATCCCAGCCGCCCGCTTCCATCGACTCGCGGAACGCCTCGCCGTAGTCCATGACGCCGGCTTCGAGCATCTCCCGCATGAGATCATTGCCTTCCCGGGTCCGCTCCCCCACCCCCGCGAACACCGACAGTCCCTCGTGGGCCTTGGCGATGTTGTTGATCAGCTCCATGATGGTCACAGTCTTGCCGACACCGGCTCCACCGAAGAGTCCAATCTTGCCACCCCTGGCGTAGGGCTGAAGGAGATCGATGACCTTGATGCCCGTCTCGAGCATCTCTACGCTTGTCGCCAACTCGTCATAGGTCGGCGGCTTCGCGTGTATCGGGCGCCTGCCTTCCGATTTCGGCTGAGGCAAACCATCAATAGCGGTCCCAACCACGTTGAATAGGCGACCGCGAACTTCCTGGCCGATCGGCATGGAAATATTCTGGCCCGTGTTCACCACAATGGCGCCCCTGGTCAGGCCGTCCGTCGAGTCCATGGCAATGGTCCGGACTCGGTTTTCACCCAGGTGCTGTTGGACTTCCAGGACAAGCTGGCTTCCGTCTTCCCGATCAATCGTCAATGCGACCAGAATATCGGGAACGGCATCGGCCGGGAACTGGGCGTCGACAACAGGGCCGACAATCTGAACTACTTCGCCGGTGGCGGTCGCAATCGCTTCCATCTAGATCGTAAAAGCTAAAAATTCTGGACTGAAAAAAGTACGGCGCGGGTTCGCGCTAAATGCGGGAGTCCAACGGCCCAGTCCGAGGCCAGATCGCAAAGATACAGGGAATTTGGACCCTGACAGGTTAAGATCGTGCGCCAAAGTTGGGCTGCCCGGAGAATCTGTGTATCCGTATGTTGCCCTTCATCGCAACAAGAAGCTACCGCCATGCGCGCTGTCCTGGTCCTACTCGCCCTTCTGGTAACTATTCCGGCCACCGGCCAGGAACTCCCAACCATCGAGGAAAAAATCGATGGATTGGAGCGGCGAGATGGGTTCTTTCCGCTCTACTGGGATGACACCGCCGGCACGGTTTGGCTCGAGATCGGGACCCTCAAGGAGGACTTCCTTTATGTGGTCTCACTCCCAACCGGTCTGGGATCGAATGATATCGGGCTGGATCGAAATCAACTGGGAGGTTCGAAAGTGGTCCGCTTCGAGCGGGTCGGAAAGAAGATGTTCCTGGTGACGCCGAATCTTCGGTATCGCGCAGTCTCCGACAACCCCGACGAAGTAGCCGCCGTCCGAACGGCGTTCGCCGAAGGGATCCTGTGGTCCTTTACAGTCTCGGCGAGAACCGATGACCGG
>CAYXSE010000377.1:0-2476 GCA_964466675.1 uncultured Rhodothermales bacterium | reverse complement strand
GCCTTCTTGTAAGACGCGGTCTTTCCTTCCACCCGACCGCGCCGAGACGTCTGACTCCGACGTTTCCCCCGGACGTTCATGGTGCGAACTTCTTTGATTTTGACGCCCGGATACCGCAGTTCCAGCGCTTTCCGGATTTCCACCTTGTTGGCGGTCTTGCGAACCTCGAAGGCATAATGGCCGGCCTCCATGAGCTCTGTGAGCTTCTCGGTCACAAGGGGCTTTATGAGAATCTCGCTGCTCATTCTGCTATTGCCGTGTCTTTGATTCCAGAAGCTGCACTTCCCAGGGCGCTACTCAGCACCGCCAGCGCTCCTTCCTGAAGAACCAGTACCTGCGCGCCCAAGACATCAACCGTGGATGCCGTGCCGGCGGCTCGCACCGTCACCCGGTCAAGGTTGCGACCAGACTGGTACACGTTGGGCTCATGTGAGCCCGTCACAACGAGTACTGCCTTTCCTTCCACGTTCCATGCCCGAAGCAGGTCGCGGAGCTTCGCGGTGCTGGCATTCTCGAAAGAGAAGTTTTCAACCACCTTGACGGCGTCCGCTGCGGCCTTGTGGCTATACGCGGATCGGCGGGCAAGCTGCTTGGTCTTGCGATTGATTTTGAGCCGGTACTCGTGCGGCCTGGGACCGAAAATGGTTCCACCGCTCCTGCGGAGAGGAGACTTGGCGCTACCCGCTCTTGAGCTACCCGTACCCTTCTGACGGTAAAGCTTCCTGGTCGAACCAGCCGTCTCGCCACGCTCTTTGGCCTTGTGGGTGCCCTGACGGGCGTGGGCCTGAACCCGCCGGACATCCAGCCAAATCGCGTGATCGTTGGGCTCGATCCCAAAAACTGACCCGTCCAAGGTCGCGGTCTTGCCGCTCTCGGAGCCGTCCAGTTGAAGTATTTTATGTTTCATGCTGCTCATCGCTTACGATCTGAGGTGCCCGAGGGCTACTTCTTTCGGATTTCCACTACCGAGCCCTTCGGACCTGGCACGCTCCCTTCCAGAAGAATGAGATTCTGGTCTGCCAGAACCTGCACGACCCGGAGGTTTCGTGTCGTGACGCGAACATTTCCCATTTGCCCTGCCATTCGCATCCCCTTGAAAACACGAGACGGATCGGAGCCCGCCCCGATCGCTCCGGGAGCGCGCTGGCGGTTGTGCTGGCCGTGAGTCGCGTCACCGACTCCCCTGAATCCATGCCGCTTCACAACGCCCTGAAAACCCTTTCCTTTCGAGATTCCGGCGACGTCAATTCGCTCGCCCTCGGCGAAGATATCCTCGACGCGAACCTCATCTCCAAGCCCGAGCTCGCGGTCGAAATCGCGAAACTCAACCAGGGTCCTCTTGGGGGAGGTTGAAGCCGCCTCGAAATGACCGCGGAGAGCCTTCGTGGTCCGCTTCAACTTCCTCTCCCCGGCCGCTAACTGCACGGCCGAGTAGCCATCCTTTTCGTTCGTCTTGACTTGAGTCACTACGTTCGGAACGACCTCCACAACGGTGCACACAAGCTGGTCGCCCACGTCATCGAAGACCGCGGTCATACCCAGCTTTTTGCCGATAATTCCTTTCATCAGAGTACGCTGCTCATCCAGCTCCAGCGACGAGGTCGCCGGCTACTGCCGTGTAATGGTGATAACTGCGGGAGACTGGAGGGTCGTTCCAAACAGCGTGTTGAGGAGAACGGAGGTGGTTGCGCCGGCCGTCAGATCAACCGTGTCTTCGGTCGAAAAAGCGTAAGTGAACGCCAGAGGCGCGGGCACAGGAGAAGTCACATTCAACGTGAAGACGCTTGTGCTCTCGTTCACGGAAAAAGTGCCGGTGATGGGCGGGATCACAGCGGGATTCTGAGCGGACGGAGTAACATTCATGGTGAACGATCCGTTGGCCGCGTTCGTCAAGACGACCGACGAGAACGCCGCGCCGAACGCCGCCAGGGCGCTACCATTGGCGTCAGTCACGTTCGTCAACGCCCAGGTGCCAACTATTTGGTCCATGTCCGACATGTTGTTGCTATCAGAGTCGCAACCGACGCTGAAGACACCCATCAGGAGCACGAAAAGAAGGTTTGTGAGTCTACGCATGTTTCTCTTGAATCAGGATCAAACTTTGATTTCTACATCGACGCCACTCGGAAGCTCAAGCTTCATGAGGGCATCTACGGTCTTGCTTGAAGTAGACAGGATGTCGATCAGGCGCTTGTGGCTCCTGGTTTCGAACTGCTCCCTGCTCTTCTTGTCAACGTGGGGGCTACGCAGGACGGTATAGATAGCCTTTCGAGTCGGTAGTGGGATTGGTCCACTAACAACCGCGCCCGTCGACTTGACCGTCTTGATGATTTTTTCAGCGCTCTTGTCGATCAGCGTATGATCGTATGACTTGAGCTTGATGCGAATTTTCTGGCTTGCCATGGAAGGATGACTAGCTATTGATTTTTGATACGACGCCTGCACCGACGGTGCGGCCGCCTTCGCGGATGGCGAA
>CAYXSE010000376.1:0-2517 GCA_964466675.1 uncultured Rhodothermales bacterium | reverse complement strand
CCCGCTAGAACTGAAAATGCCGCGACTCAGCTACCGCGGAGCGGTTTAGTCCAACATCAACAGTTCCACAATCTACAACAATGAGGCGTCCACTTACCAAGCGGGTATAGTCATTACCGGCGGTAACGTCGACGTCCGCGACAGCTACATCCACGGTACTGCGGGTCACGGAATCCTTGCTCAGGGCAGCGTGCAAGTCTCCATCACCAATACTGACTTCTTGACCAACCCCACGGTGTATTCATTTGCCGGACTTGCTGCCAATTGGGGTCCGTGGATTTGGACAGAGGACAGCGAGTTTCAGGCAGACGGTACGGGGCAGGCCCTCCGGTCGAATGGTCCGGGTGCGTGGATAAACGGCGACTCGGAAGACAACCACTTTTGCGGTTCGGCGACCACTCTCCTCTGGGCCGGCGATAGCGGGGTCATCACGGCCGAGAACAGCTACTGGCCGTCCGGCGGTCCATCAGGTCGTACGGTTGAGAGTGGGGGAACCATCGACGTCTCACCCTACTTTTCCTCTCCCGTCTCGACTTGCTTGATGGGGGCCTCGAAGCAGTCTGGTTTCTCGCCCTTGATCGCCGAGTCGGATCTTGACTCGGCCGGCCGAGAGACTTCTCGTTCCTGGCAGACTCTTTTGGTGGGAGCCGAGGCCATGCGGGAGAAGTCCTATGACAGGGCAGAAGCTCTATTGCTCCAGGCTCTTGATCTCAACGATCATGAGAGCGCCGTCAGGATAGCCTTGTCGGGCCTGGTGATCACGTACACCCATACCAAGAATCCGGCGGTTATGAATGCAGTAGGGCGCATTGTGTCTACTCCGCAGTTTGCACCTCAGGCGCTCCAAGTTCTTGTGTCGATGAACCTTCGAGACAAGAATATTGCCGAGGCCACGAGCGTACTGAGTCGTCTTGCATCTGAGCATCCACTCTCCACCGACCTGTTCCATGCTCAATTGGACCTGGTCTATGCACTCCGAAGAGGGGGAGACAGAAACCTGATAGCGACGACGCTCGCGGCTGCCACTCCAAGGAACGAAGATCAGGTCAGGGCTCTGGCAAGCGCCTTCCGAGCCGTCCAGCTCCGGCCAGGCCAAGCTCCGAATGTGCGAGTTACTGGAGACGAGACGCAGACGCTCCGAATCTGGAGCTATCCGAATCCATTCAACCCTTCGGCCTCGATCACCGTCGATATTCCGGAGCGCCAGCACGCTAGTTTGACGGTTTACGATGTTCTCGGGCGCGTTGTCACCGTGCTCCTACGCGGAGTAGTCGAACCGGGAATCCACACGTTTCGGTTTGATGCGGAGACCTTGGCGACAGGCATATATCTATACCGCCTGGAGGCTGGTCCGTATGTCGCGACGGGGACCATGAACTTGATTCGATGAGTTGAGGCTGGATTCGCGGAAGGCACGTTGTCGATCACCGAGCGAGTCACTTTGCGAACGCGGATGACAACGCTCCTGGAACCACTATCTTGCGGCATGACTAAATTCGAGGTGGCTGGCCTGACGGAGGGCAGGAGGGCGTGAATGTGCTTGGCCTGCGGCGGGTGCCGGATGTAGGCGTATCGGGCCGGGTTGCCGGGCGAGACGATTGAGGGTGGAATCCCTGGCCGTCTACCCCGTTAAGTCCTGCGCTGGAGTGGCGGTGACCACGGCGAGCGTACAGACACGCGGTCTCGAATCGGACCGTCGCTGGATGATCGTGGACACGGAGGGCCGATACATCACACAGCGCGAAGTCGGCGAATTGGCCAGGGTTCAGTGCCAGCCGGACATCATGGGAATCCAGTTCTTGGAAGGCCCCCTTGTGCGTGAAGCGGAAGCCACCTCCGAACTGGATGTGACCATTTGGGGCGATGAGGTTCGTGCCAGACTGGCTCCGGAATCGGCTTCACGTTGGCTCTCCAGGCGTATCGGTCGCTCGGTCCGGTTGGTCTTCATGGACGCCGCCTGCAGGAGGCCCGTGGATCCGGTGATCGGGCAGACTGGGGACGAGGTAAGCTTCGCCGATGGCTACCCCATGCTGATCGCGTCCTCCTCTTCTCTCGAGTCGCTGAACGCTCGCCTTCCCGATCCGGTATCAATGCGACGCTTCCGACCGAATATCGTAATCGAAGGCGCACAGCCGTTCGCAGAGGACCGATGGCGCACCGTCCGGATTGGGAACGTCAAAATTGACCTGGTCAAATCTTGTGCGAGATGTGTAGTGGTCGACACGGATCCGGACACTGGGCATCGATCCAAGGGTGTCCTGAGAGAAATGGCCACCTTTCGCCGAGCCGCCGGTAAAGTCCATTTTGGCCAGAACGCGATTCCTCGGGGGGTAGGCCGAATATCCGTCGGAGATCGCGTGACCGTTCTGAGGGAGGGGCCCGCGCGGCCCGCAGTCTGAGGTATTGGGCCCGAAAGGGCTTTTCTCGCCCCCCGGCCTGTGCTATAATTCCGAATGGAGGTTTGCACGTGACCGGACATGTTCTAGTTCTCAACCAGGATTATCGTGCGCTGACGAT
>CAYXSE010000375.1:0-2526 GCA_964466675.1 uncultured Rhodothermales bacterium | reverse complement strand
TGGGCCGACCAGTTGACGAAAAATGCCTGACGAAATTGTGACTTCGGTCCAGTGCAAAAATGTCTCCCGAACCGTCCACCCTAATAGCCCTGATCTGGCCTAGCATGGAATCCGTTGGGGCCTCCAGCTCTCCAATCGAGAACAAAGGGCGAGCTTCCCGGAGCCGCTCCGCCAGATCGCCCAGATATCCACCAATATCTACACCGGAGCCGTCTGTCGTGAGTACTGGTCCATCAAAACTCGGCAGGTTCAGCGCAGTTGGGTGGACCACGGAACTCGGTTCCTCTTCGGAGCATCCGAGTAGGCAATACGCGGCAGCGGTAACGAGGGCCAGCCGCCGGACCCAACCCGAGAACCGTAGGCCGCGAACGGGTACGAGCGATGAACTCCTGACAAGCTTGGCTTCGTTCACTCCGGGGTGCACTGTTGGTAACCTTGACAGCCGATCGCCGTTTCCTTGCATAGCTGGACACATTCTCTCGACCTGTTTGATAGTACCTACCGCCTAACGGCTTCCCTCGCGGCGGGTATTGGAACGCCTGGAGCTCAGGTCGTCGTGAAGCACATGGACAGTTCTGGCCGCATCTATGCTGTGCTAGATTCTTCTACCGTGACACTCTCCAGATACCGCCTTTCGATTGGAGAATGAGGTGACGGGCCTCTCTAGCTGACATCCGACCAAGGAGAAGAGCAGGACTGGCGCGGCCACCAGATTTTGGACCCGAAATCGCGGAACCTCTTTCATCGCGGCATTTGCGAGATATCAATTTCGAAGACGTTCAGAACGGATCTGTGATCGGCTCTGGTGTACAATAGGCCGCCACCAACATTCATGAGCCGATGTCCTGCTGGTACTTGTAGAGCGCCATGGACGATGCCAGATTGGTTGACCACATGCACCGTTGTGCTTATCGGTTCCCCGCTCTTCCCTCGCTCCTGGAGAAAAATAAGCCCATTGTCACTCAAAGCGGCGTTTGCGAAGACAACCCCGCCTGGTACGATTGTTTGATCGCCGCGTTGCGAGATTGATACAGACGACGAAGGATACTGCTCGGGTACTCCGGGAATAGAGAAGGACGTCTGGATCTTCACCTCCGGGTCGTAAACGTCAATTCGGTTCCTGATCAAGAACACCACAATCCGGTAATCGTCATCGGTTACGAGAATCCGCAAAAGGTTTTCGATAGGATGGGGGCTCAGGCCCTCGATCGGAAAGTGGGATAGCCGCTGTCCTGTTAGGTCGAATTCAGCCAAAAAATCTCCCGGGCTCGGTCCTGCAAGAGGGGAGGCGATCAACAGGACGCCTTTGGGAGTGCTCGCCATGTCATGCAACGGAGGGAGGCCAAGAAAGTGTCGGTAGACCAGGTCAAGTCCGAAGACATGTGCCCGCCGAGACAGGGACTCGGCAACGACCAAATTGTCCCCTATGACAGACATGTGCGCGGGTCCTTGCTCAAACTCGCCTGGGCCGGAGCCCCGCGCATTGTACTCGGCAAGTAATTCGCCCGCGGCGCTATACTTATAGATCGAAAATCCTTTCTTGTCCGACACAAATATGGCGCCGCTTGGCCCGATCGCCACCTCCGTGATCTCGAAGAACGGACCGTCTGAGTTGCCGATGCTCAATACTTTCGTGAGGCCCGCAGTTTGTGCCTTCGCCACAGAGAGTCCTGAGGTGGCTAGAATGAACGCGAGGAAAAGGACTACTACAGCCCTCAACCCGACGGTGATGGACGGACTGAATTCGAATACCAGGTGCGCGGTGTGCACACCTGGTATTCCTGGAGTGCGCCTACTCAACGCCTTCGCATTCTAGCCAAGCCTCGGGGCAAAGCACGGTAGCAAACATTAGGTATGTGAATTCTGAGTATTCCGCGTTGTTGTAGGCTTCGAGGGCTGTTGCCTGGCAATTGGCCAGGAGCTGGGTGCACCCTGGAGGGACTACCGAGGAGTGAGCGGTCTCCGGTGAGATCATTCCAGCGGATCCGAAAGTGACAGCAAAAAGAAGAGATGTGAGCATGTGCCTATTGAATGTTGTTGTGAGGTAGATAGATCCGAACCCGATATTTGAGGTTCCATCATTCTCACCTCCAACCGAGCCATGGAGGACTGGATGGGTGTCTTTCCTGATCCGGTGATCGCCGGGGCCATTCTTGACCGGCTCACACACCACGCGAATCAGATCCAATTGAAGGGGGAATCGATCCGTAAAAAACTCGGGCGCAGCGCGCTCAAACAACCCGTGGAATCCAACCCGGAATCCGCCTAAATTGAAACCGCTTCACATCGGAAAAGAGGGGGGGAATGCTCGTGGCCCCGGCGGGGAATAGAAATGGCCCTCGACACCGAATAGTCTCAGCGATATGGGGAATTACCTCAATAGGGAAGCGTTTCGAGGGGCAACTCTGGGAGAGAGGGGCATCTTGTTAGGATTGATTCTCCTAGCAAATGTCCAGTGCTCCGGACCGGTGTCGCCAGTCGAAGAGTTGCCCGAAAAGGAAGTCGAATTGTTATTCCAGGTTGAGC
>CAYXSE010000374.1:0-2538 GCA_964466675.1 uncultured Rhodothermales bacterium | reverse complement strand
CAGGGCCACCGCGACTAAGAACGCGATGATCATGCCGGTCTGGCCGAAGAGTCCTCCGCCGATGAGCGCAAATAGGACCATCATTGCGGCCATAAGCGCGGTGGTCCGAAAGATGTTCATAGAGTTTGCCTCTTGAGAGTCCCGCAGCTGGGCAGGAATGCGATCAAAGTGTATTCGTAACGACCAGGACGTCGTAGATCGCATGCGTCCACGCGGCAATTCCAAAGCCCCGTGTCAAATACAGTCCGTTCAGTACCAATCCGAACAGGAAACGAAAGGTGAAGGAAGAGAGCGTGAACGGATCTCCCAACGAACCGATGTAGTGCACCGCGCTGAACGCCACCGCCCCGACCACGGCCGCCAATAGGTAGGGAGGCACCTTTGACGAGAAGGACGTCACAGCGCCCACAGCGCCCTCAGCGCCCTCGGCACTCTCGCCGTCCGATATGACCTTGCCTCCCCGCGCCCCGAGGAGCTTGGAAAACAGCCAAAACAGGCCTCCAACCAGAACGACCCGGAACACCAACTCCTCGTAGAGTCCGGCGCCCAGGGAAAGGGCCAGCATTTTTGCGAGGCCCAGACTTTCCATACCGTCCTGAGCTACGCCCGTCAGCGACATGTTGTAGAAGAGTGCGCCTACCACTCGGGATACAAAAAACGCCACGACCACCGCATACAGGAGACTCTCCGCCAGCATCCACACGAAATACTGGGGCCGCATCGGCATGCCTTTCTTGCGGTCCCGGAAATAGACCGCTACGCCCACGGCCATCACCACCAGGCCGATGGCGAACATCCCGGGATCCCCGACCAGGGCGATCAGCTGTTTGATCCAGACGTCCGCCCCAACCCGTACCGATCCAGAGGTGCCGTCGTTGACGGCCAGAATCAGCACCTCGTAAGCAATCAGCAACGGTACCGCGGCAATGAAGCCGTAGGTAGCCGACCTGGTGATATGAAAGTACCCCGCCTCCTTCAATCCTTTGGCCCAGGTTGGATGATCCGAATTTCGATGGACGCGTCGGACAGGTCCAGCGCCTCGGCTACAGCCGCCGACACTTCAACGACGAAGTTGCTACTGACGGGCATGCGATCCGCGACCTCGGCGAATGTGGAACGTCCGTTTTCCGAGTTCTCGATTAGGACTATGGTGCCAAAGGGCAAAGTCGGGTGCGCCAACAGGAAGCGTGACGAGTCATACTCGGCACCGCTGGCCATCAAGCGACCAACGAAACGGTCAGGGTAGACCGACGCCGGGCCTTCTGCGACGATCGGGGGAAGTTGGACCTCTGTCAGACGCTGAGCGGATGGAACCCGGAGGGTTTTTCCAATCTGGATCACATCGCCCGCGCCCGGATTTGCAGCCTTCAACTCCTTCAGCGAAATGTCGTGGGTAGAGGCGATCCTGGATAGCGAATCTCCCGGCCTGATCGAATAAGACACGGTCGCAAACTCCCCGGGAACGCGAATGGGCCCGCCATCGGCCAAAACGAGAGCATGCTCGGGGTTGAGAAAGAGAAGAGTATCCAGGGGAATACCGAGTCCGAACGCCAGATCGTAGAGCGATTCTCCTTCACCCGCAGCGTACTCGCCGTAGAGAATCGCCCCAGACGAGTCCGTAACAGCCGAAATCACGGAGGGACCCCCTCTCGCGGGTGCCTTCGCAGGAGGGGGGGGCAAAGGTATTGGGGAATCTCTGTCGATGGGCTCTGCGGGCTGAGCGACAGTCAACGTATCCGTCGTCGCAGCATCCAGAGAATCCACACCGGTCCAGGAGGTCATCCGGAGCATCTGTCCGACTCTGATCTTAGTACCCTCGATCCCGTTTAGCGCCTGTAGTTGCCCAACAGTCATGTCGTGATTGACAGCAATACGGTAGAGTGTGTCGCCTGCCTTCACCGTGTACGTCCTCTGGATCTGAGCCTGCGAAATCCCAGCCGACAGCATGATGAGCAGCACAAAACAGAGTCTACGACTCGGTGTCGGGTCGGTTACACGACCTGCACGTAGATGCCTGGATGTCATGATTTATCCTGGATGCCGCTGGTTCTACAGCCCCTCGATTTCCAATTCCATCAACGCCGAACGTAGCTCGGACTCACTATGACGATCGCCCAGGGCAGAGGCGTGTTTGATGCCTTGGTTGTAGGTCTCGACGGCGGCCTCAGAGAGTTCCAAGCGCTGGTACAGCTTCGCGAGATGGTAGTAGGTCCCGACATATTCGGGCTGATCCGACACCAGCGCCTCGAAGGTAGCCCGCGCCGTCGCCAGATCTCCGCGTTTCTCGTACTCCCTGGCCAGCGCAAACCGAACGAAGGCGTCATCCGGATCCTCCTCGTGAAAAGCCAGCAATGACGCAAGCCGGTCGGCTACCATGATCCGCCGGCGCCGCCGCCGCCGAATCCACCGCCACCAAATCCGCCAAATCCGCCACCGCCGAATCCGCCGCCGCCGCCAAAACCTCCTCCTCCGAAGCCGCCACCGTGGCCCATCCCGCCCCATATGATGATGGGACCGCGACCGTGGCGGTATCGTGTA
>CAYXSE010000373.1:0-2544 GCA_964466675.1 uncultured Rhodothermales bacterium | reverse complement strand
CCCCGGAATCGAACCGTTCGGTATCCACATCGCGCGCAAAAATCTGCGTCTCCAATTTCCGGCGACGCAGAACGTCGATGCTGGCGTTGTGGGTAACCCGAAGGAGCCACGAAATCGCACCCTCGGTTTTTACCTTGTCTCGATTTCGCCACATCCGGATCATGGTCTCCTGAACGACATCGGCCGCCTGGTCTTTGTCACCGAGAAGTCGAGCCGCGTAACCGAACACCCTGTCCTGGCTCTGCGTTACAATGATTTCGAATTCGGAAAGCGTCACACGGGACCGGAGGCGTTGTCGAGTCCCAAGAACGGGTCAGGTGCAAATAAGGTTACACTCACGGTCTTGACTGGACTCTAGGCACGAATTTGGCTGGATTCAGCATCGCTCGGATCGAAACAAAACCCCCATCCGAGCGAATCAGCCTCCCCGCACACACTATCCCTCCTCCCGCCTCGTGAAAAGATTCGTCATTCCAGCCCTTCTGCTGTTCGCCGCAGGCCTGTTCCTCGGAGGTCGCTTGGGCGGCTTCTTCTCGCACCCCGATACGCTGGAGCAACTCCGCAAATTGGAGGATGCGTTCCTCTTGATTGATCGGCAGTACGTAGAACAGGTGGACCCTGAAGTGATGGTCAATCAGTCTATTGAGGCCATGCTTGAGGAACTGGACCCGCATTCGTCCTACATCAACAAGGAGCAGGTAAACCGGGTTCAAGAAGGCTATCGCGGCTCATTTGGAGGCATTGGCATCTGGTTCGAAGCGCCACCCGCCGATACGGCACGGGTCACTTCGATCATTGCGGATGGTCCGAGTGAGCAGGTCGGCCTGATGCCGGGAGACCTGATTGTCGCGGTGAATGATTCTTCCGTGATCGGGATGGACTCCATCGAGATCCAAAACGAGATCAAAGGCCCGATCGGGACGAAGGTGGTACTGAGCATAGTCCGGCGCGGCGATTCCGAGCCGATTCCGTTCGTGATCACTCGCGGTAAGATCCCGCTCGTTAGTATCGATGCCAGCTACATGCTCGACGATCAGACGGGCTACATCAGGATTGGGCGTTTCGCCATGACCACCCACGATGAGTTCGTGAAGCACGCGACCCTCCTGAAAGCTCGGGGCATGGAGAGAATGATCCTTGATCTCCGGGACAATCCCGGCGGGGTCAAGCAAACGGCGGTTCTAATCGCGGACGAGTTCATTGCCGGTGGCAAGACGATTGTCTACACACGAGGACGCCTGGAGCGCGAGTCCGAGACCGATGTCTCTACGTCCGGCGGCCTGTTCGAACAGGGGCCAGTGATCGTACTTGTCAACGAAAACACGGCCTCGGGAAGCGAAATTGTTTCCGGCGCTTTGCAGGACCATGATCGCGCGCTGATCGTGGGTCGCAGGACTTTCGGAAAGGGTCTCGTCCAGCGGCCTTTCCAGTTGCGCGATGGAAGCATCCTCCAGCTGACCGTTTCCCGATACTACATGCCGTCGGGGCGTCTGATTCAGACCCCGTACGATGACGGTCAGTTGTCCGACTATTATGCAGACAAGTTCGGCTCGCTCAAGGAGGCTACCTACAATACAGCGGCCTACCTGCATGATCTACCGGATTCGCTCAGGTTTGAGACCGCGCATGGCCGCGTGGTGTTCGGCGGCGGCGGTGTCATGCCCGATATCGTGATCGCGCCCGATAGCCTGGGCGGAATGAACGCTCCCCTCGTCCGGGCGGTTGTCAGACAGGCATCGGACGTTCGATTCGTTCGCGAGTGGTTCCTGGCACGAGAGGTGGAGCTTCGTGATCGCTGGATGGACAATCGGACGGAATTTTCGGATGAGTTTGAAGTTGATTCTGAGTTCATGGATGCCTTCTGGAAATACACCGAGGACAAGGGCGCCCAGATCGTGCTGGGCGAATCGAACCATGCCGAGGGTCAGTTCAATCGTGCCGATCTCGCCGCGTCTGCCTCCTTCATCAGAACGGTCCTAAAGGCCAGGCTGGGGCAGCGTCTGTTCTCCAGCGAGGCCTGGTTTCCGATTTTTAACCCCATCGATCCCACTGTGACCGGCTCGCTCGAATTCTGGCAGGATGCGGAGGATCTGGCCGAAGTCGGCAATGGCACCACGAGGACTCACCGGGGCGACTGATCGTGCCTTTTCGCCTCCCGACCCGGGCCATTGTGGAGCCAGGGTGCTTCTCCCGCCTGGGAGCGGTGTGTGCAGAGTTCGCTCCTGGAAGCGCGCTTGTGGTAACGGACGAAGGCGTTTCTGGTACTGAAATACCGCGGCGGGCCTGCACCATGCTATCCGAGACCGGCCTGCGTCCTTGGATCTTGGCCGATGTTCTCCCGAATCCCAGAGTCCAGGACGTAGACCGGATGGCTGAAAACGCCCGGAGGGAGAACCCAACTGTGGTGGTCGCTATCGGCGGGGGATCCGTGATCGACGCCGCCAAGGCCATTGCACTCCTCATCACCAATCCGGGGTCGTGTCGCGACTAAGACCCAAGGTGGGACGTATTCCATGATCGCCTTAGCGCTCGCATAGTCGGACC
>CAYXSE010000372.1:0-2547 GCA_964466675.1 uncultured Rhodothermales bacterium | reverse complement strand
TCACCATGTCGTGGAGGCCTCTCAGGAAAAGTCGGCTGGATTCGGAGTGCCCCACTCGAACCTCCAAGGCAAATCGTGTGGCGTCATCCAGGAAGAAGAGGGCCACGCGGCGCAGGCGCTCCGCGCCCGCGCGGAAGTGCTTGCCATCGCAGAGAATGCATTGCATTCTGTGCGGACTATGGGCGGAAAGCTACTATGTCGAGTCGCTCGGCGAATACTAGGGTAGAAGGGCCCCAGCACGCGATTCAGGCCCAAACAACTCGACATAGTTTGCGGGAGTCCTTACAGTTGCCGGAGCCAATTCAGGAGATCCCTGTTGCTCTGCCAGGAGGGATGCCGGGCGGGCGTGGTCGCCGGACCGGCGGCCTTCTCCAGCGCGCGGCGCTTCGTCTCGAGGTCCGCACGGGCGTAGATGGCTGTCGACCGGATATCGGCGTGGCCGAGGATGTCTCGGATGATCACCGCGGGATTGCCCGCTTGCAAGAGGTGCATGGCCTTGGTATGGCGGAAGGTGTGGGGCGTCACGCGGCGTGGAATGCTCGGACGATGACTCCGCGCCGCGGCGGTGTGTTTGTCGATGATGTAGCGGATACCCGAGCGCGAGAATCGACTTCCGCTCCGGTTCCGGAATACCGGACAATGCAGTTGCTCAGGTCGCCGCAGCTCGTGACGCCCGATGTACTCACCGAGGAGATCGGCCGTGCGGCCGAGCAGCGGGACGACGCGCGTCTTCCTGCCCTTGCCGAAGAGCCGGACCTGTGCGGGAGCCTCCAGCCGCACCTCGCCGACCGAGAGGTCGATCAGCTCCTGAACCCGGGCACCCGTGTCGTAGAGCACGGTGAGGAGAACCGCGTCACGGAACCCACCGGTACGGCCGAGATCGGGCTGGGCAAGGATGGCGGCGAGATCGTCTACGGAGAGGTAGTCCACGACCGGCCGCATCTATGATGCGGGATTGCGAGGATCCTTTGGCTGTGTGCCATTCGTCCCGGCTCCTCGGTCTGGAGGTATCTGAAGAACGACTGGATCGCGGTGAGTCGCAGATTCCGAGTACGAGATCCGCAGTTCCTTTCACCCGTGACGTGGTCCAGGAAGTCCACAACGAGCGAGGAGTCGAGGTCCTCAAGCTTCAACCGCTCAGGCGGCAGCCCCCGGCGGTCGCGGCAGTAGCGAAGCAGCAGCGTGAACGCATCCCGATAGGCCCGCACCGTGTGGGCGCTGACGTTGCGTTGAGCCGGGAGGTACTCGCCAAGGAACCCGGTCAGGCGCAGAGCAAGGTTAGTCGGCTTCATGACACCACCTCCGATGGAATCGCATGGCCGACCCATGCCTCGAGGCCCGCCGTGACGTCCGGGAAGAGGTGGGGCGTGAGCCTGAGGTATCGCTGCGTGCCCGTGAGGCTCCGGTGGCCCATATACGTCGCAAGAACACACAGCTTGACCTCCAGATCGACCCCCTGGCGGTACCAGTCCTCCAGCCGATGGACCGCGAAACTGTGGCGAAGGTCGTGGAGGCGGGGACCATTCCCGCGACCGCCGTGGGGGATGCCGCAGCGCCGTAGGAGCTGGCGGAACGTGTAGTAGATGGAGTTGGGCCGATAGGGCCCTCCGTCCGGTGCCGGGAAAAACGGGGCCTCCGTCGGGCGAGAACCGAGTGTTATCGCGTACTGCTGAAGCCGAGCTTTCATCGCGTTCGCCACCGGCACCAGACGGTCATGATGGAACTTGCCATCTCGTACCTGGAGGATACCGCGCTCCAGATTGACATCGGCGACTTCGAGCCGGAGGACTTCGCTGACGCGCATCCCACAGCCGTAGAGGAGGCGGAACACCTCGGGCATGACGCGCCCGCGCAGCGGACTCTGGGGACAGGGCCCCATCTGGTCAACGGCCGTGAGGAGGTTCCCGATCTGGCTGCGACTGAAGATGTACGAGGTGAAGTCCGAGCGCGCGAACGCTGCAGAGCGTGTATCAGGAATGTATGCCGGCAGCCCCTGTCGCTGGAGGAAGAGGCCGAACTGCCGGAGGGCACCGATGCGCCCCTTCTGGGTCCCAACCCCTTCGTGCGGCTGCTTCGCCGTCCACTCCTCCACCAATCGGCGGGGGAGTGCGCAGTCCGTCAGCCCCCCTTCGCGCAAGTGGCGGTCGAGGCGGACGAGAAGGCTGATCTCGGTCTTGTAGCTGCAGCCGCAGGCCCTCTTCTCGCGAACAAACTTCGCCAGCATTTCTGCGAGGGGACTCGTGAACCTGGGTTCGATCGCGCCTGGCTTACGCATGAAGCACCTCCTCCGGATTGAGGGCCGCCTCACGCAGCGCCTTGATGTCGATTTTCGTGTAGAGGCGCGTCGTCTCCGGATCCACGTGGCCCATCACGGCCGAGATGTGGTCGAGCGGCGTATCCAACTCCAGGAGTCGGCTGGCCAGGGTGTGGCGTAGCGCGTGCAGTCCGGCGCGCGTTCGCGGTGGGAGCTGGATGCCCGCGAGCCGACGGTACCCCTCTGTGCCTATGATGATGAGACACTTTCCTACTCATAGTTTAAGGTAGAAC
>CAYXSE010000371.1:0-2557 GCA_964466675.1 uncultured Rhodothermales bacterium | reverse complement strand
TTAGGATTCCGACCACTCGATATTGATCGCCCGAGACACGAATCCTCTTCCCGATAGGGTCTTCGACAGTAAACAGATCCTCCGCAATACCGGCTCCGATCACCGCCACATTGCGCGCTGCACGCTCATCCATCTCGGTGAAGAAGGATCCATCCTGCAAGTCCACCTCGAACACATCCGGATAGGTTGCAGAGACTCCCGCGACACGCACACCTGACAAGTTCCGGTCCTGGTAACTCGCCCTTCGGAACGTGCGCACGACGGTGGTGAGCGCATCTACAGACCGAGCGCTCTTGGTGATCCTCTCGCCGACCTGTGCGGTCATCCGGGGTCGATTTCGGTACTCCCACCACTTACTGCCGGGCCCTTGTATCCAAGGCATACGTTCCACGTATAGCACGTCCGAGCCCAGCGAGGCCATATCGGCCTCGAACCCGCCCTCGATGCCGGAAACCACCGTGGCCATCGCGGTGACCGATACGATGCCAATGATGATTCCGAGTGTGGTGAGCAGAGTCCTCAGCTTGTTGGCGAGGATGGCGCCCACAGCGATTCGGAGTGCCTCGATTAACTCGAAGATGAAGGCGTTCACGTGACTCGGCGGAAAGGTTGTCGGGGCGTCTACGCGGCCGATTCCGCACGGTTGCGCCCGATCCGGAACTTCAGGCCCTGAATGCGCATGCTAGCACGACTTCTACAACAACAACAGAAAAGCGTCTGGCGAGCATGGGAAAAATCAGCATTATCGGAGAGTTCTGGTCGTTCCTCCGAATCAGAAAAAAACTCTGGCTGGCGCCCATCGTGATCGTTTTGGTGCTACTCAGCATCATCATCGTAGCTGCCCAGGGATCCGCATTGGCGCCTTTTATTTACGCCCTTTTTTAGCCGATCAGACCGCAGTTTCGAATCGCAACCTGAAGTCCCGGTACGTCTGGTTGAACTCGGCCTCGACCAGCCTGAACCCCCTCTTCAGGGCCAGCACGGTCATGCCTGGGTGCTTGTTGGGAAAGGTGTCGAAAGCGAAAGTTCGGTAGTCGCCGGCCACTGCATGCGCAATCATCCGGTCCAACATGGCGTTGGCTACTCCTTTGCCCCGAAACGAGGACAACACTCCGCCCTTGGCAGAATAGAACACCCGGCGGTTCTGCCGATAGCCCAGCTTGAAACCAACGGGGGCTCCATGAAGGATGGCCAGGTACATGACCAGATCCTGCTTGTCGAAACTGTTGATGATTCGCTTTTCGCGGAATATCTCGAGGTTGAGTTCGGCGATTGCGGGCAGTTCTTCCATCCCGACGGCGTGGATGACCAGTCCCCGGCGATCGTTCATGGTGCCGATTCCGGTAGGAGACCCACGGAATTTTCCTCTACGAGCACCCAGGGTTCCAAGAGCTTCTGGGGGACATCGGCCACAAACCTGCTGGGACTCGTCAAGAATTGTCCCTGGTAGCGTCGATACTGGACGGATGGATAGCTGACGAACAGGTGGTCCGCGGCCCGCGTCACGGCTACATAAAACAGGCGGAGTTCCTCGTCAATTTCTTCCTCTGAACCAACAGAGTAGCTGGATGGCAACACGCCTTCCAAGGCATGGATGATAAACACGGCCTTGAACTCCAGACCCTTGGCCGAATGAATGGTGGACAACACCAGCGGCGCCTCGTCTTCCTGTTGGGGTTCGACCTCGAGGGCAGATAGCTCGATGGGGTCTAGAGCCAGGGACGAGAGCAACGTAGCCCGATCGGGGAAGCTTTCGACCACCGCCAGCAGGTGATCCAGGTCTACCTCTCGCTTCGGATAGTCCTCATAGTAGACTCTCTTAAGGACCGGACTGTAGTACTCAAGCACGGCTTCCATCTGCTGCAAGAGAGGCATCTGTCCTTTCTTCAGTCCACGGAGCAGGGCAAATAGCGACGCCAGAGACTCGGCATATCGGGGAGACCACGGGCGGTCTCGGAGTTCCAGCGGGTCTTGCCCCGGCTCGAGCACCCAGTTGATAATCTGACCGGCTGTCTTTGGTCCGATACCCTCGAGCAACTGGAGAACCCTATTCCAGGAGACCGGGTCTTTGGGGTTCTCCACGATCCTTAGGTGAGCCAACACATCCTTGACGTGAGCCGCCTCGCTCAATTTCAATCCCCCGAACTTGACGAAGGGTATGTTTCTGCGGGTCAGTTCCACTTCTAAATCGTAGGAGTTGAACCCGCTGCGAAAGAGGACCGCTATCTCGCGAAGTGGAATACCCTGTTCTCGAAGGTCCAGAATCATCTGACAGACGAATCGACTCTCGTATCGATCGTCGGGTGCAGTGACGAGGGCGGGAAGATCGCCTGCCCCTCTTTCCGTGAAGAGTCGCTTGTCGTACTTGTTGCGAGCCTGTTCGATGACATGGTTCGCCAGGTCCAGTATGTTTTGAGTGGACCGGTAGTTGTGCTCCAGCTTCTGAACCCGTGTCCCTGGAAATTCCTCGGGGAACGCCAGGATGTTTCTGAAGTCTGCGCCCCGAAATCGATAGATGCTTTGCGCATCATCTCCTACAGCCATCACGTTGCCGTGC
>CAYXSE010000370.1:0-2586 GCA_964466675.1 uncultured Rhodothermales bacterium | reverse complement strand
CATCCCTTTGCCTCGGCGTCCCTTGGTCTCGCGTCCCACACGAACGCGGGTTTCGGATGGGGGGGCGTGCGTTGAATAGACCTGTCGGCTGTTGGACTTCATGCTTGACGGGAGGGGCCCTGGGTCGGGCTACTGCCCGACCTCAGTCGAAACATAGGTTATCGCCATCCGGGGCGCAGGCAATCTTACAGGTACCGTTCCTTCAGCACTCGCATGTGATGCTGCTCATGCCCGGCCATGATGTAGAGCAGGGCGCGCACCGAAAAGCCAACTCCAGAAGCGACACCCGTATGAGCCAGTGTCGCGGCATCCCAGAAGGCGTATTGCTCGATGTTCGCGCTTCGGACAAGGCGCAGTTCCGCGGCAATGGAGGAGATCGGTCTGGCTCCGTAGGGGGCCGTCGATGCGAAATCGTCCTGATCCATTCCAGGGATTTCGCCCGTGGCCTTCCGCGCGAAGTGCAAGGCTCGGAATTGGAAGACTCGCTCGGCGTCGATGACGTGTCCTAGAACCTCTTTGATGGACCACTTGAATTCCGAGTACCTGTGGTCTCCTGCCTCCTCGGGAATTCTAGAGAGCAATTCTTGAGTGGTGTCCTTCTGCTGGCGGAGCGTGTCCAAGACGGGCCCGACGGGCACCTGGTCTACGTAAGTGCTATAAAAAGGCGAATATTCGCCTTCAGCGGGACGTTTGTTCGGCATGAGGGGAACCAGAGATGATCGAGCGTGCCCAGCGCGGGATAACGGTAAATTTACAAAACCAGCCGCTATCATTCAGCGGGGCACCATGGTCGCGGAAGGTCGTTGGCGTCATGACCAATGTATCCGCCGGACCGCATGAACTCCACTTTTCCTGTCCTGGCTCTTTCCGAGCCCAAAGACCTGGTCGCCCACCTGCGCGACCTCGGATGGATCAAGCCATCCGAGGAGGTGGAGTCGGTCGTTCGAGCCGGCGAGGGCAACATGAATCTGGTGGCGCGCGTGACCACCAGCGGCGGCGGGAACGCGCAAAACATGCCGACGGCGTCTTTCATCTTCAAGCAGTCCCGGCCGTGGGTGGAAAAGTATCCGCAAATTCCGGCTCCGGCGGACAGGATCCTGATCGAAGTCGGTTTCTATAGGGCGGTGCTCCCGTACGGGCTTTTGGCGGGGATGATGCCGGCATTGTTGGCGGTGGATACCGCCTCCCGGTGCGCCAAGATGGAAGACCTCGGCGCGAGTTCAGATTGCACAGATATCTACTCGGGCGTTCGCCGAGATTTGGCGCCGCTCGTCGACTGGCTTTCCAGGCTCCATGGGACCGAGTTTTCCGCCGCAGCACAGTCGCAGTTGCGAAATCGAGAAATGAGAGCACTCAACCATGCTCACATATTCGACCTTCCCATCTCCGGGAAGCACGGACTGCATCTGGACGACTTCACCCCGGGCCTGGAGGACGTTGCACAACAGTTTCGTCAGCATCCTGGTTTGGCGAAACGGGTGTCCGCGTTGGGGCAGGTGTATCTGGCCGACGGGGATCGGCTGTTGCACGGAGACTTCTACCCCGGCAGCTGGCTCTCAACTTCGCAGGGACTTCGGGTCATCGACCCCGAGTTCTGTTTCTTCGGCCCAGCCGAGTTCGACCTCGGTGTTCTTCGGGCACATCTGGCATTCGCGGACTACGATGACACGCGGATAGATTCGGCGCTTAGCGGATACTCACAATCTATCGACCCCGGCCTATGTCGCGCGTTCGAGGGGGTTGAGATTCTGAGGCGCCTTATCGGTGTGGCTCAACTCCCGTTCCAACGTAGTCTGGCTCAGAAGGCCGAGCTTCTGGAGCGCGCAAAAACTTCTCTGGACCTATAATTCCCATGCCAATTCCTCGATTTTACCTCCTGCCACTTCTGGTACTCCTGGCGGCTTGTAATCCGCCGATTGGTGAGCGGGAGTCGTTTCCCGAGGGGTTCGTCTGGGGCGCAGGTAGCTCCGGGACGACCATCCTGGGCGCTGCCGCTGACCACACGTCGCGGCTGGGCCTTGTTCGGTCAACCCAGGAGAGCATCGCGGCGGACGTCCAGTTGCTCCAAACGATTGGTCTGGAAAGTTATCGATTCAACCTTGACTGGGAGCTTCTCCTGACCGATTCGGGGCAGATTGATCCCGAAGGAATACGGTACTACGAGTTCCTCATTGGTGAGCTCGGCCGAGCGGGAATAACTCCGGTAGTGACACTCTATTCTGGCCAGTTGCCACGTTCGCTTCAGGAGGCCGGGGGGTGGGGGAATCCCGACACGGCCACCCGATTGGCCGCTCTGTCAGGGAGGGTTTTCGAGTCGCTCGGGGACCATGTCTCTACCTGGATCACGGTGGACGATCCGCTTGAGGACAGGGTGCTTGGGCCCGCGCGGATTCTTAGGGAGAAGATGGCGGCGGCGGATACAACGAAGCCCAATCCAGCACTTAGCCGTGCGCCGCCATTCGTCCAGGCCCGGCGAGCCGCTCAGCGTCCGGGCGCTCTGGACATGCCCGAAGAGTTGCTGGTCTCTGGTTTTCAGGAGATGCCCCAGCTCTTGATGGCGCATGCCCGGATGGTGCAAGCCTATCG
>CAYXSE010000369.1:0-2596 GCA_964466675.1 uncultured Rhodothermales bacterium | reverse complement strand
TTCGAACTCGCGACCCCTTGACCCCCAGCCAAGTGCGCTACCGGACTGCGCCACGGGAATAAACGTCGATGCCAGTTCGAATCAGCCGTTTTCAGGGGTACGTAGCTGCCGAAGCGTCAACATCCGAACCCCACCCGACAGCACAACCTCAGCAGTTGTTGCATCTGGCTAGCTTTTCTAGCACTGTTGCGTAGAGCATAGCACCTGAAGGGCGGCGCGACAAACACGGCTAGCTCCGACGCAGCATTTTCGGCACTGAGGGAGACGCCCAGTTGATTAAAAGACACAAGCAGTCAGGCTACAACCAATTCTCGCAGTGGCACAAGTCCTTGGTCGAGATACGGGGGCAACAGGTGCCTGAAGTCGACCGGCAAACTCAATGCGTCTCCCTCTCAAGGTGACTCGTCTCGATTGACCTACATTCTACGTTTAGGCATAGGGGAACTTGAGACAACTCCCCACCCTGCTCGCGCAGCTAAACTCAGAGAAAGATGGCCGACAAGCACGCATACACGAACTCTCCCGGGGCGCTTACCAAAGTGCTTTCCCAGTTTCGAAAGTCGTTTCCCGCGTCGGTGACGGCTGACACCCTCAAGAAGCTAGGTTTCGCGAAGAACAATGAGTCCTATGTGATAAATGTCCTGAGATTTTTGAAACTGATACAGGAGGACGGTTCTAGGACGGACGTAGCACACACCGTTTTCACCACCCACGATGACCCCGCGTTCGCTACAGCATTCTCGGCTCTGGTTCAGGACGCATACGGTGATCTTTTTGAACTCCGGGGTGAGGAGTCGTGGACCTTGGATCGGCCCCAACTAATCAGTTACTTCCGCTCTGCTGACAAGACGACTGAGGCGGTAGGGAAGCTTCAGGCGAGGACGTTCCAACTGCTCGCAGCATTGTCAGGTCACGGAGAAATCCCGACTCCACCCGCGCCGAAGGCCTCCGGAGTCGCACCCAAAAAGGCCGCGCAAAAGAAGAAGCAGACTCCGAAGTCGGCGACGCCCAAGAAAGCCCCCCCCCTCGTCGCGCCACCAATCTCGGACTCTTCTGCTGGGAACACTGTCGGACTGACGGTTCGCATAGAAATCAACCTGCCCGCTGATGGGGATCAGGAAACGTACGACCAGATCTTCAAGAGCATCCGGGAGAACCTAATCGATGGTTGACCGACTTCTCAGTTTCGAGGCGGTCGTTCGACGCGCGTCAAGTTTCAGCGAGGCTCGTGAGAGCGGTGGATCGCAACATCCATTCGATGAGCGCAACATCCACCCTGAGATACAGGCGCTAGTCCGAGCGTTGTTTGATGATGGACACTACTCGCAGGCCACGTTTGAGGCCTACAAGTATCTCGACAAAGAGGTCGATCGACACTCCGGACTAGGCAAATCCGGATTTATCCTGATGATGCAAGCGTTCGATCCCGGCAAGCCGGGGCCGATTCTGCTCAATCATTGCCAGAGTGTCTCGGAAAAGGATGAGCAGAGTGGATACCGCTTCCTATTCGCGGGGGCGATGAGGGCGATCCGGAATCCGCGCGGTCACGAGATCAACGTAGATACACCAGACACTTGCTTGGACCACTTGGCCTTCGCATCTCTTCTCTTTAGACGCCTAGAGGATGCAGGCTTTGCTTGCGCTCCAATGCAGGCAGGGGACGACGACAGCGAGTAGGAGGCGAAGGTTGCCTCACGCAAAAGGCACATCAACTAACTGTAGAGGGTGGCATATCCGATTCGCCGACATCGTACCAGCTTGCCGGCCCTTGGTGCGGACCCTTCGCCGTCGGAATAATCGGCGGGAAGGCTACTCCCCCCGGTGCCCCAAGGCCCCCCCGGTCCTGCTCAACGGGAGTCCCTCTATATAGACTAAACCTCTTCACGGTCGCCGATTCAACTCCTAGCAGATTCGCTCTCCGGCCTTCTGGATCTCGGTCAGTTTGGAGTGGTATCTATCAGCCTCCTTGATGAGATCGACAGCGTCAATGTGGATCGCATAAGAATTGTTGACCTCAGACAGCCACTCCTGAATCTCGATGGCGAACTGCCCGATGTACTCAGTCTGCCGCAGACGCTGCGGACTGTCACGCTCCAGCCCCAAGGCTTGCTCGGCAATTCGGTTGGACTGCGTAGAGAGTTCCTGAGACTGCACCTCAAGCAAGTTCGCCTGCTTCATTATGCTGTTGGCTTGCTCGGAGATCTGATGCCCCTACTTAGAGATCGTCTTCTGCGAATGGTCAATAGCCTTCGCCTGTTTGTAGCTACGGTCAGCTATGTAAGCGACGAAGAATGTATCGACAGCCAACACAACGAGGGCTACGATCTCGGCAACGCCCATTAGTCTTCCTTGATGTATTCCGCTATGTGTATGGCAGCGAGATAGAACTTGTGCTTCCACGCACCGAACTGTCTCGTCCCCACATCCAAGAGGACGTGTGCCACTCTGGAGTGCTGAAGCTACCTCAAAAACGGTGTGACCGCGGCTCCGGCCAACCCTCTGTGCCTATCATGATGAGACACTTTCCTACTCATAGTTTACGGTAGAACAGAGCTGTCCGGAGACGGCCAGCCGGGGGCGGGGAAAGAGGAACCAG
>CAYXSE010000368.1:0-2617 GCA_964466675.1 uncultured Rhodothermales bacterium | reverse complement strand
CGGAGAATTTCTCCATGTACTCGCTCATGTCGACCCGAATAAGGGCCTCCTGGGAGTCGAAGAGGTATTCGGTAAGCTTCTTGGCCAGTTCCGTCTTGCCGACGCCGGTCGGTCCAAGAAAAATGAACGAGCCGATGGGGCGTTTCGGGTCTTTCAAACCCGCGCGGGTTCTCCGGATAGACCGAGACAATTTCTTGATGGCTTCTGACTGTCCGACCACCGAGGCCTGGAGTCCCTCTTCCATGCGGAGGAGTTTCTCGGTTTCTGGCTCGGAGATCCGATGGACCGGAATCCCGGTCATCATGGCCACGACCTCCGAGATGTCGGTAACCGCCACGTCATGTATCTCTGTCTCGGCCCGCTCCTCCCAGGCCGCCTTCTCTTTCTCCAGTTCCTCCAGCAACTTCTTCTCGGAATCGCGCAATCTGGCGGCTTCCTCGAAGCGTTGGCTCTTGACCACGAGATTTTTTTCTTCCCGGACGGCTTCGATGTCTTCCTCAAGCTTCACGATCTCCGCAGGGACGCGGATATTCTTGAGGTGAACCCGAGCACCGGCCTCATCGAGCACATCGATGGCTTTGTCCGGGAGGAAGCGATCGCTGATGTAACGTTCTGAAAGCTTGACGGTCAGGTCCAGCGCTTCGTCGCTGTAGCGCACATGGTGGTGGGCTTCGTAGCGATCTTTGATGTTACGCAGGATCAGTATGGTCTCCTCCGGGGTGGAAGGATCAACGATAATCTTCTGGAATCTTCGATCCAGCGCGCCATCCTTTTCGATGTACTGTCGGTACTCGTCCAGGGTCGTCGCCCCGATGCACTGGATGTCGCCCCGAGCCAGTGCCGGCTTGAACATGTTCGAGGCATCCAGCGATCCAGACGCTCCTCCGGCTCCAACAATGGTATGCAGTTCGTCGATAAACAGGATGACAGTCGGGCTCTTTTCGAGCTCGTTCATCACGGCCTTCATTCGCTCCTCGAACTGGCCGCGGTATTTGGTCCCCGCCACCAAAGCGGCGAGGTCCAGCGTAACGATGCGCTTGCCGTAGAGAACACGACTGATCTTGCGCTGAACAATGCGCATAGCCAGCCCTTCCGCGATAGCGGTCTTTCCCACGCCAGGCTCTCCAATGAGGACTGGATTGTTCTTCTTTCGGCGAGATAAAATCTGCGCTACGCGCTCGATTTCTCGCTCACGGCCAACCACGGGGTCCAACTTGCCTTCTTCAGCCAAGGTGGTCAGGTCACGACCGAAATTGTCTAGAACTGGGGTTTTGCTTTTGTCCATCTTGCCACGCTCCTGTTTGCCGGAGGAAGAGGATCGGCCGCCGGTGGGACGGCTGCCGCCGGAGGCGCCAGCTCGAGGGGCGGCGCCACTCACGATAGTGTCAAGCTCGGCCCGAACACCGTCATAAGTGACGGAGAATCCCTGCTGGAGGATCTGTGCGGCCAGGTTTTCGTCATCTCGCAGAAGGCTGAGCAGGAGATGCTCCGTTCCGATAACATCACTCTTGTAGAGTTTGGCCTCCAGGTAGGTAATCTTAAGAACCTTCTCAGCCTGCTTCGTGAGCGGAATATTGCCAACAGTCAGGGTTCCGCCGGTGCTGCGGACCGTTTCTTCGATGGCTTTCTTCAGCTTGAAGAGGTCACAGCCCAGATTGCGGAGAATCTTGACGGCGATGCCCTCGCCCTCGCGGATGATTCCCAGCAGCAGGTGTTCGGTGCCGATGTAGTCGTGTCCGAGCCGTATGGCCTCCTCGCGAGAGAAGGAGATGACGTCGCGGACCCGATTGGAGAAATTGCCTTCCATTTTTCGTTGGTTGCCCTTCGATTTTTCGTTGGATCCGCAGTCAGGCGTTTAGGCCGACAGCGGCGATCTCAACCGACCTCTGATGTTCTCGGGTATATCCCGCGGATCAGGCGATCGGGCTGGCCTCATTCCCGCGCAAAAACCAGACCAAGGACACGTCCGGTGCGGCGGGACCGAGGACAGCTCAAGCAGTAAAACTGGAGCCACAGCCACACGTCTCGGTGGCATTCGGATTGGTGAAGACGAAACCTCGAGCGTCCAGGCCGTCCTGGTAGTCAATCAGCGTCCCCATCAGATACAGTCCGTGCCGTTTGTCCAAGAACACCGCGATACCGTCCACATCAAAGTGCATGTCGTGTTCACGCTTGCGGTCAAAACCCAGCAAATAGCTCATCCCGGAGCAGCCGCCCCCTCGGACCCCGACCCGAAGTCCGTAGTCCTCAGGGAGCTCCTTCTGGACCATGATGTTTCGAATCTCGTTGGCGGCACGATCCGATAGTAAAACCGGGGTCGCCGAGTCAGTTTCAACCATAGATCAGGCTCTTGAATTGGCACTCGATTCTGCAACGATACCGTATAGGGGCAGTTCCTCCGTGGTCGAGACCGGGACCGTGCCGTTTTGCGGGGAGGCGCTCCATTTCGCCTGGCCGCGCCGTCTCGCTCTGCCGCGCCGTTTCGGTCGCCGCTCCGAGAAAGGCAACTAATTCCCCGAGCGCAGGACATTAACGCCGGGCGACGATGACGACTTCTTTGGCGGTTGTGCCTCCCCCAACATCGGCAAAGACGACATACAATCCCGGCTCAACAGCG
>CAYXSE010000367.1:446-2620 GCA_964466675.1 uncultured Rhodothermales bacterium | reverse complement strand
GTCGCAGAGAAGAGCGCAGAGAGAACAGCGAAGCACCTCAAACGCGCGTCCTAGTGGACCGCGAGTAGGAAAGTAGAACGCTGGCCTTTTAACCCATGAGAACACGGGGCAGTACCGTGGCGGTCCACCAGTCAGACGAACTCAAGTTCATTTTAGATTCCGCAAAGGGCGGATCGACGAGGCGAAAGATCAAGACGACCAAGCTTCCAACGTCTCTTGAAGAGCGGAAGGAGCTGGATCGGCAGCTTTCGACGAAGAAGCCTGTCAAGCACGTCGATCCGTCTGACAAGTAGAATACATCCTTAGCATAGTGGCAGTGCGCTGGCTTCTTAACCCATGAGGGCGGAGTTCGATTCTCCGAGGATGTACCAACATCGTGTCTGTAGCCCAACGGTAGAGGCGTTGCCCCGAGAAGGCATTCAGTCCGGGTTCGAATCTCGGCAGACACACGGCCGCTTATGCATCAGGTGAGGCAGCGTCACTGTCCATGACGTGAGGCGGGATCGTTCCCCGCAGCGGTCGCCATTTTCCAGGGTGAAGCTCGTGAGAAGAGTACCGGCCTTGGAAGCCGGATGACGGTGGGCGGATCACCGCACCCTGACCATCAGCACGTCGAGCCAGATGGGACGGCCGGCTGCTCATAACAGCCAGAGGACCAGGTTCGATCCCTGGGACGTGCACCAGTGAAGATCATCGCGAAGTATGCCGAGAACATGCACCCGCCAATGCTGACCTTGGCGATACATGATGCGCCACACCGGCGCATGCACATCCGGACGATTGTGCAATATCGCGAGTTCATCCGCGATGCGTGTTCGAGGGCCGGCATCGCTACGCCGATGAACCATCCGATCGATCTGTCTGTCTTCTTCGTCAATCCGTCTTCTCCCGACCTTGGCAACGCTTATCTGGCGCTGGAGCAGGCGCTTGATGGCGCAACGTTGAAATCTCCAGGGATCGTGACTGACGATGGGCTGATTCAGAAGGTGACGATGTCGAAATACTTCCCGCAAGGGAAAAAGAAGTAGCGGTCTCTTAGCTTAACTGGATAGAGCGCGGCCCTCCGAAGGCCAAGGTCGGGGTTTGAGTCCCTGAGAGATCACCAACATGGATGCTTGCGAGGGCGGCCCCTCAAACGGTCCTGAAAACCGTGCCCCGGCAACGGAGACTGATCGACACAGTGAGCATCCGCCATGGAGGGTTAACCCGGAAGGTCTGGGCGTCGCTTGGAAAGCGAATGGTGCGGCAACGCATGGGATTCGTGTTCTCAGCCCTCCGCCAACATTGGTGAGCTAATCGGTCAGGGACCGACGCCCGTTCGAAGCGGGATGGACGCGACAGCGTTGGGGATCGGGACCTCAGCTCACCGCCAATTCTGTGCAGCTCGGACGTAAAGCGCGCATGCGAGAGAGTTGGAAGCCTCGCACTTTTATTGCGGACGAGTGGAACGGACAACCATTCCAGTCTCATACACTGGCGATAGCGGGTTCGACTCCCGCGTTCCGCAACCAACATGCCTCGGTATGCTGCTAGGGACGCAGCACGGTCTGTAAAACCGATGCCTATGCGCTGGCTGGGATCGTTACCCTGACGAGGCACCACGCGGACAAAAGATTACGGAAGTCGGGGAGTGCGCCACACTTCCAGCCCGGGTTCGAGTCCCGGTGTCCGCACCATCTTGCTGGAATAGCTCAGTGGTAGAGCGGCACGTTGAAGCCGTGCGCGTCGGTGGTTCAAGCCCATCTTCCAGCACCACGATCGGGGACTGCGCCGGGGCGCAGCGATGCCTTGCAAGCAACGCGGGGAGGGATCGACACCCTCAGTCTCCACCAGGTTCCGGAAGGCGAGCAAGGTGCACGCGGGCGTCTGTTAAACGCAGTTCAGGCAGGTTCGATTCCTGCTCCGGGAGCCATAGGGAGCCGTCGTTGACTGGCCAGGATCTTCAGTTCTCGATCTTCGGTTCTCAACCGGAGGGAGCGGGATCGATACAAGCCGGCTCCACCATCATGCACACGTAGCCCTCCTGCCTACGAAGCAGGACAAAGGTAACTGGACGGAAGATGCGTGTTCGACTCACGCCGTGTGCTCCATCAGGGTGAAAGATTGCGGAAGTCGGCAATCCTCGGATGCTTGCAGTGCAGGTTCAACTCCTGCCATCCTGACCATTTTGAAGT
>CAYXSE010000367.1:0-436 GCA_964466675.1 uncultured Rhodothermales bacterium | reverse complement strand
AAAATGAGATCAGATCCCTATCAAGAGCGAGCCAGACAACTTTGTGTGGCTGCCGGCGTCGATCCGGACTCCCGCGTTGGCGAGGGCCGCGGACAGCCTGCCTGGTGCGCGTATCGGGACGCTGCGCGAAGAGAGCATCTTGCCCGCGAGTCCATTGCGGCCGCAAACGAGATCGCTCATCTGCGTCCGCAGGAAGATCGCTTCCAGGATGCGCCGCTGAAGATCTTTGGGCAGCACGAGGATGCGACCATCGCCCAGATGCGCAACTGCATGGCCGTCGGCAATGTTGTGTCCGGCGTGATCTGCGCCGATGGTCATCTCGGATACGCTCAGCCCGTCGGCGGGGTCATCGCTTACGAGAAACAGATCAGCATCTCGGGCGTCGGCTTCGATATCGGCTGCGGCAACATGGCGGTACGACTCGACACACACTTCG
>CAYXSE010000366.1:0-2621 GCA_964466675.1 uncultured Rhodothermales bacterium | reverse complement strand
CCCCAGGCAAGAGAATCGTCTTGCCTGCGCTGCTGCCAGAACGGCCGTGAGTCGGGGCTCCTCGAGACACCGTCGCCTTGGGCGGCGATGCCACTGACTTGGGCTTGGGCGGCGGTGGGAGTCCGGTCGAAGCCGTTGGAGGAAATTCTGGCGCTGCCGCAGGTGGCGAACCGGGCGCCGCGGGTGGCGAACCAGGCGCCGCAGATGGCGGACCGGCTTCCGGCGCGTCAGCGGAACTGGATGCGACGGCATCGGACGGCTCGCCGGACTCTGCCGCTTCCTTCGCAACGGATTTCTGGGAGTCGGGTCCGGCCTCCTCGGCGTCTCCTTCATCCAGGTAGACCTTGGCCAAGCCTCCTTGATACGTGCCTCCGATCACCTCATCCATCGCCCTCAGAGCGTCCTCTGAGCGAATCCCGATGACCTCCGCGTACCCTCGGATGAAAAGTCGCAGATACACCCGGTTGTACATCGGGTTACCCTGCAGCGCGGTCTCCTCGAACTCCTGGACCAGGGTAGGTGCCGCTTTTGTGGCGCGGACGATCGCTTCCAGGGAGACAGAATTTGCCTTGCGGATCTTGCGCATATCCCGCGCGAGTCGCCTGCCTGATTCTTCCGATATACCGCCTGAAGCCATGAGGGGTGGGTCAACTGAAAGGCCGAACGCTCCGCGCCGGTCCAGCGGCGCGCGGTCACAACAAAATACGGCCTCCGGGTTCCCCGAACCTAGAGAGCGACCATCGCGCAACCAATGTCATGCTGGCCGGTTGGGTCGAACATCAGATTTCGAGCTCATCTCATGTCGTATTTCGTTTTCCTCTCCGTTCTGCTGCTGGCCGGCTCGTTCCCTCAGCGGGGTGACGATTTCAAAATTCTTGTCGTCACGGCGCATCCCGATGACGAGGCCATGTTCGCGGCAACCCTATGGAAGACTGTCCGAGAGCATGGCGGGTCGGTAGATCTGGCGCTGATCACCGACGGGGCGGGAGGATACCGGTTTTCTACGCTTGCTGAGCCCCTTTACGGCCTCAACCTGACCGATCCGAAAGTTGCGAGGACGTCTCTCCCCGCGATCAGAAAACGAGAACTCATGGCCGGAGGAGACGTCGTTGGCATCCGAAATTATTTCTTCTTCGATCAACCCGACGAGGGCAAGATTTTGGACGTCGACTCTGTATTCACAGAGCTGTGGGACAGTGCGTACGTGCGAAAGCGCCTGACTCAGGTCATCGAACGGGGCGATTACGACCTTGTCTTGACGTTCCTCCCCGTCCCGAGCACGCACGCTCACCACAAGGCTGCGGCGCTTCTGGCGCTCGAAGTGGTAAACGCCCTCCCGGCGGACGATCGGCCAACCATTGTCGGGAGCATGATCGGGGCGGCCATGCCGGAGGATGGCTTCCAGGAGCTGTCTGGGTATCCACTATCCAGGATTACGAGCGACTCGCATCTCGCCCTGGACCGCGAACAGCCACTCGGCCTGGATGGCCGGCTCAACTATCAAATCGTGGTCAATTGGCTGATCGCCGAGCACAAGTCTCAAGGCACGATGCAGACCTACATGAACTCGGCCCGATTCGAACGCTTCTGGTTCTACGCCCTCAACTCGGACGCCGACATTGAACGGACAGCGGAAGCGTTGAAAGCCATCGGGTTGGTCACGCAATAGAGAGCGGCATTGAAGAGGACTACCGTCCCCCGATGCACCGCGCCTCTTCGGCTCTATTTTGCGGGTTCAGGAGAACCAGGCCAACTGATCGCACCACTGACGCTTGTGCGCCGCGCTCATCAGATCGGCCAGCAACACCCACCGCGGCCGGAGGGGGATAATATTCAGAGAGAGTCTAGTCTGCCGCTTCATGGGCCCGTACCGATTGTTCTTCAGTACTCTGTATCGGCAGTTGGGTAGCGAAACCTTAGTCGAGTTCTGATTTCGCTGGCGAGTCTTCGGTGCCGAATTTCGACCCTGGCGGCGGCCGGTAGGCCTGAAACGGGATGGACAGCAGATTTGCGACCACCTGGTTCTCCTCTGGATCCATGTGAGTGTCAATCCCGTAGCGCAACAAGGCCGTGTCTACCCGGGAGAAGGTGCCAAACATCCGATCCCAGATCGAGAAGATGTTGCCGTAGTTCGTGTCCGTGAGCGGCCGGGTATAATGATGGTGAACCTTGTGCATACTGGGGGTCACCAGGACCAGCGAAATCGCCCGATCCAGACGGGAGGGTAGCCGGATATTTGCGTGGGTTAGCTGTGCGAATACAGCGGAGAGGGATTGGTACAAGAGAACAATTCCCACCGGAGCGCCGACGATGAGAATGGCAAGCGCCGTGAAGGCCGCTCGGAAAACAGACTCACCGGGATGGTGGCGGAGGCCGGTGGTTACGTCCACCGTGGTATCCGAATGGTGGATCAGGTGAAACTTCCACATCCACCGCACACGGTGCTCCAACCAATGGATGAAATAGGCACCTATCAAATCCAGAAGAACCAGCCCGACGACGACCTCCACCCAAACCGAGGTGCTCAGCCACTGGAGGATTCCCACCCCGTTGGCGACCGAGAAATCGGACGCGCTGACCAACAGGAAGGCCAGTCCAAAATTGATGACCAGTGTTGTGAG
>CAYXSE010000365.1:0-2631 GCA_964466675.1 uncultured Rhodothermales bacterium | reverse complement strand
GGATATCAAGGATACCCGATCCCTACCTTATGGGGGTCCTGCTATAGTATCTAGTGGCCACGTCCGTCGACAAGGGTCTTTGCGGGAGTGGAGGAATGGAAATCTCCACGCGGTGATTGAGCCCACCGAAACGGGACATCGAATTCGACTCTACACGTTCAAGGGTAGCGCCCGGGGAGGGCTCTTGGGAGGCCTGAGCATCTTTGCGATGGGGGCCATCTTAATAATGAGCGTCGTCCTTTCCGGCGAAGTGACTGTCGCGGCGCTTCTCGCAAGCGCTGTAGTGTGCACGATGGGCTTGGGGACAGCTGGCTTTACGGCGATGACGCTCCCGGTCTGGGAATTGGACCGCAGAAGACAAATGGACGAGATTGCCAACTTGGCCGTTTCCCTGGCGGAAAAGAGCGACCGCCCTCGCCAAGATTCCCAATTGAGCCCGACCGAAGTCAAGGACTCGACCGAAGTCGGCCAAATTGATTTGCATTCGGATGCGGATATGGAAGAGCCCACTCCCGCGCGATCTCGGTCCAGGGAGCGTTGAGAAGAGCCCTCGCTCTACCCGGCAGACTGCACGCGGAAGACTTATCGCCGAAAAACGTCCTTTCTCCATGACCACGCTCTTTCTCACCGTTATCCCTTTCCTTCTGATCGGGCTGATTGCGTTTCAGAGACAGCCGGACCGGCTGCGGTGGACCATGACCCTGCTGGCCTTTGGACTGATGCTTTCGTTTATGTGGGCGTCCGCGACCTGGGAACTGCCCGGAGACACTGTTGTGACAGAAACGATTATCGGCCAGGTGGGAAACTCGGGCAATACAAGCGAACCACACCTACACATCCACGCTGAGCGCGGGGGCGAGCCGGGAGGCATTCTGGATGGTTCTTCAGTCCCAATCACCATCAACGGCCGATTCCTGGTTCGCGGCAATGTTCTTAAAAGCTGAGCGACCCTCCCAGAAGTCGCGAAGCCACTTAGCAAATGGGTCCGGCAGGAGAAGCAAAAATGTCTTACCCTGTTCCCCAGCAACCACACCTTGATACGAGAGAATGTGAATGGCGCGACCTAACTATTCGTTTGCGAAACGGCAGCGAGAAATAGCTAAGAAAAAGAAGAAAGAGGCCAAAAAACAGCGGAAAGCGGAGTCCAAAGCTGGTCCCTCTCGGGAAGACGCGCCCGAAAGTGAGGGTGCCGACAGAGGCTCCGAGGATTGATCGCCTCCCTGTTTCGGATGTCCAGAAGGCACTCCAGGCCCGAGTAGTGGGTCTGGATGTCGAAATCCATGCGGTTGAATTCGGTTTCTGGTCCAAACGGAAAACAGGGAGCAGAGGTAGGTGAAGGCAGATGGCCAACCGGACTGACCCATGATCATTCGCCTCGAAGGAGTGCGTGGCTCCTTACCGTCGCCGGGACCATCGACAGTCCGCTATGGAGGCAATACAACCTGCCTGACCGTCGAAGTCGATCCACAGACGATTCTGATTCTGGACGCCGGAACAGGCATCTTCGAGGTCGGGAACAGACTCCTCCGAGACGAGCGGCGAATCCTGCTGATGCTCACGCACGTCCACTGGGACCACATTCAGGGGTTTCCCTTCTTCAAACCCGCCTACAAGGCAGGTCGGACCATCAGCATTCTTATGCAGGATCCACAGTGGGTCGAGAAGACCAGGTCTATCATGGACGGAAGCCACTACTTCCCAAAGAAGTTTGACCTCCTCAAATCCACGATTGAATTCGTGACTGATGGCATCGAGGAAACGCTGGCAGACATCGGAATCACGCTGACACGGATTCGGACGAATCATCCCAGCCTCTGTTACGGCTTTCGACTCGAAAAGAAAGGGAGGTCGGTTGTATTTGTCCCGGACAATGAACTGGGAGCGAGCAATCCGACCACATCCTTCGAATCGTTTGTAGAGTTTTCGCGGGGCGCCGATCTGCTCATTCACGACAGTCAGTACACAGAAAACGAAATGCCCCGAAAACGGGGCTGGGGACACACTACTTTTGAGAATGCCTGCCGACTGGCGGCCGACTCAAGAGTGAAACGACTCGTTCTGTTTCATCATGACCCCGAGCGAGATGACGACGCGGTAGCCGCTATCGAGAAGCGGGCCCGCCAACTGCTTGAGGGTTCGAACGTGGCTTGTTGTGCTGGCGCAGAAGGCGACGTCTTCGATCTCTCCTGAATCCAAACGCCGCGTTCTATGAGACCGAAACTCCTGACGCTCATCATCCTGGCAGCCACGGTCGGTCTAGGAGGATGCCGCTCCTCGAGGTTACTGACCCCAGGATCACCTTCAGAAGCGGTAAGCTTCACGGTACTCACCGACTCCCTAGAGCCGGACCCAGCGATGGAAGCTCTGGTGGCCCCATTCGGAGAGGCGCTGAGAGAACAGACCTCGGAAATAGTCGGCATGGCTTCCGCAGAAATATCAAAGGGCCAACCGGAAGGGCCGCTTGGGACGTTTGCCGCCGAAGCTTTGCTCTCGCAGGTGCAGGGGCTCGTGGACGTGCCGGTGGATATGGCACTGACCAACAACGGAGGGCTGCGGGTATCAATCGGTCCGGGCGAGATCACGGTCGGAAAGATGATCGAGCTCATGCCCTTCGAAAACATGCTGGTTGTG
>CAYXSE010000364.1:0-2638 GCA_964466675.1 uncultured Rhodothermales bacterium | reverse complement strand
ATGACGACATTGCTCCCCGCGTCGAATATCATTCCTCCCCATGTACTGGACTCCGCCTTGACGCCTTGAGGTCAAGTCCGGTAGCGCGGAACTCCCCGTCTACCAGTAGGCTCGTCCCACTCGCGAAGCTGAAGTCTGCACCGGATTCAAGCTCCAGCGACCTTCCGGAGGGTATCGTCAGATCCTGGCTGGCTAGGAAGCTCGGGAAATAGAACTCAGGAGCGGACCCGACTTAGTCACCCCTCAGAACGATGTCAAAAGGAAGCGTTCCGCTGATTTCCCGGGTGGGATGCTGGTGCACGGCTCCTGCTTTGTCAAAGTTGGTCATCAATCTGACTGGGACAGAGGCAGGCCTGTTGTTCGGGTCCGGCCACATCAGATCGTTGTCGTTAATGCTGTGGAAGAGCCCGAGCGTGTGACCGAGCTCGTGCATGACCAACTCTTGATAGTCGAGAACTGTCGCGGGGCCTGTCGTGCAACCTGACCAAGGCACTGTTGCTTTGTGGGGGTAGGCGGTGGCCGACGAACCGAAGTGCCAAACCTTACAAGGGCCCGGGTTCGAGTTCACCCAGATGTCGGAATTGAATTTCTCGAGCACTGCTGCACCGAGAGGTCCGGGTGATTCCACCGCAACCGGCCCGCCAGCAGTGCCATCAGCCCACCAAATCACGTTGTCTGACTCCTCGCTTAGAGAGGCACTGCCGAACTCCGGGGTTTCCGTGGACACACCGCCATAGCTTAGGGAGAGCCCGTTGTGCGTGACTCCGTTCCATGCAGCAATCGCGTCCGCAATCCGAGCTCCCACGGCGCTCCCACCTATGCCATTTGGCACATTATCGTCGTTGTATTTGATCACAACACCTAAGTCGTAGTATTGCTTTTTCCAGGTAGCGGGGCTACTAGTCCGGAGCCTCCCGCCGAAGTGGCTGTGATCGAAACTTGCCACTTTCGCGGAACTACCCTCTGCGGGGATCTGTGTCCTGGGGACCGAGGCGGCGGTCTTGAGATCGATATCGAGTGTTCCCCTCGTATCCTCCAAGACTCCGGCTATCTGTGACTTGAGTTCGACGAGCGATACTCCCGTTCCACGAACCCTCCCCGTGTCGATGTAGAAAACCCCGTTGTACAAGCCGAGCGGTTTGTAGTAGGCTCCAGGCCCCCAATAAACGCTGATGACGAGATGGTCGCCAAGCTCGTAAGTCGGGACCAGGTCCGCGTGTTGGTAGGAGCCGTCCCGGTTCAGCTGGAATCTCCTCATGGTGAGTGTATCAGGACTCTCTCCTTTCAGTGCGTCCATGATCGAGAGTGTTACCGCCGCGTGCCCTCCAAAGCCGCCCCCCTGAGGAAAGCGGTCGACCCTGATCACTTCTGCCTCTATCACTAGATGTGCCCTCGCGAGCGTTGTCTCCTGCGAAATTGGATAAGTGCGCATGGTTTGGGCCTGAGCTGCCGAAGCGGCCAATCCCAGAGCGATCACAAGACATACCGTGTGGATCTGTTTCATCTGTGTGTAAACTTTTGTCTAAGTGGCCACTTCGGCTCTATTGAATTACGATCACCCGCGAGACGGCCGGCTGACCCTCCACGTGCGCCACGTAGAGACCTGCCGGTAGGCCGGAAAAGTCGGCGCCGAACTCATGACCGCCCGCCGGGAAGAATCCATCTGCCATGATGCGGACGCGGCGGCCAAGCAGGTCCGTCAGAACGAGCTTGATCGGTTGAGCGCGGTCTAGCGTCAAGCTGAAGACTGCTCGCCCGCGCACCGGGTGGGGATAGGGCGACGCAAGATGGATGGAACTCGGGGAAACGGGCTGCTCACTCTCCGATCCCACCGAGAACGTCCCTCCAGGGCCGGACCTGGTCAGGAAGAAGTTCGGTAGGTCGCCCACTCGACCGTTTATCTCCCAATTGCGAACTTCGAACACGCCAGGGCCAGGATCAAAGTCTATCACCCACAAGAGCTCTCCCGATAGATACATGGCGCCCATGGAGTCCAAGCCTATTGTCCAGGGTACGCTGAACCGACCGGCCAATCCGCGGATCCAGTGATAGGTGCCCGATGTGTCGAACTGGGCGACGTATATGCCATACCCGGTCAATTCTTCCGACGGTAGTCTGTCCGGATGGAAGTTGATCTCACCATAGTCGCCGGCAGCCGCGACGAGGCCCGCTCTAACCGATATACTTCGTCCCAGCCCCCTTCCTCCGGCCGCGCGCGTCCACGCGTGTCTGCCGAGCGAATCGTACTTGACCACAAAAGCGGCTATCCCTTCCCCCTCTACAAGCCCCGAGCCGAAGTCCATGGTTCCAGCAAAGTTGCCGGTCGTATAGACGGCACCGGTCTCATCCGTGGCAGCGGGACCAATATTCTCCCACTCGGATGCGCTCAGGGCTCTCGCCCACCGGTAATTGCCTTCGCCGTCGAAGGAAGCCAGGAAAACATCCGGCGAGCCGACAACGGTCAGGACCTCTTCTTCAACGCCGGGGTCGGAATCAAAAGAAGAATAAAATATCCCGGTCATCGTCACGGCGCCGGACGGATGCGCGGAAAGCCCTTCTACTCTGTCAGAGCCGCTCCCAAGTCGGTGCGACCACAGAACCTCCCCGTTCTCGGGATTCACCCGGGCCAGGTACGTAT
>CAYXSE010000363.1:0-2650 GCA_964466675.1 uncultured Rhodothermales bacterium | reverse complement strand
ACGCGGCATAATCACGGACGCGGCATGATCGTGCAAGACTTTCCTCGCGCTGGAGATCGCCACCGCCGTCGCCTCCGGGCAGCCGTGTCTGGGGCGACTGCCGGTCCAGGAGCCAGGAGGAGTCCTGGTCTTCGCCGCCGAAGACCACCCGGCCCAGGTGCGGGCCCGCCTCAAAGGCCTGGCCCATGCCCGGGGGGCTGACTTCAAACGGATGCCCCTCCTCTTGATCCTGGAAGATGAGATCCGACTGGATCTGGCGCGCGACATGGAGCGACTCGAGCGCGCCATTGAGAGGCACCACCCTCGGCTGTTGGTACTGGATCCTTTTGTTAGACTGCATCGCTTGAACGAGAATCTGGCCACAGATATTGCCCCGATTCTCGCTGGCCTCAGGACCCTGCAGCGGCGCTTCCAGCTGGCCATCATCCTCGTGCACCACACCCGCAAAGGCAACGGCCCCGTCTCCGGGCAGGCGCTCCGAGGGTCCTCGGACCTACACGCGTGGGGCGACTCCAACCTCTACCTCAAGAAAGGACAGGGGGGTATCCGGCTCGTCATCGAACACCGCGCCGCCCCGGCACCGGAGCCCCTCCACCTCGCCCTGACCGGGGAACCGGCCCGCCTGGAAATAACCTCCGCAGAAGGCGGGAGGTTGGAGACCGACATCAAGCAGAAGATTCTGGCCGCCCTCAGCCGGAAGACCCAGACACAGACCCAGCTGCGCGCGAGCCTGCAGGTCCGCAATCAGACCTTGTCCGAAGCCCTCCAGAGCCTCGACGCCGAACGCCGTATCACGAGGGACAACGGGCAATGGACGCTCCTCTCGACGCCAAATCCCGCCCAGGAAAACCTCTTCGTCTGAAGCCGTTCCGTTCCCACCCTTACATAACCGCGGGAACGGAACGCGTCTGGAGGTGCCGCTCAGATAATCCGGGAATCAGCCAGGCAAATACCGCGGGATTGCACACTCTGCGTGGAATCTCCAAGAGCTGATTCTAACCTGGGATCACATGCAATTTGGTCTTCGGGTTTGCAATACTCATGTTTCCTGACGTTATATCAGGTTGAGAATGGTCGCCGTTAGACGATACTGAGCCAAATACGAGGATAGATCCATGCGTAATGTCCTGACCCCAATAGCGCTGACCCTAGTTCTGGTCGGCTGTGATTCGGGAGCCATTACTCAGGAAATCACCCCCTTTGTGCCCGACCCTGAGCCGACCATCACTTACCGCATGATCGGAACGTCCCCTTCGTCATTTCGCTTTGCGGAACGCAAGTCGCTTCCTCTTGACGTCGATCCTTTCACGTACAAGGAGGATACGGTAGAGGTGACGGTACCATTCCACGAGGGATTCAAGGGGATGTTTGCACACTCCAAGGATCCCTACCGCATGGAGATCTGGTTCGACGACCAGTTGGTATCCTCGCTGGAGATCGAGGATGATCTGACGCTCTGCCCGTCGGATGAGGCTTCATGTTTGGCCAGGGTGTCGGGAGATGCGGATATTCAAATCAACGCAGCGTTGATCAGGGATTACGAGTCTATCCAGATAGTAGAGATTCACACGGCCTGGAGTGATGCGCCAAATCCCCAACCTGATCCGTCGCAAGCCGTGACCGTGGCCATCAATGGGGAGGTCCTCACTTCAGCGGAGGAGGTGTGCTGTGGACCTCGTTCTTTTATTCGCGATTGGGAATTCACAGGTGGGCCGTTCGACGTCACCAAAGATGATGTGATTCGAGTCACGAAGCCCCAGGGGCTTGGGAATGTGCACATAAATGCCCTGATCGATGGAGAGAGGTGGCAACTCTACTATTGTTGGGGGTACCAGCCCGTGGACTTCACGCTCAACCTGAAATAGCAGAAGGCGGAGCGAGATATTTCTCGCTCCGCCTTCGCTCAATTGAACTTGAAGCTCAACGTGTCAGGTGCCATCACCGGGCAGGTACATTCGCAGGACGTTGTATCTGGCAGAACGATACCCGCCGTTTGAGTTACCTTGAGAGCTGGCTTACGATCTCTCTGACGACGAGCCTCCCGATCCTTGGTCATTTGAGCCAACTGTTCTTGCCTAGGTTCCACAAGTTGGTCTGGCCGTGGATTATTTGGAGATCTGTTGTTCTGTTGAGGTCGTAATCCGCCTTGCTGGTTTTGTGGTTGAGACTTCTCTTCAAACCCCAGCGGATTCTCATTGCACGCCGCAACAGTGACACCTATGCTAATCGCACAACCTAGGATGAAGCTGATGAGGGCTCGCATGAAGCTAAAAGGTGACTGTTATTGTCTTGTTGCTACCACGAGAGTCGGTCCCCTTTATTGTTATGCTGTCTCCGTCATCAGTTTTGATCCAACCACCCGCTACAACACAATCACCAATCACGTCGAAAGGATTCTCATAGAAGTAGAGGCTGGCACTGATGAAATCGACATCCGTCAGGTTGCCATCTGCATCGTCCATGCAAGCTTGGAAGGATGACCACTCGAGAGGATAGCTATTGGCCTGAGGCATAATGTATGAATATCCGGTCCCGGAGTGAGGTCCTTCAGTCTCTTCATTGTCTCCGTTTGGCCAAGCTGTGACAGTCCCCGCCTGTTGCGTTGCGGTCCCCTTGACGCGTTGGGTTGCGCTTAGGCTGTCATCGCGTG
>CAYXSE010000362.1:0-2655 GCA_964466675.1 uncultured Rhodothermales bacterium | reverse complement strand
CGCTGATAAACCCCATGCCATGCCTTTATGAAATCGCTTAATTGACCAAATGACCCCGTCAGATTGTTTTCGCGATGGAATACGAGGCTTACAGTGTCCTTGTCTCGCTTGGGCGTACGCACGAAGGGGATGACCCAGAACCCCTCATTTGTCTCTGTGTCGAAGAGGAGTGCGATGACTGGCAGCCCGATGTTCTTCCAGAGGTTGTAGGTTGAAACCTTCACTCCAACGTAGTGCTTGGAGTTCTCCCACTTTGGGCCAGCTACACCCTTAATCTGACACTTAACGAGGAACCCGGTGACTCGATTCGCTTCTCGAATTTCGATCTCTGCGTCGACTCCAAAGTCTGTTTGGTCTTGAGATCGGAAGATCCACCCCTTCTTCTGGAAAAAGACGGCGGCTTGTGAGACAGCGAGTTCCCCGGTCCGGTCGGTGTCCTTTGAGATTGGTAAATCCATCCTACCAGACCCCTTTTGATGCCCGCAGTTTTTCGTCTGTCCAGCCTTTGCTCATATTCTTGTATCTGTTGCCGCCGCCAACGCTTAGCCCAGACTACGCAATCGTTGCCAATATTGCCGACTCCCGATTCACGGTCCTAGGTGTTGTTGTTAATCGTGAATGGGACTCATTAAAACAGGATGGTCAGATCTTCTCGCAGGAACGAATCCTTACGTCCGCCAGATAGGTCTACAAGAACATCCCCACTGTCTGAGGTTGACAGGACCAGACCGTCGCCTGCGTTCGTCGTCACCAATGTGCCGGGCTGGATTTCCTCGGCATTCTTCTTTGGAATTGCCCCGTCAGAAAGGGTGACAAGTGCATCTCTTTTTAGCCTTGAGAAGTGATTCTGGACCGTCCCTTCCAACACTTCGGTCGTGTCCTCCCGGTCTAGCCTCCAAGTAACAACTTCGCTTGGTTTTACTGACTGCCCAGTTTTCCTGTGAATAGCCCTGACTGCAACCAGCGTCTGTTCGTGGCTTTTGAGGTGGTGAAGACCACCATCAAGCGCCGGGTCATCAAGGGCGATTCGGTTGAATGTGACGGCATTCGCATCAAACGTAGTTCGATACGCGATCACATCCCCTATTGGACCGAAGTTGCTCTTCTGAGTTCGCATACCGTCCGGCATCGCGGGCCTCGAGCCCAAGAGCCGCAAACGAACCGAGACCTCGATCATCCTGGATGAAGCGCTCACCCTTTTCTTCAAGACCGAGAAGGAATCGGATCCTCGGGCCTCGGTCCCGGAACTGATCAAGAGGGCCCGCGAGCGGGGCCTTCTCCATGGGCCCATCGACCGGACGACCGCCTGGCGGGCCTGCCGAAGGATGGGCCTGCCGACCCGCGCTCGTCCAACGAAGCACGAGGGCGACATGCGAAGGTGGAAATACCCCCACTATGTGCTGCTGTACATAGTCCGAGCTATGGGCGGAGAGATACTATGTCGAGTCGCTCGGCGAATACGCCGGCAGAAGGGGCCCAGCACGCGATTCAGCCCTGAACAACTCGACATAGTGCTCATGCGCTGACGCGGTCCTTCATATTGCCTCCTCATCCACATAAAAGGAGGAATCAATGAACGCGCACGCTTCTCATCTCGATGGACCAGCTCTTGAATTGTTGGTCGCAGAGGCTCTGAAACACCTAGAAGACCTCAGCTACAGCCCTGTCCATCTCGGCCGTTTTCGCGGAACATGGCGTGGCTTCCTCAACTGGTTCGCAGCGGCTGACAAGTCCGGATCGATTGTAGATCTGGCCGGGGCGTACCTCGCCTCTCGCGGCATTGCCCAGGTCGGTCCGAGTCTCCATATCGGGGCGCACCAGCGCCACATCCGCAGGGCGATGGAGGCCCTCGGCGAGTACGCGATGCACGGCTACATCCGGCGTCGTCGCCAGATGGCCTCGAGAGCGCCGCTTCCAGCCGACCTGGCCATGCGGCTCGCCGAAGCGGAGCGCTTCTGGGAGGGGCAGATCAGCGGTTCGACGCTTCGCTCCCGACGACGAGCCCTCACCGGCTTCCTGGGGTTCGTGGCCTCACGAGGCATAACTATCGTGGGCGACATCGACCCGCCCGTCCTCTCTGACTTTGTTGCGTTTCGTTGCCACCTCCTGCCCCAGTCGTTGGCCAAGGAGCTCTCCGATGTACGGGCGTTCCTGCGCTACCTCGCCGAGCGGCGACTGATCGGGTCGGAGCTGGTCGCCGCGCTTCCGCGGGTTCGTGTCCGCCGACAGGGACGGATCCCCTCCGTGTGGCCTGATCAGGACGTCACCGCCCTCTTGGCCGCGGTCGATAGGGGCTCCCCGGTCGGGAAGCGTGACTACGCGATCCTGCTCTTGGCCGCCCGGCTCGGCCTGAGGGCGAGCGACATCAAGGGCCTGGGCCTCGATCACCTGCTGTGGGCAGAAGCCCGAATCGAGTTCAACCAGAGCAAGACGGCGATACCGCTCAGCCTCCCGCTCTCTGAGGAGATCGGTTCGGCGCTGATCGACCACCTCCGTCATGGGCGGCCTCCGAGCCGCTATCGCGAGGTGTTCTTGAAGGTCAATGCTCCCATCGAGCCCTTCGGGAAGGACTCCGGTCTCTACTACATCATCACGAAGTACGGAATGTGCCAATGAATTCGGGACACTTTGTGTTAATTATTTAAGCACCCTTTC
>CAYXSE010000361.1:0-2675 GCA_964466675.1 uncultured Rhodothermales bacterium | reverse complement strand
ACTTGATGTCAAGCTACGCGCAACCGATTGCGTCACGGGGACCGCAACGCAACAGCATCCACTTCAAGTAGTAGGCTCTTGGCGGCCGAACGTAGGTCGACTTGGCCCTTGGGGGCGCCCAGTGAGGACGCGTCTGAGGCTCTCCTGCATCAGATGGCGAACAAGCATGAGCACGGTAGCCGACACGATCGATGCGCAGACATAACCGCCGAAAAAGCCCGGTGGGGCCAGGTGCAGCGCCTCAGTCCGAAAACCCGATTGAAGAGGAGGTGATTCCTTCAATGCCCGCCCGGAGGAGGAGGTCGGGCGGGCGATGCCCAAGGTGCCCGTGTTTGTCGGTAGGGGGACCAAGCGTTCGAAAGGGGCGCTTTCGCTTACCAGCCAATTCGATCACAATCGCGACGCCAGGACAATTGCCGTCAACGCCGCCGAGAGGACAGAAACTGTAGTCGTGATAATCCCACCGATGTCGATTTTCTCTTCATTCGGATCCGGCGGTGGCTTGCGAATCACAGCAATACTACCACCCTCCTGCACGAGGGGATTCGCAGGAAACAGTCCTCGCCGCAGCCGAAAGGTGGATCCGTCCGCCTGCGTGACCAGTACCGCTTCGGTTTCCTGGGCAGTACCGCCTGCGCGATTCAGGTAGTACGCCACCCTCTTGCCCGAGACGAAGGTAAACAGCCCTTCACGCAGCACGTTGCCGCCAACCCGGACCGTATTTGGATGCCGCGGAATCGAAACCTGATCGCCAGGAAGAAGCTCGATGTCGTGGCGCCGCGAGCTTCGTAGGGCGCGCTGAAAGTTGATGACCAGCCGTTCGCCTCCCCGGAGGATGCGCCCCCCTCCGGCATACCCCGACTCAGAGATTCCTCCGGCGCGGCGAATAAGACTGCTAATCCGTTCATTTTTCTCACCTAGGGTGTACTCCCCCGGGAAGCGAAATTCGCCCGAAAGCAGGACCGTCTCAAGCGGTCTGTAGTCGGGGTCGGTCCGGATAACAACCCGGTCCCGAGGCTCCAGAAGGAATTGGCGTGCGGAGAACAGCGCCGCCAGGGTGTCCTCACCCGCAACCACTCCGGGTCCCTCAAGGGCGCCAGTTTCGCCACGAACGTCTCCCAGCAACGGAACCCTTATGGTTTCCGATAGCGTCCGGTTCGAGGTGTAAACGGACCTGCTCACCTCCGCTTCCCTCAGATAGGAGAACGGCGTGAAACCTCCTGCCTGAAGGATCACATCCTCAAGAGTCAGTCCTTTGCGCCAAGGAAGCGTCGCAGGAGCGGCGACCGCCCCTGAGACCGAAACCTCACGGTTCCGAACCTGGACGGCGCTTCGGGGATAGATGCGGATCTCGTCGCCCGGCATGAGTCTGTCGGAACCGGATCCCCGATCCTCGAGGGCATGGCCGAGGTTAAATGGGATCACTCGCGTGTCCTGCAAATCCTCTGTGAACCTGAAAATATCTGCCCTTCCGAGGAATACACCGCTGACGAACAGTGAATCTTGTAATCCCCCACCTTCGAAGAGGAGGTCGAAGACCGTCATGCCCTCCCGATAGTCGATGGTCTGCGGGTTTCGCACTTGTCCCGAGATCGTCAGCGTCGAGCGAGAGCTGACCGAATTCCGGGCGTATACGCGGACCTGGTCCAGGGGCTCGAGCTGCGCCGAGGCCATGCCTCTGCCCTCAAGGGCCTCTCCCAAATTGAACGGAATGACTCGCTCGCTTAGCCCACTCGGGTCACGCCTCAGTATGTCTGCCCGCTCCAGATAGACGGTCTGTACATACAGCGAATCCTGCAGTCCGCCACCGGCGAACAGTAGATCGTACAGTGTCATGTCGGCCCGGTAGGGCATCTCTGACGGATTCCGCACCTGACCCGATATACTGACCGTCGAAGTGGCCTGGATGTCGTCGACGGAGAACACGCGGACCTGGTCCCGAGCCATGAGCGGAATATTGTGCCTGGGGTCATTTCGCAAGATCCCCGAGACGTCGAGCGAAATCAGCCGCTCGGAGAGGTCGTCCCGCAGCCGCACAACTTCAGCCTTGTCCAGGTAGGCCTTCTCCGTCAGGCCGTCCGCTGCCATGAGGAGATCCAGGACCGTCATCAGGGTGTCCGATAGTTCGTATCGCCCGGGTTGGAAGACGGGCCCCGCGATGCTGACGCTGTTATCCACGCGATCGGAGATAGAGAAGAGAGTCACCACATCTCCGTCTTGCACCTCGATCGCGGCGTCGCCCGACAAGACCTCTGCCAATCCAAAATCAAGCACCTCCCGCGCGATGGACGGATCCTGACGCTTGTCGAATGGGATGATGCGTTCGATTTGGAAGCGCTTGGTATACGCATCTGGAAGAAGTCCACCGGCAAACTCCAGCAGGGTTTCGAACCCCTCGTCGTCGGTCAGTTCAAACACAGCGGGGCGGCGAACCGGACCCGAAATCGCCACCGTCTTGCCCCTCGGAGGGACGAAGACGAAGTCGTTGGTCTGCAGCCGCACGGGGCTCTCTTCGTACCCGCGGAGCAGGTAGCTGTAGAGGTCAAGCGATCCGATGGGTCGCCCGTTTCTTACAATCCGGATGTCACGGAGGCTCCCGCGGGTCAGCGGACCACCCGTCGCATACAATACATTGAAGGCCGTCGAGTATGGACTCACCGTATAACCCCCTGGCC
>CAYXSE010000360.1:0-2675 GCA_964466675.1 uncultured Rhodothermales bacterium | reverse complement strand
CGGCGAGCGTGGCTCCGGTCGATACGTTCTCAATAGTCACCGTGAGGCGCTCCGTCTCCAGGGGTGTGATGGTGACGGAGACGACGTCCATGGGGGATGGACCCGCCGCGGCAATTCGCACGGTGTTGTCGGGGTCGGAGGGGCCGGTGTCGGCGCCCGACTGCCGCGGCGCCTGGTCCGGTCCGGCTCCCAAACCTTGATCCGCCTCGGTACCGGAATCCCATAGACTCAGCTGACTGGTCACGTCTGCAGATACCGGTTCGGCGCCGTCGAACAGGGCAATGCCTTGTTGCCCAGGACTGACGAAAAGGTCGTTGGATTGAACCCACATCGTGGCCAGAGACAGCCGGTCGCCTGGCTCCCCCTGGACGACAAACGAGTAACTACCCCCGGGAAGCAGGGGGCCTGGGCCAGATCCGCCGACCGGCATGCTGAAAACTCCTGCAGTCAGCGTGGCATCGCTCGCCAGGGAACCGGCTAGACCACCGGGACTCCCATCCTCGGCGAGAGCCTCCAGTCCCATGCCCAGATCGGCGCTTCCCGCCACGAACAGCGGGCCGTCACCCTCGCGATGGACCGACCAGACGCCGGGAGCGAAGATGTCGGTGACCCCGGTCTCGCCCGACAGCGACGTAGCCAACGCCCCGGCTGATCCGTCTTCGGCGACGGCTTCAAGGCCAGCACCCCTATCGGGCATCCCCACGGTAAAGAATGGCTCCGCGGAATCCGCATGAACGACAAAGGCACCCGGTGCCAGGGGAATAGCGACCGTGGAGTTATCGGTCAGGGTAAGCGTCGATCCGGTGGAAACGTTCATTAACGTTACGGTGAATCGTGTGTCTCCATCGTGGACCAGCATGGCCATGATGACGCCACTTGTGGCCGGATAGGTGAAGCCATCGTTGACCACCCTGACCGTGTCGTCCGGGTCGGCATCCCCGACGTTGGCGCCCGATTGACGCGGAGCCTGGGCCGCGCCCTCGCCGGGGGCCTCATTGACCTCAGTACCGGCATCCCACAGCGAGAGCTCGCTCGTGATGTCCGCCGTCCGGGGCATCCCTGCTCCATCGTAAAGAGCTAGCCCATTCGCGGCGGGAGCATAAAAAAGGTCATTGGACTGGACAAACATGGTTGCGAACGACAACCGCTGGCCGATTGCGGCATCGAAAGAGAATGAGTAGGTCTCGCCTGGGAAGATCGGCGCAGGTGACGAGGCACCGACAGGAATACTAAACGACCCGCTGGCCAGGTATGGATAGGCGGCTCCGGTGTTCTCTACCGTCACTTGGAAAAAGCGCGACTGGGCCAGCGCCAATTCTGATGTGACAAAACACATCAAAATGGCCAGGCTGAGGTATCTGAGTTTCATTTGGCTGATTGGGGATAGTCTGACATGGAAGATTGTCGACCAAGCTCCCCAAGCGATATCCCAGCAACCTCACGGAACCTCACGGAAGTATCACGGGCCCCTAACGTTTTCTGGTCAGGGGCCGGTTCCTCGGCTTGCCCGGCCCGCCGTCGCCGCTAGGCAGAAAGAGCGAACGACATCGTACTACCTTCTTCGGGGGCGCTCTGGATGTCAAGACGCGTACCGTGCAGATTCAGGATCGCCTCTGAGATGGCCAATCCAAGCCCCAAGCCCGCTGTGCCAGGAGTACGACTCTTGTCCACTCGGTAGAAGCGCTTCGTGATTCTCGGCACCTCTTCTGGCGCCACACCGCACCCGGTATCACGCACCATGACACGGTAGCCGTCGACCTCTCGCTGGACCTCCACCGTGATCTCACCTCCCCGGTCCGTGAATTGAATCGCGTTTCGGATCAGGTTTGCCAACACCCTCTCCAGCATGCCCACATCTCCCGTTACCTCTGGGTTCGTCCCGGTCAGCCGGGTATCGAGACTGAGCCCTGCTCCTTCGGCCATAGGTGCGAATGACATCGTAGCGTCCTGTACCAGGTCCTCAAGGTAGAAGGTTTCCAGGGCAGGTTCATACGATGGAGACTCCAGCCGCGCGAGTTCTCCGAGTTCGGTGATCATTCGATTGAGCATGTTGGCGTTCTCCTGAATCACATCCAGGTAGCGCGAGCGATCGCTCTTGCTGAGCGACGAATCTCGTATCTGGATGGTCTCGACGTAGCCCAAAATCGAGGAGAGAGGGGTCTTGAGATCGTGCGAAATGTTGGCGATCTGCTCACGCCTCGTCTCATCTCGCTGCCGGAGCTCGCCGAGCGCGGATTCGATGGTGTCCGCCATCTCGTTGAAGGTGGTGGAAAGCTCCGCGATCTCATCCTTTCCGCGAATGTGGGCTCGAGCCGAATGGTCTCCGCTAGCGAATCGGCGGACGACTCGTTGCATTCGCCTGAATCTGGCCGTGTGGGCCAGGAAAAGGACAATTCCGATGAGTGTTGATGCCAGGAATACCAGCGCGATTCCTCGCACCAGGAGCCGGCTGATGTGGCTTCCTCGCCCAGCGGACAGGCTCGTGTCTACGAGTTCTCCCCCCAGAATCACGTACAGATACCCTTCGCTGGTTCCCAGGTCAATGGGAGCCACCGAGAAGGGTTTCAGGCCTGTCTCTTGCCTCGGGTCGTCGCCCATTATTGGCATGCTTGGGTTCTGCGACATACGAAGAATCGGCCCCAAATCGACGCTGGATCGTACCACCTTCTCCGGGT
>CAYXSE010000359.1:0-2687 GCA_964466675.1 uncultured Rhodothermales bacterium | reverse complement strand
AAAACCCCCTCAAACCCCAAATCCCATGCCAACTACGTATGGTAGACATCCGCGCCTCTGATTTCGAGGTGACCCAAATATTGAATCTGGGAACTAGATTAAGTTGCCGCGCAGTCGCAGCTATCTCTTCTACATCTGGCAGGATATATGCCGGATGTCCCTCCGTGAACGTTTGACGCAACACTCCGAATCTCCTGCTGAAGGCCTCATCAACATTAAGAGAACCGTTTTCAATCACTGTTGCGTATTCCGACGAATTCGGACAGTGATTCCAATCCATATCGGACGGGTGTTCCGATCCTTTGTCGGACATTTTTCGGAGCGGAGCGACGCTGTGAGTGGATTCATAGGACGGAGCCCCGATAGAGTCAAGGCTGGCTCCCCTTTTTCGGCGTTGGTTCGGAGCCCGAGGGCGACGCTCTTGTTGGCGGTGGCAGGGGATGAGATTGCGCCGTCAATTCGTGCGGGAGGGCGAGCGGCGGCGACGGCCTTTCGACCCTGAGTTCGCGTTGCCGCCGGTCGCCACGCGTAACGGACTCGCCCCTCCCGCACGAATAGGCGCGCCTGCGATTTAGGACGGGGCGGGAGCTTTTTTATCCGAAGGTGTTCCCTTGCTCCTGGCACGCGCTTTGAGCTTGCGCACAGACTCTCCCTCCAGAGCGATCCGATAGGAGTTGTGAGCCAGACGATCCATAATGGCGTCGGCAACCGTCGCGTCGCCGACGATCTGATGCCAGTCCTCAACGGGCAATTGGCTGGTGATGAGAGTGGCGCCCTGGCCGTGACGGTCGTCGAGAACCTCCAGGAGGTCGCGGTATTGTTGAGGGCTCACGCTGGCGATTCCCAGATCGTCAATGACCAATAGAGATACCCGAGCCAGCTTCTTAAGCAGCTGGGGAAGGCTGCCGTCGACGCGGGCGATCTGAAGGGCTCGGAAGAACTTTGGAACGTAGTAATAGAGCGTCCGATGCCCCAGCACGCAACCGTGATGACCTAAGGCGCAGCCGAGAAAGGTTTTGCCTGTGCCGGTGGCCCCTGTGATAAGGCAGTTGCGACTCTCCTTCACCCATTGCGATGCGCGAAGTTGTTCGATCTGGGCTCGTTTGAGACCACGTGGAAGACGGAAATCGATCTCCTCCAGTGTGCATTGGATCTTGAACTGGGCGTATTTAAGCCGCGTTGCCAGCCCTCGGCTTTCCTTCCAATCCCACTGCCGTTGGATGAGCAGTCCGAGGCGCTCCTCGAAGTCCAAATCGGTGATGTCATTCTGCCGACGTTGTTCTTCCAGAGCTTGCGCCATTCCCTCCAGACGGAGGGCGTGGAGTTTTTCAATAGTATGTGTTTGGAGCATAAGTCAGAGATGAAAGTTAAGTGTTAGAGGTGTCACTCTCCTGGGTGTAATATCCAGGCCCGCGCAGATTGTCGTGATCAGGATTGCTCAATGGCAGCTCTTGTTCCAAAGGCTGCGTCTCCAGGTGTTTGTTCAAGATGGACTGAACACTGCGATAGGAGCAGGCTCCAAAGTGCAACGCTCGCTTACACGCCGCCTCCAGCCGTTGGTCGCCGACGCCTTTTCCCAGACGAATGATTCCCATTGCCGAGCGGAAGCCTTGCTCGGGATGGGGACGGCTCTCCATGATGTGTTTGACCAGTTGAGCACACTGCGCCCCGATAGTCCCCGCCCACTGCTGGATCCTGCTAGGAGTCCACTCCAGGTGCTTCTGGTGGGCCTTGGGCCGATGTTCATCCACTGTGGTGTATCGCCCCGCCAGGTTGCTGCGCCGGTGGGCGGCGACTCGTTTGCCCCCCTGAAAAACTTCGACCGCCGCCTCGGTCATCCGCGCATCCAATAATTGATGAATGAGCTGATAAGGGACGCTGTAGTAGTGTTTGTCGACGACGACATGGTAGTCGATGTTCACCGTTGGCCTCGACCACGTGGCCGGTTCAAAGGGCAGCGCCGGTAAAGGCAGCAGTTGGCTCTTTTCGTGAGCCTCAAACCAGCTATTGCGTGATCCGGGAAGTTTTTGAAACGGACGATCGTTGATCTGAGCCAACAGAGGAACGATGGCTTGGTTCAATGCGCCGATGGTGAAGAAACGCTGATCTCGCAGCACGGCCAGGATCTGCCGTTCAGCGATCTGAACTCCGGTCTCCACCTTGGCTTTGTCGCGTGGTTTGAGGGGGCGCGCGGGAAGTATGACCGTGCCGTAGTGATCGGCCATCTCCTGGTAGTTGCGGTTGAGCCCCGGTTCGTAACGACAAGGACGAATCACAGCTGTTTTCGGATTGTCGGGCACGATCGCCCGAGTCACACCGCCATAGAAACCGAAGGCATGCATGTGGCCTTTGATCCAAGCCGGCGATCGCTCATTGGCAAACGCTTCGGCGTAGATTTTGTTGCTGGCTCCCAGGACGGCGATGAACAACGAGGCCGCCTCAATGCATCCGTCGCGCGAGTTGTGAATCGGAATTTTCTGTCCAGCCCAGTCGACGAACAACTTCTCCCCGGGTTCGTGGTGCTGACGAAGGACAGGATCGACCTTGCTCGCCCATTTCCGGTAAAGCTCGCAGAAACGGCTGCGACCGTAGCCATCAGGATGGTCTTGACGATACTCCTGCCAGAGCAATTGCAACGTCACTCCTTTGCTGGCGCAGTTCCTGATGAACCTTGGCCCAATCGGGTG
>CAYXSE010000358.1:0-2714 GCA_964466675.1 uncultured Rhodothermales bacterium | reverse complement strand
GCCCAACTTAAGCGCTGGGCCGTGGAACTCCCGAGCCCGTTCCTCCCGTGACGGCCAGATTCACTCCGGTGTTGACAGGCCTGGTGCGCGCCTGTCAAACCAGGGACGGGCCCGTTCCAACTGTCCAGCCAATCGAAACAGTAGCGCCTCTCCGCCGAAGGGTCCCACGAAGTGAATCCCGATGGGGAGTCCCTCATGCCATGCCAGGGGAACGGACATGGCGGGCTGACCGGTCACGTTGAATACCGGCGTGTTGGGCGTGAAGTCGAAAGTCCTCGCAGCCATCTCCCGAACGGCCCCCGCCGCTTTGAGAATGCAGCCGGCCCGGAGGCTACGTACCACCCGGGACAAAGACCGTTCAAGCATGCTGGGCGCCAAAGACCCGAGCTTGACCGGGGGACGGGCCAGCGTAGGCGTGACGAGCACGTCGTATTTCTCGAAGAACCGGCCGATCACTCTCGTCTGCTGCGCCAAGACGCGGTTGGCCATGATCAGGTCTGCCGACGTCATCGCTACGCCGAGGCTATGAAGCGCCCAAGTTACCGGTTCGAATTCGTTGTACCGGGCCTTGCGGCCCGTGATTCGTTGCGCCTCGATGACATCAGCCGCCGTCTCGGCGGCAATGATGATCAGGAATGCGTCCGCGAAAGCTTCGCCATCGATCGCAGGCCGGTCCTCGCTCACGTTGTGGCCGAGGTCGGTCAGGAGCGAAGCGGCATCCTCGGTGGCATTCGTGCAAGCCGGATCGACGGAATCCGACAGGAAAGATTCCGTCGTGAAAGCTATTTGCAACGTGTCTGGATCCTGGTCCACCTCAAGCACAAAGGGACGGTCAGGCAACGAAGGGTAGTAAGGCGCTCCGGGATCGGGCCCGCTCGTGGCATCCAGGAACGCGGCGCTGTCCCGAACGGATCGAGTCAGCACGTGCTCCACCACAGATCCGCTCCACCCCGGTCCTCGATTTGGTCCGGATGGAGTCCGGCCTCGCGTCGGCTTGAGTCCGAAGAGTCCGCAACAAGACGCCGGTATACGAATCGACCCGCCTCCATCTCCCCCGTGAGCTGCCGGCACGTACCCCGCGGCGACGGCCGCGCCAGACCCTCCGCTCGATCCGCCCGATGTCCGTGATCTATCCCAGGGATTGCGAGTCGGTCCGAACAAAGCGGGTTCAGTCGTCGGCTGAAGACCCAACTCGGGGGAATTGGTCTTCCCGACGAAGTTCAGTCCAGCCCGCCGGTAGCGAGAGACAAGCTCCGCGTCGTGATCGGCCACATGCGTTCGCCAGAAGCGACTTCCCTGGCTGAGTGGTTCCCCCTTGAGTTCTGACACGAGGTCTTTCAAGAGAAACGGCACGCCGGTGAAGGGCCCACTGGGAAGCGACGGTACGGAGGTTCGCGCCGAATCGAAGAGGCGGTGGATCACCGCTTTCAGATCAGGATCCCGAAGCTCGATTCGCTCGACGGCCGCTTCCAAGGCCTCCGATGCCGAGATCTTTCCCGCCTTGATGATTTCCGCGAGCCCAACCGCATCGAACGATTCGTATTCCGGAAAACGCATGGTGAGCTACTCGTGTCGACGTGAAAGCCGCCGACAGCGGAGCCTCTGCTATGGCTCGCATTGTGGCGGCAGCGCCAATCGCTCCCAACATACCAACCGCGACCCGACGTTACTGGGCCGCGACGATCCGAACGCCGGCATAAACGGTGTCTCGGTAGGAGGCCTCTCCTCATCTACATGGTGACGGTCTCGGTGATGCGAGCCCTGCCTATGGTGTTGGAGTCGGCACCGAACCAGATGGTCTTGGACCCCTCGTCGAAATACATGTGGCGAATCGTCCTGCCACCACTCCCGACTTCTGTCGAGCTAAAGAAGGACTCAGTCTCGGGATCGAAGCCCACGAACAGATTCGGCTGAACGCCTGTCTCTACGAACCACACCCGGTCCAGATGGTCCATGACCATTCCATACGGCCTAGCGCCGGTTCCGCTGGGCATGGGCCACTCCTGAAAACTGGAGTCTTCCGGATCATACACTCCCAGGATACCGCCCGCGTAGTCCACGTACCAGATTCGGTCATCGCTCGAAATTTCCATCCGCCGAGGCCGCGCCTCCTCCCGAGGTAGGGCAATCTCTGTGAGTTCGAGGGTCTCCGGGTCGACCGTCGCGAGCTTGAAGGAACCGAATTCCACCACCCACGGTCTGCCTTTGGAGTCCATCTTGATGCCGTAGGGTCGAGCCCTCGGAGTAGGCACATCTACCAAGTCTATCTGGCCGGTGGACGTGTCCAGACGACCAATAAAATTTCCACGCTGAACCGTGAACCAAATGGATCCGTCGGGCCCCCAAACCAGCGTGTGGGGGTCTCCCGCTCTTTCGTCCGGCATAGGGTACTTCGTGATCTCTCCCGTGGCGGGATCCATCCGCCCAATGTGTGCCCGGCGGTTTCCGGCGTACCAGACCATTCCTTCGCCGTCTACGATGAGGTTGTGAGGTCCGGCGCCCTCGCCCAGGTCGTAGCGCTTGAAGTCGCCAGTGGCAGGGTCCAACGAGGCTACATAGCCAGAACGCTGTCCACAGAACCACACGAGTCCATTTGGAGCCACGTAGGGATCGCGGGGCCGGGATTCGGCAAACGGTACTTCCCATTCGTCGATGGGGATTGGCTGGGCCAGCGTTGGCGACGAACCGAGTAGAAGGGCTGCCACGAGCAGGAT
>CAYXSE010000357.1:0-2791 GCA_964466675.1 uncultured Rhodothermales bacterium | reverse complement strand
GCCTTCATGAGGATCGCCGGGAGGTTTATTGGTAAGCGTCCGGCGAACCCACCCCCGCATGGCGGTCGCGTGACGCGGCGCACCGCGTAGCTACTCAGACGTCAGGATCGGTAGTAGTGGATTGTCAGCCCGTGCAGGGCTTTTCGGCGGTGTTGAGCACCGCGTCGCGGGCGGCCTTCCAGGCCGGCGGCGTCAACTCGGCCATGCGGTCGGCCGGTTGGGTGGGAAGGCGGTCGAAGATGTCTCGCAAGTACTCGAAGGGTTCGATCTCGTGGCGCTTGCAGGTTTCGATGAGGCTATAGAGGATGGCCGCGCGCCGGCCTCCCTCGTCGCTGCCAGCAAACATCCAGTTTTTGCGCCCGACCGCCAAGGGCCTCAATCCTCGTTCGGCGACGTTATTGTCAATCTCAAGGATCCCGTCGTCCAAGAACCGGCAGAGCGCCATCCACTGGTTGATGGCATAGCCGATCGCGTTGCCCATGGGGCTCTTCGGGAGGACCTGGTCCTCGTGCTCCTGGAGCCACTCCTTGAAATTCTCCAGGATCGGTCGAGACTCTTCGTTGCGCACCCGCTTTCGTTCACCCGGCGGGCGTCCGCGAAGCTTCTTCTCGATCTTGTAGAGCAGACGAATGTACGCCAGGGCGCTGTGCGCCCGGAGTTGGTCGCTCTCGCGGGCTTCGTAGAACTTCCTTCGCGTGTGCGCCATGCACGCAACTTCGATGACGTCCTTGCCCGCGAAGATCGAGTCGTAGCCGCCGTAGGCGTCGGCTTGTAGGTAGCCCTTGTAGTCGCCCAGGAACTCCGCCGGGTGCTCCTTCTTGCGGTTCGGCGTGTACTCGTAGACGGTGTTGGGATGATCGGTGTCGCCGACGTAGATCCAAGCCCGCCCCGTTCGCGTGCGGCCAAGGTTCTTATCCAGGACCGGCACCGGCGTATCGTCGGTGTGGACCTTGCGACTGGCCAGCATGTCGGTCTTCATCGCTTCATAGATCGGCGTGGCCAGCTTCGCGCTCGCCGCCACCCAGTCGCACAGGGTGGATTTGGCGATCTCGACACCGTGACGGCCGTAGATCTTCTGTTGCCGGTAAAGCGGAAGGTGGTCGCCGTACTTCTTGACCACCACGTCGGCCAAAAGCCCCGGCCCGGCCAAACCCTTCGGGATCGGCCTGGCCGGCTTCGCGGCAGTCAAGACGCCGTCCTCGCACTCCTTGCAGGCGTACTTCGCCAGGACCTCCTGGATAATAAACAAGCTCGCCGGCTTGTACTCCAAGATCTCGCTGACGTCCTCGCCGATCTTGATCATCGGCTTGTCGCAGCAGGTGCAGGTGCGATCAGCCTCATCCAGCGTGTACTCCCGAGGCCATCGCGCGCGATTGGCTTGCCCGCGCCGGCAAACGCTTGCGACCGTTCCTGCGGCTCGGCTGCTTGCCAGATGCCTCGTCCTCGGCCGGTTTTGGCTCGGGCTCCTCGGGGGCATCGTCCGATACGGCCTCCGGCTGGGCGAAAAGCAGCAACTGGTCCGATGACAATTTCTCTGAACGCGCCCCGTAGCGGTGGGTCAGGTGAAGGTGCAACTGGTGCTGGAGCTGGCCGTTCTTCCGCGTCAGCTCCCGAACCTCATCGACAAGGCCCAAGACCACTTGTTGCAGGGCCTCGACTTGCTTCTGCAAGGGACCAACCTCCGCGGGTACGCCATCGTTGATGTCGGGGGCATCGCACATGCCCACCCGGTACGCATCCAGGATGCCAGACACCACGGCATTCCACCCGGCAATTTCCGTAGCCCGCAAGTTCCATCGCCGCCATCACTTGTGGGGCTTTCGTGCCGAAGGCAAACAGGGGGCGGCGAACCGGAATGCCGTTGTGGCAGAAACCTCCGGGCGGGGAATGCTGCTTTGGCAGGTTCCCGTGTTTCAGCGCGGAACGCGTGACCGCGACAAGCGAAAACGCCGCTGACGCTTGGCCCCCGCCAGATCAATCCCTTCCAACAAGAGCGAAAGCTCGGCGGCTTCCACCTCCACGACGCCATCCGTACCTCGAGGAAAGTGGAAGACCCCCCGCTCCAGCCGCTTGTACCAGAGGACATACCCGGTTCGGTCCCACAGGAGGATCTTCAGCTTGTCGCCCCGGCGGTTCTTGAAGACAAATAAATGGCCGCTCAAGGGGTCCTGAAAAAGCTCGTCTTGGACCATGGCGGCCAAGCGGTCGAAGGAACGGTTCATGTGCGTCGGCTCGCGAGCGATGAAGATCCGGACGGTCGGGGGAACCGTCAGCACGGCAGGTTCTCAAGAACCGCCACGACCTTGACCAGGGTTTCGACATCGAAGTCCGCCAGCAGACGGATGCGACGACCGCCACGCACGAGGACCTCCAGCCCGCCGGTCGGCTCCCCGCCCACGCCGAGCGAACCCACGATCCTCACCGGAAGGAACGCGCCCTCGCCAGGCCCGCGGGACAGCTCGCCGCCTCCGGCGGCCACGGTCCGACGCCAACGATAGAACGACGACGGACTCAGCCTGCGACGCCGGCAAAACGCTGCCACCGATTCCTCACCGCGCTCCCAGTCCGCAACAACTCCCCGCCATCTCGATGCTCGATCAGACACTTGCCGCCTCCCTTCGATGAAAGGCGGACATTCTCCGAGCCGTCAGGGAAGTACGGAAGATGGGTTCGCCGGACGCTTACGATTCGTCAACCGGTACAAGGCTTGAGCCTCCGAACGGGTACAAACCAAGCATACCGCGAATTCACGGTAGAGTCGGGAGTACTTCAAGCCGGAGGGACGAGGTCT
>CAYXSE010000356.1:0-2808 GCA_964466675.1 uncultured Rhodothermales bacterium | reverse complement strand
GGGAGGTTGCAACGGGTGATCGACAAGGTCTTTTTCCGAGAGCGTTACGACAGGCTTGTCTCACTCCTGGAATTGAGTGAGACCACTCGCGACATCTCGGAATTTGAGTCTCTGGCTGACGGATTGATCGGGGTCGTTCGCAGGACGATGCAGGCGGACTGGGTGGCGATGGTTTTGCCGGACCAATCCGGGGACGAGCTTGTGACGATGGCCGATTCACGATCCTCCGCTTCCGAAATTCATGTAACCAAGGGCAGCACGCTTGCAGCATGGTTTGCGCGGAATAAATCGCCGATGCGTCATGTGGACGTCGACACGGACCCTTATCTGCAAGCGATGAGCGACACAGAACGAACGGCGCTGCATGAAAGCAACGCCAGCCTTATGGTGCCGATGATCGCAAAAGGCGAGCTGACGGGTATCGTCGCTCTCGGCCCAAAGGTGGCCGGAGAGGACTACACCGAGGACGATATTTCCTTCCTCACATCCGTCGCAGACCAGTCAGCGATGGTGATCGAAAACTCTCGTATGTACGCGCATGAGATGGAGCGTCTGGATGAGCTTGAACGGCTGGATTCTCTCAAATCCAACCTGTTGCTCACCGTATCTCACGAACTCAAATCCCCCCTAACGGCGATCAAGACCGCCGCCGATCTGCTGGATGCGACAGAGCCGCAGCCCGACGAGCCGCCCAAGGAAGGGGCCAGACCCAGCCCGCGCTCGAGACTCCTAAGGACACTAAAAAGTGGAGTGGACCGGCTTGAGCGACTGACGCAGGAGTCGCTCGATTACGCGGCGATGCAAAGCGCCAACCTCGAACTGAACATGGTGTGCATGGATCTCGATGAGATCGTGGAAGAGGCGTCCGGATTGCTAGGCCCGGCAATGCGCTCGCGAAACCAGGAGTTCACTCTGAATGTTGCGGATGACGCCTCGAAGGTGACGGCGGATCCAACACGCGTGGAACGTATCGTGACTAATTTGCTGAGCAATGCTCACAAGTTCACGCCGGCGGGCGGATCGATCACGGTAGATATCTTTAGCGACGAGGATTCACGCTTCATCCGCGTCGCGGATACCGGCGAGGGCATCCCGACTGACGAACAGGAGCTCGTGTTCTCGCCCTACTACCGCAGCGCCAACGCAGACGGCAGGCAGCATGGCGGAACCGGACTTGGATTGAGCATCGCCAGATATCTGGCGGAACTACATGGCGGATCGCTTGATCTCGAAAGTGAGCCAGGTTCGGGCAGCACGTTCACGCTAAGGTTGCCGATAGCCGGAGCCACCCCGATTAATGCGCCAGAGCGGACCGACGTGAGTGCGTCTTTTCGTGCCGCCCGATCAGCGGTCGACTGAGCGCTTAAGATCTGATCCTCGGGTATTGAACGCGTTTCGTGTGCCTTGATTTAGACGTGTAACTGCCGATAGCGGTGGCAATCACCGGAAGTATCCTGCCCCGGTGCTACGATTGCCGGTGAGTTGGTCGTTCCAGACCATTCAAACAGCTTGTCTCAAGTGGAGAACGATGGGCAAAACGTACTGGCTGCTCTCCTCGACAGAAGAAAACTATCGGGCCACCAGTGACCTGGAGTTTGGCCTTCAGGGTATAGACACGCGGCAACGTCGAAAGGCGGTGCGCATGGCGGAGGAAGATCGCATGATCTTCTACATTTCAGATCGCCGGGCCTTCGCAGCAGCCACCACACTTACGTCCGACCATTTTGAGGATCACGAGCGGATCTGGAAATCGCACAGAGAGGAAGAAGACTTCCCGCATCGAGTAAAAATGCGCGCAGACGTGGTGGTCGATGAGGAGAGATGGGTCGATGCGATGCAGATTGGCCCACGGCTTGAGTACGTCAGGAAGTGGCCGCCGGAGATGTGGCCGCTGGCGCTGGTAGGCACGCTTCACATCATCCCCCAGCGGGATTTCATCATGCTGGAGGAAGAGCTAAAACGGGCGAACGTCGCCAAACCAGCCCGACGTCGGGGAAGGGGGCGCCGCGGCAGGCGCGGACGTCGCAACCGTGGCGAATCCAACCAGAAGGACGTTGCAGCGCAGGATTAACGTCGACTCATGACTGGTATCCGAGCTTCGGGTCGTTCCGTCCAACCGAGGAGATTAACCCGGTGCGCGCCAATACGGTCGGATTTTGAAATCCTCGCCGGTCGTACCCGAACGCCGACAAAATAAACACCCCTGCGGGGTTAGTCTCGATAGCCCGATTCCGTGAGGCTGGACTTGATCGGGTCGTGCGGACCCTGCCCGAAGTTATCGTCGTACAGTTCCGAAAGCCGGGCGTTCTCATCATCCGGAACGTCGGCGAGATCTGCGGCGCCAACGAACTCTTCAAGTTGCTCCGTACTGGTCATCGTCGGCAGGACAGACGCCACGATCTCAGGCTTCAGGACGAACTGAATCGCAACCTGAGCCACCGTTCCGTCACTGTTCTCGAACATGAACTGGACCTCGTCCAGCTTGTTCAATCCCTTCTCCAACCACTCTTTTTTTCGATATGTGCGGTGGTCGGTGGGATCGAACACAATCGGCTTGTCCCGGGTGTATGTCCCGTCGAGAAGCCCGGAGGCGTGTGGGACGCGGCTGATCACGCCGATGCCTTCTTCCGCAGCGACTTCAATGAACCGGCGTCCGGGTTCTTGCTCAAAAACGTTGTAGATGATCTGCGCCGGCACACGCCGTGTCTGAAGTGTGTACTCGCCCTCTTCCACCCAACCGATGTCCGGCCCGACGGCGATCCCGTAGGAGCGTACTTTTCCGGCCTGCACCAGTCCGTCCAACGTGTC
>CAYXSE010000355.1:0-2813 GCA_964466675.1 uncultured Rhodothermales bacterium | reverse complement strand
AATGTCCTGAAATGCCCAAACATACCTTGACAGGGTCCTGCTACATCAGCGCTTGCCTCCGGGTGCGACGGATACAATGACTCGTGCGGCGGCGTCAGCAACCTGGAAAGCGAGCATATGCAAATCTTGGCCTGCGCTGGATGGCTCGATTATGTGGAGTCGAACGTCAGCACCATAGAGTACCTGCCCGTGGAGCGCTTTCCATCGGAGGGTCAGATGGCATCCGGGAACGCTATCTGCGGACGTTGCAAGATCACCATCGCCACAATACACACCAGCTTGGATATCGCGGCCGCCATAGTCCACGAAGCCGCACATCTAGAGGACGACTGTCAAAACGGGGAATATCCAGCCATCAGGCAGGAGCAGTCATTCAGAATAGACTACCGAGAACGCAGCTGTCGATAGAGGAGCGGAAGCTAGGGTCCCAGCGGGTGAGCTCCCGACGCCGGACACCACATGTGCCCAGTCAGGTCCAACCTGGTCCTCTGCTGTTCGTACGATGCCTCGAACGTGGCTCTGAGGTCGCTGCCATCAGAAACAGACACATCCAGAAACCCGCTCCCCTTGCGGAAATCGAAACTACCCTCGCGCAGCAGGAGGGAGGCCCGGAACCCAGAGCGGCTGTTCAGATACTCAAACCTTCCCACGCCGGGCGCAGCTTCGCTTTCCCCGTAGTAGTTTAGCCTCAGTTCCGTCGAATCGGTGGGCACCAACCGGACTGCGAACCTCTTCTCCCCGTTGTAAATCAGATTGATCGGAAGGCAGGTGCCAGTAACAAGCTGGTCTATGACGCCGCTGGCCTTGAGTGCAAATTGCCCTGTTCCAATATCCGGCAGCGACGGCTCGTCCGGGCCGAAGACGGAGCAGGACGCGAGCAGGCACGCAAGAATCGGCGCGAGAAGCTTCATGGTGGTCGGTAAGGAGGTGAGTCGGATGTTTCAGGGCGACACTCTGGCTGTCAATAATCCACCCTAACGCCAGCGCCGGAAAGGGATCCGACCGGAAGAACTCAACAACAAGAATTGTTGATATTGGCCTTCGCATGAGCGTTGCGGGAGAGGTATTCAACCCTGATGGTACCATGCCTGCTGGGCCATCGCGCACACGCTGGAAAACGAGACCACGAAAGCGAATGCGAGAAGTCTGTTGGGATTGGTCGTTGGTCTGGTAGTGTAGATCTAACGGTTTTCGCGTAGCTCGGCCAGGAGGCTGCCGATGCCGCGATACACATCCAGGTCTTCCGAAGAAACCTGTGCGATTGGAATGGGGGGAGACGAGCTAAGACGAACGCGCTGCGCGACTCCTAGGTCTGAGGCAGGAAGTGCCACTGCCCCCCCCAAGCGCCAAGCGGCGTATCTGTATCGTCCATTGGAAACGGCCAGGAGGTACTCCTCTCCAATGGCAAGGACAGGATCGCTCGATAATTCTGCGTACCCACCGTCGGCAGTCTGGCCGGAGGTGAGGCGCAAGATCAGGTAGCCATCGGGAGCAGGAGGCCCGACCAACTCCTCGGTCACGCTGATGAGGACGCTGGTTCGAAAGCCGTCCTCGGGTACCAAGGAATTGTACGTATCCACAACGGTCCCTATAACAAGCCGTTCAGAGAGCAAGGCGAGACGCTGGGGGTCGGTGACCGAGGATTGGGTACCACTCATAACGCCGAGCAGGTCAAACCCCCGGGCCTTCAGGCCAGCGGCATCGGCCGGACCAAAGCCCAGTAGCGCCATACGGGCGACGAAGCTCCGGTCTCTAGCCCGCGCAAAGAGCCCCGCCTCATCCGCGCCGTACGCGGGCTTTAGCAGGGCGGCCTGGAGGCCAACAAAGGCAGCGTGCGTTCCGCGGTCCTCAGAATGCTGCTCATAGCGCCGCGTGTTCTGCTCAATCCGGTCATGAACGGGGCGATCTTGCGCAACGGCCGAAGGGCTTGTCAGCGTACTGACGGCCAACAAAAACGTCCATCTCGGTATGAGCAGACCAGCAAACATGCGTCTCAGTCGGTTGAGAAAAGCTACCGCAACGGTACGTCTCGTGCCGGCCCGGCCTCCAACAACTCCCGCCAACTCTCTCTGGCACCGCCTGGGTGGTGTCGATGGCAGCTCTGACCGGCGATATCAAGCCATTCGGGCAGGATAACCGCCTCGCTAAAGACGGACGTAGTCTTTTGGTACCATTTCCATCGTTCCAGGTACTGATTCGGAGGCGCTCCCGGCTCTTGGCCAGGACCTAGTGGGTGGGTATCGTGGGGAATCTGCACCGTCCGTTCAAGAGTTCGGACGGCGTGAGAGAGACTATCCTGAAATGGGGCAAGACAACTGTGTGGAATAAGCGCTTTATGAGTGTAGCCAAGGGGTTTGCGCTCCTGGTTGTTGTCCTAATGTCCGTGGAGGCGACCAACAGGTCCTACTACATGTTTTACGGATCACGCCTGGTACCCTTTGTGATCGGAGCGGTAGGGGCGTTGGGGGTCTTTGCCGCGTACCGGTATATCGATGCTAATAAGATCGGGAGAATCGTGGCAGTGATCCCCGCTGTTCTCCTGACTCTGATCGGGGTCAAGTTCTTGATCGTTGATCCAAACTCATTCGGTATGACGGGGGATTGGGTACCAAACGACCTTCAGTTACAGTTGCTCGACACGATGATGGAGCGCACGAAGGCGGAAGGGCTGCTCTTCCTCATGGTAGGATTGGCCGTTATCACGGGAGCAGTCGCCGGTGTGAAGGCCCGGGCAGTGGCGCAGCCACCGTCTCACCCGGCAGAGGCGAGCGAGGTCTAGCGTGTGGACCGGCTCAAACACATGAACCATCAAA
>CAYXSE010000354.1:0-2834 GCA_964466675.1 uncultured Rhodothermales bacterium | reverse complement strand
AGAACCAGGGGGGCTCGTCTTCGCATGTGTTTGGTCCGGAGGACAGTGGACCTCGCCGCTCACCCTACGGCATAGTATCACCTATTGAGCCCTGGGAAGTCCATCCAGTTCGCAGCGCCGCTCGGGTTTGTGAGACCATCAAGCTGATCTCGGCCTCGGCTCGGAGGGAGCCTCGCCCTCCCGTTGAATAGTTAAGTCTGTACACGTGGCGCTCGAAGAGAGACGAAGCTCACCAACGCCCGCGTATCGGCCAAAACTACAGGAGAGACTGCTTTGGGAGCGGTCAGGAGAACCGGAAATCGTCGCGAGAAATTCATCTCGTCTTCCGCAACACTTAACAATAGTTCGGTGGTCGAAGGCTGAGTGCCGGGATAGCCTCTAACCAGCAAGCATGGGACGCGATCGCACCACACTGGAGGAGCTGCTCAGCACTCTCACTGCGGCGTCAGGGCCCAGCGACGTCAGAGCAGCCTCTCTTGCTGAGAGGATTACGGAGATGCTCACGAGAAGTCATACGATCGCCAGGTTTCTTGCAGTGGTAGTTTCCATCATTGGCGTCATGGTCATGGCGGGCTGGGTTCTTGAAATTGAGATTCTCAAGAGAATCCTTCCGCAATGGGTGACGATGAAGTTCACAACAGCATTTTCCTTCTTACTGAGCGGCGTCACCCTTTACTTCATCTCGAAGATTGTCGAAGGCAACAGAGCCCTTGCCCAGCTGGTCATCCCTATCACGACACTCACGACCTTGACCCTGATGTTGACTCTACTTGCCTCCTCAGTTCTTGGCGTCCGCACTGGAGTTGAGGATTTGTTCGTGAAGGAATCGCAGGGGGCAATCAAGACTTCATCACCCGGGAGGCCATCGATTGGAACAATGGCTTGCTTCATACTCCTGGGAACGGCAGGGGTCTTGGCCATTCTCATCCCCAAGCAACTGGCAGCCAAACTTCCATTCATCGGTTTACCGGTGTTACTACTCGGGGCCCTGGCGATAGTAGGCTACCTGGTTGATGTTCCCGCCCTGTACTATACCCACACGAAAGTAAGCACGGCCATGGCGTTTCATACCGCTATCTTGTTCGTACTGCTTGGCGTGGGGCTTCTCCTCGCGGCAAGGCAGAGCAGGGATACCCAGTCCTCCGACTCGGTGGAGGCTAACTGAACAACATGTCGATCTTAACCCGCCTTCTTGCGAGTTTCATGACAATCATCGCGCTGCCCATGTTCTTTGTAGTCGGATTGACTCTCGTAAATGTGAAACGCGAATTGGAGGATTCCGCCAGGGCCCGCATACAGCTGATTACCGAATTCACTTCGGGCGGCATTGAGCAGATTCTCCAGAAACAACGTCACGCAGGTCTTGCAGTGATTGATACTTCAGAGATGGCTGAAGTGACAGCGCGCGCTCAGGCCCGACTTGGAAAGACGGGGGTGGTGTTCATTGTGAGGCGTCTTCAGGATGAAGTAGTCATTGTGTCACCGGCTGACCTCAACCCTGGAAATACCTCCAAAATCGTGACGACTGAAGGGGGCGCATCTCCGATCGAGCAGGCGGTATCAGGTGTAGATGGCTCAGGCAAGGGGCTCGATAACCGCGGAAGAGGCGTTCTTGTCGCCTGGAGTCACTCAGCGGAAGGTTGGGGGGTTGTTGCCAAAGTAGACACAGACGAGGCTCTCTCTGGCTACCTTCAGATCAAAACCATCGCTTCGATCATGGGTTCGATTGCCTTCTTGATGGCGGCCTTGATGGCATTTGTCATCTCAAGGTCCATCACGGATCCCATCAAGGAGCTGGTTGACCTTACAGACAGGATCGGGGAGGGAGATCTCGGCGCGAGAGCAAATCTGGACACGGATGGTGAAATTGTTCATCTCGGATCGCGCATCAACATAATGACCGAGAAGATTCAGAGGCTGACGGAGGGCATCAGGGAGCAGGTAGAAATCGTTGCTCAAGCGGAATCTCTCGCCCGGTCTAATGCGGAATTGGAGATCATTGCGTATGCCGTGTCCAAGGACCTCAAAGCACCCCTCCGAGAAATCGAAAGTCTCTCCAAGTCGATCGAGCGGGATCTTGGAGAACGCCTGGAAGGAGAGACCAGGGCTCACATGGACACGTTGCGGGCACGGGTGCAGCGAATGGGTGGGCTACTGGACGGGCTTCTCGAATATGCTCGCGTCCATAGGCTGTCAGAGTTTAATGAGGAGGTCGATAGCAAAGCCCTGCTCGGTGAAGCGATAGCTCTGCTGGACGTCCCGGATGGCTATTCAATCGATCTTGCGGGCGAATTCCCTACATTTATTGTGGCGCCAGCGGCGATGCAACGGGTCTTCATGAACCTCCTCTCGAATTCAATCAAGCACCACGACAGTCAGGTCGGGCATGTGTGGATAGGCGTCCGAGAGAGTGGTCCGTTCTACGAATTTTCGGTGGCGGATGATGGTCCTGGCATCGCTCCAAAGTTTCAGGAGAGAGTCTTTCAAATGCTCAAGACACTCAAGCCTGGGAATGAGGTCGAAGGCGCTGGAATGGGCTTGACGTTCGTACGGAGGATCATGGCCACAGTCGGCGGATCGATTCAATTTGTGGCGAACGAGGGTCGTGGTGCCACATTCCTCGTCTCATGGCCCAAGGAAGCGCAAGGATGGGTAGGAGGGTGATCAGGAGCGAGACCGTAACACGCCAGTAGCTGCGGAAGCAGAAGCACGGACACCGGTGGCTGGCAGGAGGAGCTCGCGTCTGTAGCCCCTTGCGCTGGCTCGGGTTCCCTGCGGGGCGCCAATTTGGTAGTATGGTGAGATTGTGCCCGAACCACCGCCCAACAAGCCTA
>CAYXSE010000353.1:0-2837 GCA_964466675.1 uncultured Rhodothermales bacterium | reverse complement strand
ATCGGGATATTCCCGTGGTTCATGCTCTTTGCGACTCCGATTTTCTTCGGGACGCCCTGGAGATGGCCTGCGAGAGGTCTTCAACAAGATGAGCCAAGCCTGGCGCCGATGAGCAAGGGGGGGTATTGGTTGTTGGGCGGGTTCGCCGCTTGGCAGGTACTCATGCCCATGCGTCACCACCTCTATCCGGGCAACGTGAGCTGGACAGAAGAAGGACATCGGTTTGCTTGGCATATGAAACTCCGCTCCAAGTCAGGAACCGTTCAGATCCGGGTCAGGGACGGCGAATCTGGCGAAAGTTGGCGCATCAATCCGCGGGACTACCTGTCATCCAGGCAAGCGCGGAAGATGAAAGCCAGGCCTTACCTGATCCTGAGATTCGCCAAGAAGCTCAAGCCTATTCTGGAAGAGGAGACGGGTTTCAAGGATTTGGAGATTTACGCGCGAGCGAGAATTTCGCTCAATGGCAGGCGACGAAGTGACATGATTGATCGGAGCGTGGACCTCACCAAGGCGAGCTGGGGCTTCGGCCATTCCGAGTGGGTGCTGCCCCTGGAGGAGTCTGTCCCAGGCGCCGACTAGTTTCGGGAGGTCAGGACCGGCTTAAGGGTTGATGGGACACGACGATACAGGCTGTGGGGTGTCCCGCCTGGGGACACAATTAGCCAGAACATTTGTCCCGCCCCATGTACAAGTCACTACCGTTTCCTAAGCTCTCCATTGCAGGCCCACCGGGTCGCAAGCCGAGAACCGCCAAAGAAGCGCGCGCCATGATGGCGGCGATGGTAGAGGCCAAGGAGGCAAGACTCGCCGACCCGCCGCAAAGACAGGGCCCAACAGAGTCCTCACCGGCACCTCCACCACAATCTTCGGCCCGCGGCTCCACCGCGAAAACGCGCGGTCAGTTCAGCCACGAGGTGCCGGATAGCCTGCGCCAGCTGGCCGCACGAGTTCCCTACCAGTTCACCGGCGAAGCACGCGTCCAGTTTGTCGCAGAAGCCACAACGCGACTTTCCGCCGAGGAGCGGCAGGAGCTTCGTGGGTTCTTCCAGAGAATCGCGCACCACATGACGACCCTTGGCGCAAGCGATATCGACTTTGGAGGCCAGTCGGCTCGTGGGTCCATCTGGTTGAGAGTGGCAGGAGACAAGGCTCCAGTCCACCAATTCGGCATTATGACGCCTGATGAGTCCAACGTACTCATCATGAATCTCCTCAACGACAGGCACCGTTGTGTGCTTGAGGAGCATCGCTCAGTTGACTTCTCCTTCGAAGCCCCACTCGAGCACCAGCGAAAACTCCGTTTCAGGGCGACGTGCTACTACGAAATGGAGAGCCTGGCGATGAACATGAGGGCGATTTCCGATTCGGTGCGGCCTCTCAAGTCGATGGACTTTCACCCGATCGTCGAACGTGGACTCATGTTTCGACACGTCCGAGACGGCTTGACCATAGTGGCGGGAGTGACCGGGTCAGGAAAGAGCACCACCATGGATGCCATCGTCGACGCAAACAACAAGGATTTTTCAGGACACATCGTGATTCTCGGGGCACCCATCGAGTTCATGCACGATTCCCACAAGTGCATCGTCCGGCATCGGGAGGTGGGTCGGGATACGCCAACGTTCAAAAACGGCATTACTCAAGCACTTCGCCAGGACCCGGACATCGTCGTGATCGGCGAGATGAGGGATGCGGAGACGATCTCGGCCGGCCTCGAAATAACGGACTCAGGGCACAAGGTCTTTACGACGCTCCACACCTCATCGGCCGTGGAGTCCATCGATCGAATCATTGCCGAGTACCCGACCAACGAACAGAATCGGGTGCGTATCCGGCTCGCAGACGTCCTCCGTTGCATCATCGCACAGAAGCTCGCTCCTCGGGTCGGTGGCGGACGAGTCCTGGTAAAAGAAGTGCTCTGGATGGATTCCGCTTCTCGCGCGGCCATCAAGAACGACAATGCCACCGAGATCTACCAAATGATGTGGGAGGGGGGAGCTAACGGAATGGTGACCCTGGAGCAGGACCTGTTCAGGCTCCTCAAGACAGGCTTGATTAGCAGAGAGACAGCCATGAACTACGCCAATAACAAGAAGCGGCTGGAACAGCTGTTTAGCAGGTAATCCCGGGGCAAAACCATGAAACTGGGATCATCAAAAGACCTCGTACTCGGAGTTGCGGTTAGTTTCCGCTCCGTGCACGCCGTGCTGGTACGACAGACTCCGGAAGGCCCCGAGGTTCTTCGGCACTTCGATCGCCCACGAGCGAGTCTGGATCCCGGCGGTTCCACATCCTCTGAGTTCCAGTTCGTAGACGAGAACGACCCCGAGGTTAGTTTTTCGTCGGGCGCGATCGGCAACGGTCCCTCTGGTCTCTTTCTGGAATCCGAGTTCGAAGAGCCGGACACTCCCGGTGGTGCTGGCGGCGATACGATCCTCCCGTCGACCATCGAGATCGAGCTCACGGATATCCTGGATGAGTGCGAGGAGGCGGGCTACCCAGACCCCAGCGTTGTCTTCTGTGTCGCGTCCACCGATCTGGATTTTCACGAGGTCCACGTCACTTCAAAAGGCCGCGGTGGAGATCGGGAGCCTTCCAAGAGATCGCGGAACAAGCGCGTTGAGAACGGAAAGCTGCTTCAGCACCTTGCCGCTTCCACGGACGCCAAATTCAATCCGGACTATACCGTTTTCGTGCCGATGACGCCAAGCGAGGATCGCATTCCTCGCTACATGGCCATTTGTGCACGGCCGTCCGAGATGATCATCCCGACGCTTCGCCGGTTGGCTGCTCGCAGGCGTCGCGTGTCCGTAAGCGTCATCGAGACGGAGGTG
>CAYXSE010000352.1:0-2842 GCA_964466675.1 uncultured Rhodothermales bacterium | reverse complement strand
CATTGTTATGCCACCGGCGATGGTGCCCATGGCAAACTTCTTCATATCCATTGTATTCTCCAATTTGAGGGAGGGAGCCCGCGAGACCGACAATATGCCGGACTCGGCGAGAGATGGCTAAATATCACGGTTGACATGGGCCATTGCAAAATTGGCGCGCCGAGGCCATGACTCTGAGTACGCGCGATTAGCCTGAATCTGGCTGAAAGAATCGTTTCGTGGGTTTGGGCGCCCGGCCCCAGCCGCTTCAGCATCCTCATGTGCGAAGCGACGGCCGCTCCAAAGGTTGGGTTCGAGTGGTATGGGATGTCGTGGGCAGCAGCCACCTCCTGGACCATAGGCGCCAGCTCTGGATAGTGGATGCTGCAGGTCTGGGGGAAGAGGTGGTGTTCAATCTGGTAATTCAGCCCCCCGATATACCAGGACAACGGCTTGTTGGACGGGGCGAAGTTGGAGGTGGTGCGCATCTGGTGCACCATCCACGCATACTCCATGTCGCCGTCATCCTCTGGCAGCGGGAATTCCGGTCCCTCGACCACGTGGGCCAACTGGAATATCACACCGAGTATGACTCCGGCCGTCACGTGTAGGGTGAGGAAGCCGATGACGAACTGCCACCAGGTAATGTCCAGAAGAACCAGCGGGAGGACGATCATCCAGGCGAAGACCAGTATTTTTCCGACGATCAGGATGGCAATCTCCTTTCCGGGGTGGATTTTGTTGGCGTACGGGCCGATGTCCCGCTTCAGGAACTGCTGGAAGTCTTTCGCGAAGAGCCAGTTGACGGTAGCCAGTCCATAGGCGAGGATGCCGTAAACATGCTGGTACCGATGAAACCAGTAGTGGCGCGATCCCGGGGAGAGGCGAAGTAGTGGCGAAACGGTCAGGTCTTCGTCCACGTCGTGGATGTTGGTGTACGTGTGGTGGATCACATTGTGGGTGATTTTCCACATGTAGCCGTTGGCTCCGACGCTGTCAAACGAGAAACCGAGGAAGCGATTGACCCATGGAATCGATGAATAGGCGCCGTGAAGCGCATCGTGAGCCACATTGAATCCCATGCCTGCCATACCCACTCCCATCAGGAAGGTGAGGGCCCACATCTGGCCGAGAGACAACTGCCCGGTCATGATCAAGGCATAACTGCCGAAGGTCGCCGCGAGCACAATCACGGTTTTTACCAGGACCCCGGCGGTGGCGTGCCTGGATTTCCCAGTGCGTTCAAAGTACTCGGCGGCGCGGGATCGGACTTCGTTCGTGAACGCCTTCGCGTTCTTGTTGGCGAATCGAATTCGCTGCGTCTCGGCCATGGGGGAGGATGGCTTGTGCCAAGTCGAGTGAGTGATTACCGTTGGAGCACGAACCAAGGTACTCAATTTGTGCCCCTCTCCACCAAGTTGCCACAACCGTCGCTTCCACATGGCCCGCTGTATTCCCCTATTGGCTCTCGCCAGTGTGCTCTTTCTATCCTCCTGCTCCGAGGAGCCTGAGCGCTGGTACCGAGGAAACCTCCACACCCACACTTTCTGGAGTGATGGGGACAACTTCCCGGAGCCGGTGGTGGCGTGGTACAAGGATTCCGGCTACGATTTCGTTTCGATTTCCGACCACAACACGCTGTCCCGGGGAGAGCGGTGGATTCAGGTCACCGAACGCCGGCAAGAGGCCTACGATCAGTATCTGGCCCAATTTGGCGAGTCCGTGTCGACCAGGATGGTCGCCGACACCTTGGAAGTGAGGCTGGCCACCTTCGAGGAATACAGTGATCTACTTGCAGTTCCGGGTCAATTTTTGGTAATCCAGGCCGAAGAGATCAGCGATAGTTTCGAGGGAAAGCCGCTGCATCTGAACGCCACGAATCTCCAGGACCACATCGACCCGCAACACGGAACCAGCGTCACCGACGTCCTGCAGAGGAACATCGACGCCGTGCTGGCACAACGGGAGTCCACTGGTGTTGCGATGATGGCCCATGTGAACCATCCGAATTTCGGGTGGGCAGTGACTCCTGACGACCTGGTGCCACTGGAGGGCGATCACTTCTTCGAGGTCTACAACGGGCACCCACTTGTAAGAAACTACGGGGACGACGAGCGCCCGGGCACCGAGGCTATGTGGGATTACGTGAACGCACGGAGACTGGCGATGGGCCGGGCGATTCTGTATGGACTCGCCGTAGATGATGCGCACAATTATTTCGATATTGACCTTGGTTGGGCCAACACGGGGCGAGGCTGGGTGATGGTCAAGGCCACCGATCTGAGCCCCGAAGCCATCATTCACGCCATGGAAAGAGGCGATTTTTACGCATCAAGTGGGGTGACGCTGAGTGCACTCAGCGTATCCGAGAGTGGGCTTGCTCTTGAAATCATGGCCGAGGAAGGCATCGAATACGAAACGGTATTCCTCGGCGTCCGAAAGGGGGACGAGGAGGGCACAACCGCGGAGTTCTCCAGGGTGATCGGCGTGGCGGCAGGCTACCAATTCACGGGTGATGAGCTGTTCGTCCGGGCAACCATACTCTCGACCCGTCCCATGGACAACCCCTACGAGGAAGGGGAAACTGAGAAGGCCTGGGTACAGCCTATCATCGTTCACTGAACCGGCAGAGGGTGGCGGTAAGAGCCGTCCAATCCCATCCAGAGTCGAGGACACCACTATCTTGTGGTATGACCAAGCCTATTCTGCTGTTCGGAGCCATTTTTCTTGTGTTTCTGCCGGCCTCCTCGGCTGCCGATCCTGTGGGCGCCGTGGCCACCCGGGAACCGTTCAAGCTGGCGCCCGACACCGTCAGGATCGATGCCAGCCGGATGTTGGCCGATCTGGAGTTTCTTTCTTCCGA
>CAYXSE010000351.1:0-2860 GCA_964466675.1 uncultured Rhodothermales bacterium | reverse complement strand
GAAACATACTGCTGGGAAACTCAGATTCATCACCCGCGTCGAACTTTCACGGCCACCTTTTAGAGGGCGGTCGATGTTGCTCTGGGGTGGGGCGAGTCTCGTTGTGCTCTCGTTGACGACCGCAATACGCAGAAGGCACACTCAAGGAAGGGTGTCGTAATGGAAGGCCTGAGGTTGCTACGTGACTTTGTAGTGGGCCTTCCGTTTGCCCTCTTCCTGCTATGTGGCTGTTCGTCCCAATCAGATGCAAGCGCAGAGGTGCAGACTCCTTTAGTGCTTCTGACTGCCGGAATTCATGAAGCGGGAATCGTTCCTTTCGGGTCTTCAGTTGAACACCGTTTTCGTTTGCTAAACACAACCGACGAAGAGCTCCACATTGATGTCATTAAGACGTCTTGTGGCTGCGCTGAGGCGAAAGTCAGTCCCGAACGAATTCCACCAGGGGCGGAGGCTGAGGTCTTGGTCGTCCTTGAGATGGACTCTCTTTTCGGCAAAGATGTGCGGGTCATTCTCGCTTCTAGTCGTTTTCCCTATGTGTTGGCAAGTCTGCAAGTTAGGGCTAGGGCCGCCGGGGCAGATCGCTTGCTAGTCAAACCGCGAGATATGCGCCTAGAAGGGACTTCTGGCGTCTTCACTGGCACCTTCCAGGTGCGTTGCATACATCGCGAGAAGGGAGAGCCAGAGCTTGCGATTGAGGGCCCCGAATGGATCAGGACCGAAGTCTTGTCATCCGAAACTAGCAGCCTCGGTGGCGGCTTGATGGAGCGTCGCTTCGAAGTCAGTGTTCGCGTCGATCATAGGGACAAGTCACCAGGGGATTACGAGAGTAACGTCGTGTTCTCCACAAGTTTTGAGAGTGTCGGGGTCGAGCGAGCTAGGATCCATGTTTCCGTAAAAGGGGTCTATCGTGCCGAGCCGGAATCAATTTTCTTGGGGGTTGGGATTGACGAGGACGTTACGCGGAGGGTTCGCATGCATGCGTTATGGCCCGGATTTGAAATCAAAAGTGTCGTCTGCGAGGATGAACGCGTCCAGCTGTCTTGGACAGACGATGCCGATGGGGTCGAAATTCAATTGACTTTTGACCCGTTTGTTTCAGGAACGCGAAGCGGTGGCGAGCTTGTCGAAACGAATGTTGTCGTCAGTTTCGAGCCTGCAGCATCTCCGCTGGTTGTTGGCGTGACGGGATGGCTTGCGAGACATTAGGCTGAAGACGACAGGGGTCATCGCGCTTGCGGCAATCGTCGCAATCGTCTGGTCGTTGGTGGGAGATGGTCGAACGGGTTCTGGTGAAGTTCCGATTTGCACTAGGATCGGCGTAGGGCCTCGTAACACAGCGATTCGACGTCCGGTTGACTTTGAGAAGCCACGCTTTTATTTTGCTCAAGAGGATGAGTTTGGAACTCGGAGGGGGGTGCTTCCCGAGAAACGCTCATGGCTGGTCGTTGATGGATGGAATGGAAAGGGAGTTAGCGAAGCAAGGGTTACTGTCACAATGAACGCCGAGGAGGGTAAGTCGGTGGGCATTTCTGATGCAGACGGCCAATTTGCGCTGGTGAGTCTCCCTGAGGACATCGGGTTGATCGAAGTCGAAGCGCCCGGCTACGCCGTTGGAGTTTTTGATGCACGCGAACTGGGAGCCTCGAGAGGTAAACTTGAGCTTTGGCCAGCGGCAACGATTTTGGGATCGGTGAGAGAAGAGGCTAGCCTGGATCCGGTAGGTGCTTCTTTACGGTTTCAGTGGAGGTGTCCCGTTACATCCACCGCAAGAACCAAGGTTGTCATTTCGGGTCTTGATGGATTCTTCCTGGTCGACTCCATTCCTTTAGGGACGGAGATTGCGATCCATGTGACCACGCCTGGCTTCGCGACCTGGACCAGCCGCCGGACCTATTCCGAACCGGAGCCCCAACTCGAAATCCGTCTACCCTGTGGAGTTCACGTTCAGGGCCGATGCGTGGACGAAAGAGGATCTCCGATCGAAGGAGTTCACGTGAGTGCCCAGCGAAGCGCTTCGGCAGAGCCAGGCGTCACCCGCTCGGCGCGCTCCCAGACGAACGGCTATTTCTTGATCGACGGTCTGTCAACGGGGACCTATGCGCTCGTGTCGGATTGGACCGATGGGGAGGCGCGCCAATCGCTCTCGATCGAGGGGTGTGAGCATGTCGAGGGGTTGATTCTCGAACTAAAGAGTAGGAGGCCTGTCGCCGGGACGCTGGTCGATGCGGAAGGGGGCCTGGCCGTGGGGACTTTAGTGCAGGTGTTCTCCCAAGTGTTTTCGCAGGTGCTTAAGTATGAAACGAGGAGCGACGGCCTAGGTCGATTTGCTGTGCCTGCGTCCGAGGTGCCTGATATCGGACATCTGCGAATCGCTGGTGAGCCTGGAGACGGGTTTGAGACTACTCTGTTTTCGCTGGGCCGGGAATGGAATTCGCGCCCCGAACTAGTTCTTGACCGGTCCGTACTTGTGAATGTTCATTTCGAGTCCGAGCCGCGGGTCGGCCGAGGGAGTGTCGAAGTTCTACATGCCCTCAGTCCGTCGGCGGTGGCGCCGCTCAAGGGAGAGCTTGTAGATGGAGTCTTCGAGGCCGACCTGGAGCCGGGTGAGTACGATGTTTACCTGCGTGACAAGACGGGTTCGGTCTTGGTCGTCGCCAAACTAAAACTCGTCGCGGGGCCGGCTCTGGTCATCTCCATCCCATGGGATCGCGAGATCACGACTCGTGGCCGCGTCGTGAGCGCTGTTGAACAGACCCCACTCGAGGGCGCGCGGGTCGCGCTGGTCGGGGCAAACAGCGGGAACTCTGCACTGAGTCTGTCTAGCTCAACGGATGCGGCAGGGTGTTTTGTCTTCAACACG
>CAYXSE010000350.1:0-2887 GCA_964466675.1 uncultured Rhodothermales bacterium | reverse complement strand
GCCGCGATGTGATTGTCCTTGATCAGGATCATATCGTGGAGGCCCACTCGATGGTTGGTGCCGCCTCCAAGAAGGACCGCCCACTTGTCCAGCAACCGGAATCCGGGCACCGTCTTTCTGGTATCCAGGATCCGCGTCCGGTCTCTCGCGGCTTCCAACATGGCCCGGGTCTGGGTTGCGATGCCACTCATGCGCTGGAGGATATTAAGCGCCAATCGTTCTCCTTCCAGGATCGATCGGGCGTTGCCTGCAAGGCGCCCGAACGTTTGCCCAGGACAGACCGCCTCGCCATCCGCGGCGAGCCATTTCAGGGAGAGCGGCCCGGGCAAGGCCGCAAACACACGTTCCACGACCCGAAGGCCAGCGAGATGGCCGGCTTCCTTGGCCAGGAATATGGCGTTGGCTCTCGACTCGGCGGGTATGGTCGCCATGGTCGTGACATCTCCTGGGCCCACATCTTCGGCGAGCCCCTGGCGCACGACAGCGTCGATATCCTCGAGGCTGAGGTAGGGAGGTAGGTCTCGGTCAGTCACCGGAAATACCCTCGAAAACAGCCAGGACCCGTTCTGGAGCGGCGATGGGACGGCCACGCGCGGGAGAGAAAAAGCAGAGCGTGACGTGGCCTGTGGCGATTTTATCGCCGGTTGGATGGTCGCTGACGACATAGTCGAATCGCACCCGGACGCGCGGCGCGGCGCTCTCCAGGGTCGTCACCACCTGGACCATGTCGTCGTACCTCGCCGGCTTGTGGTAACGGACGGCGAGGTCGACAACCACCAGCGTCACGCCTTCGTTCTCCAGCTCGGAGTAGGGCAATCCAAGGTCTCTCAGCGCTTCGGTACGAGCCTCCTCGAACCAATCCACATAGTGCGCATGATAGGCGTATCCCATCGGGTCGCATTCCCGATACCGAACCCGATGGAAAAACCTGGACTCGATCAACTCAGGACTCCGCGGAGACAGACGTCAGGGCATTGGAGTCCACTCGTTCGAATACGCCCATAGAATCGAATTTCGCCAGGCGCTGATCCACGAGCTCCGTGGCCGAGAGGTTTTCCAGTTCGCCAAGGGCTCCGGCAATAGCCCCTCCCACGGCTGAAAACGCGGACTCCGGGTCATGGTGAGCTCCTCCGAGTGGTTCGGGGATGATAGTATCGATAATTCCGAGGGATTTCAGGTCGGTGGCCGTTGGCTTGAGTGCGCGCGCGGCCTCTTCTTTGTGGTCCCAAGAACGCCAGAGGATGGTGGAGCAGTTTTCGGGCGAAATCACCGAGTACCATGCATTCTCCATCATGAGAATGCGATCTCCTACGCCAATTCCAAGGGCCCCTCCGGAGGCACCCTCGCCAATCACCACGACGACGATGGGAACAGGTAAACGGGCCATCTCGAAGAGGTTGCGCGCGATGGCTTCGGCCTGACCGCGCTCTTCGGCCTCCAGTCCAGGGAAGGCTCCCGGAGTATCCAGCAGACAGATGACAGGTTTGCCGAACTTGGCGGCCATCTTCATGAGCCTCAGCGCCTTTCGGTATCCTTCCGGGTTCGCCATCCCGAAGCGCCTGTACTTCCTGGTCTTCGTGTTCCGTCCTTTTTGCTGGCCTACGATGACGACGCTGCGATCGCGGTACCCATACCGCGCTCCGCGAAATCGTCCGAGTCCGGCGACCATGGCTGGGTCGTCCGCGAAAAACCGGTCTCCATGCAGTTCCTGGAAGCCGTCGGCCCACGCGTAAATATGGTCGAGGGTGTAGGGTCTCCGTGGGTGTCGCGCTATCTGAACCCGTTGCCAGCGCGTCAGGTTGCTGTAGATGGACTGTCTCAGTTCGAGGACGCGAGCCTCAAGCGCGCTGATGTTGTCAGTCAGATCGGCTCCGGACATTTCGTCCTGGAGCTTTCGCATTTCGTCGAGCTTCTCCTGGAGTTCGAGAATGGGCCGCTCGAAGTCCAGGATATGGGCAGGCGCCTTGGCCATGTCTATTCGGGTCTGAGTGGTGGGGTCTCAGCGGTCCACGGAATTGCGGAATATAATCTCTGCGTCGAGACTGGTTGACTGGTGGGTCACGTAGAACCAGTAGGCTCGTGTCAAATCGTCTTCCAAAGGAGCGCTCCCGGCCGTTTGATGGAGCAGTTGGGTGACGTTGAACACGCCTTCTCGAAGCCGCCAGTCCTGGGGAACCAGGTCGATGTGCGATGGATCCAAGCCGACCAGGTCTTTCCGGCCGGTGATTATGGCCGGGGACGCCAGGGCAGCCCTGTACAACCGGGCCGCAAGAGTATCGGACGTCGGGTCCCGTCCCACCAGCCAGAGAACCGGAAGGCACAGGAGCAGGAGTAAGGCGACTGGAATTTCGAACGCCTTTCGGCTGGCCCTTCCCCTTAGGGAGATGGCGTCCGAAACGGCCTCTGACCAGTCTGGGAGTCCCAGTTGGGAGATGTTGGCTTTCCCGATGACATGGGAATGGTCCTCCCCGAGCATTCTGAACTGAACGGGCAGGTCTCGCAGGGACTGCATGACCCCTAGGATTCGCCTGTTAGAAAGCGTCTTCACGGCGAACACCACATCATGCACTCGGTGAAGTCGAACCAGATCACGCAGATGGTGAAGCGCGCCCAGCAAGTGGACACCCTGGCCTTGGTCCCCCGGTGCTGCGACATCCTGTGTGGCGTCTACAAAGCCGTCCACCAGAAAGGGAGGTTTAGGGTGTGCTCGGAGCATGGCTGCCAATCGCTCGGCTTCCTTTCGATCTCCGACTACGATGGCACGGCGAACCTCGGAATCTCGGCCTGTCCACCAAATCCGCCATCCGGACAGCAGGAGAAGCGATACGGGGAAAGAAAGCAGGACAACCGCCCGGGAGAAGGCAATCGACTTCGCGAAGAAAGAGCC
>CAYXSE010000349.1:0-2898 GCA_964466675.1 uncultured Rhodothermales bacterium | reverse complement strand
CGGACGAAGGGGGTTCCACCGGTTCGTGACGCTCGTTGCGATTGGAGGCGTGGCCCTTGGGGTCGCCTCCTTGCTACTGGCACTGGCGATTGTACGAGGCTTCAGCCAGGAGATCGAGGCCAAGATTGTGGGTTTCGGGGCGCATGTCCAGGTTGAGAGTCTCCCAGATGCGCCTTTGGACGATGCCGTGCGTCTGGAGTCGGAGATTCGGCTGGATTCGACCGTGGTGGATGTAGAGCCTGTGGTACAGGAGTTCGTACTTCTGCGCCGTAGTTCCTCGGCCGTCGACGGGGCGTCGTTGTGGGGGGCGAATCGGCTGCCTAGTTATGTCGCCCATCGCGTGGACGGGAGTGCCAGGTTGGACACCCTCGGCGGCAGCCAAATTCCTGTGGTTCTTGGGTCTGGCCTGGCCTCCAATCTGGGCATTGGCCTGGGCCAGAAGGTGACGGCGTTCAGTGTTCGGCAGGGCCCGACCTCAGGACAGCCTTCTGCGCGGGTGAAACAGTTTGTGGTAACAGGCATCTTCCATACTGATCTCGCGGACTTCGACGAGATCTATGCCTTTGTGCCTATTCAGGCTGCCAGAGATCTGGTTTCCTACGAAGCGGACCAGGTCACTCGACTGGATGTCACACTGACGGATCCCGCCCTGGCCGGAGTCGTGGCCCTCGCGCTGGAAGAACGATTTCAGTATCCCGTTATGGCGAGGTCGATTTACGACGTGCATCGGAGCCTGTTTGCGTGGGTTGATTTGCAAGAAGCCATCATTCCACTGGTGATCGCCGTCATCATCCTGGTGGCAGCCTTCAATATCGTCGGGACGCTTTTGATGATCATCCTGGAGAAAACCCGCGAGGTGGGTGTGCTCCGAAGCATGGGCGCCGGAGCGCACCGGGTTCAGGGGACGTTCCTGTGGCTGGGGGCTCTGATCGGTCTCATCGGAACCGTAGTGGGGGAATTGCTGGCTCTTGGTTTGGCGCTGATTCAGATAAAGTTTGAGATCATCCGACTGCCGGCAGAGGCCTACTTCATGAACGTGGCGCCCGTGGATTTGAGCGGCCCTGATTTTCTTGTGGTGGGCGTCGCGACAGTGATCCTTTGCAGCCTGTCAGCGTATCTTCCGGCACGCGTTGCCGCCCGAATCGATCCGATGCGGGCCATCCATTTCAGGTAAGTCCCGAACTCGAACATCGATTGCGTTAGCCCATGTCCCTATCTACAGGCGATTCCGCGCCAGATTTTTCGCTATTCAACGACGAATACGAAGCCTTCACACTCTCAGAGGCCCGGCAAAAAGGCCCGGTCGTCCTACTCTTCTTTCCCGCGGCTTTCACGGGCGTTTGTACCACGGAGTTGAATAGCGTGAACAACGACCTGGGTGCGTACGGGCCCAACACGACCGTGATCGGTATCTCGACGGATGCGCCCTTCACACTGGCCAAGTTCAGGGAGGTAAACGGGCTGAGTTTCAACCTGGTGTCCGATCACGAGGCCAATGTGTGCCGGCTCTACGGAACCAAGTACGATCGTGATTTCACCGGGATGAAACTGGATCGCATCAGCCGGCGGTCCGCATTCGTTGTGGATCAGGCGGGTGTAGTGCAGTACGCCGAGGTACTCTCCAGCGCGGCAGACCAGCCGGATCTCAAGGCCGTTCAGAAAGCGGCGACCGACCTCCAGTGACAGGGTACATCACAGTTCGATTGTTCAGCGTCCTGCGTGATCGTGTGGGCGAGGAAGAAATCTTGCTGGATGCCAGCGGGGTCACCTCCGTAAAATCTGCGCTTGATGAACTGGGGAGTAGACATCCTGAGATCGCGTCCTACCGCAAGTGGATCCGCCCGGCGGTAAACAAGACCTACGTGAAGGAGGACGCGGACCTAGGGGCCGGTGATGAACTGGCGCTGATAACACCCGTGAGTGGGGGATGAGCATGGAGCTCCGGTCCGAAGAAAGATGGATTCTGGTCACTTCTGATAGACTAGAGGTATCTTCGGCCGATCAGGATCTGCGAAGTGAGCGTGTCGGGGCCATCTGCATTTTCGTGGGGACGACACGGCGATTCACCGGCGAGCGGGAGACGGAGGAACTTCGCTACGAGGCGTTTTCTGAGATGGCTATCCTGGAGATGGAGCGGCTCGCTCAGGAGGCGAGAGAGCGCTGGCCTGTGACGAAAGTCGTCCTGCATCACCGGCTGGGCGTCGTGAAGCCGACGGAGGCCAGCGTTTTGGTGGGAGTTTCCGCGCCGCATCGGGCGGAATCTTTCGAGGCATGCCGGTTCCTTATCGATACGCTCAAGGAGCGTGTTCCTGTCTGGAAGCGGGAGGTCCTGGAGGACGGCCGTCTGGAATGGGTCACTCAAGAGGGGTCCGAGTCTGCATCTCCGAAGCCAAGTTCATCCTGATACGGGAAACTGGATCGGTGCTCGTTTCTGGCAGGAACGCCGCCCCCGTGATGAGTTCGAAGAGTTCGACGTAACGTGCGGCGACCTCGACCCGAAAGTCCTCGGTGAGGTCCGGGAGGGACTGTCCCCGCAGCCCCTGGAAATCATTCTTCAGCAGCCACTCGCGGACGAACTCCTTGGAGAGCTGACGTTGGGGAAGATCTTGGGCGAGCAGTTCTTCGTAGGTGTCGGCGTGAAAATAACGGGACGAGTCGGGGGTGTGAATCTCGTCAATCACGACATACTCGCCATCCGGGAGTAGGCCGAACTCATACTTGGTGTCGACCAGGATGAGGCCTCGGTCCAGGGCCATTTCGCTGCCGCGGGCAAACAAGGCCAAGGCCTTTCCCGCCAGGAAGTCGAACTCGGTTTCGGTGAGGATTCCCCGGGACAGGATTTGGTCCCGGCTGATGTCCTCGTCATGGCCCTCCTCGGCTTTGGTAGCTGGAGTCAGA
>CAYXSE010000348.1:0-2945 GCA_964466675.1 uncultured Rhodothermales bacterium | reverse complement strand
CCGCCGCGTTAAAAGGGGCTCAAACGGGCCCGCGCTCCCCTGGAACGGCTTACACATTGGTCCATCATCGCCCGCCCTGGGCCGGAGGGCTCATACCTCAGGCCGTGTTTGCTGAGGGCGGCCCCGGAAGTGTGACCGAGGCCGCGGCTGAGGCCGCTCGAGCCGCTGGTGTACAGATCCTCACCGGCTCGCGGGTGACTCGTGTACGAATCGAAAATGACCGGGCGACCGGCGTTTTCCTGGGCGACCGCCTGGTCGAGGCGTCAACGGTTGTCTCCGCCGTAGATCCCAAGACGACCTTGTTGGATCTGGTAGGAGCGCGCTGGCTCGATCCCGTCGTCGTGGAACACGCTCAACTCATCCGGGCGTCAGGGGGCACCACGATCATCCGTCTGGCGCTGGACGGATTGCCGCAATTCCCGGGTGGCCCAGAAACAACGCGCGGGATCATGCAGGTTGGCGACTCCCTAAATGCGCTGGAGCGCGCTTACGACGCGGCCAAGTACCGATCACTGCCAGAGGCACCGCTCCTCAGGTGCACGATTCCCTCGGTGGTTGACTCAACGCTCGCTCCCGAGGGGCATCACGTCATGTTGATTCAGGCCCAGTTCACGCCGTACCTGCTGGATGACGGAGATTGGGCCGCGGCCAAAGAGCCGTTCGCCGACCGGGTGGTGGCCACCCTGGACGCGTGCGCTCCGGGGCTGGCGGACAGCGTCCTCCACAGACAGGTCGAATCGCCCATCGATCTGGAGCACCGATTCGGCTTGACGGGAGGCTGCCTCCACCACGCCGATCTGGCTATGGATCAGCTGCTGTACATGCGACCCATGCCCCGCTGGTACGGATACCGGATGCCCCTTGAGCGGCTGTATCTCTGCGGGCCGGGCACACATCCGGGCGGCGCCGGAACGGGGTTGTCGGGACGAAACGCGGCGAAGCGGATTCTGGCTGACTTTTGAGCCTCGACGGACAAGCGACTCGCGGCCCAGTCCGCGGGAGTTCGATGAGCGGCCGCGCCTCGGGGCAACTTTCCCGTGACCACACACTCTCTCTTGGTGTGGACCTCCATCAAACCGGGAAACCTTGTGAATCGATTCCTTCTCGTAGCTGGCACGTTGTTGTCATTGTTGATGTCGCGGGGCGGCGAAGTGCAATCGCATCTCGCAGCGGAACCAACTCTGCGATTGATTGGAAATATGGATGAAGCGAGGGCCGCCCACACGGCCACCAAACTGGAGGACGGCCGGGTCCTGATTGTCGGAGGCATGACGGTCTCAGAGCGCCGTATCGCAGGTGCGATTGTCCTGTCCGTGAAGGATGAGGTGGTGCTTAGCCAGGTGGATGCCGTTCTGAATCGGCAGAGCCACACGGCGACACTTTTGGAGAACGGGTTCGTTCTCATCACTGGGGGGTTTAACTCGCGGGGAGAACATCTCCAGTCCGTCGAACTGTTTGATCCGACGTCGAATAGTTTCGAGTTCGCGGGCGAGATGACTGTTGCTCGTGCGGGGCATCAAGCAACTCGGCTGCAAGACGGTCGGGTCTTGCTGACCGGTGGTGCGACGACTGGTGGGGAATTCTTGCGCTCCGCCGAAATCTATAGTCCGAGTACGAACACGTTCTCATCCGTCGGAATGATGAGTACATCGAGACGGAGTCACACGGCGACGGTCCTCCATTCCGGTAAAGTTCTCGTCGTAGGAGGTCACTCCGGCCGAAGACGCAATATTCAAATTTTCGCCACAACGGAGGTTTTTGACCCTCGCGAGGATCGGTTTCTCGCGTCGGCTACCATGACGACACCTCGGCACAAGCACGACTCGGTGCTACTCTCAGATGGCCGAGTTCTTGTAGTTGCCGGGGCCGATGAAAGAGACTTTCGGGGCGTCTATCGGTCGACTGAGATCTACAATCCAGAGTTGGACGAGTTTGTGGAAGGCCCGCGCACGATTACGGGTCGGTTCAAACATCGGGGGACATCCGTCCTGCAAAGCGATGGAAGAGTGGTGCTGCTCGGGGGTGCCCGCAAGGCAGAGCTCCTGGATATTGAGCAAGGATCCTCAGTCGTAGTCGAAAGCGCCTCATCTCTGCCTGGCCTGTTTTCTGCAGCTGCGGAGCTTGATGATGGCCGTATTCTCGTTCTCGGCGGCTATGGACCGAACATCCGAGCTCAGTCCGGGATCTGGGTCTTTACTCAATAACGGCCGGCCCTACTTCAGAAGCACCAGCCGCCTCTCGAAGGAGCCCCGAGCCGTGTCCATTCGGTAGATATACGTTCCGGTTGGCAGGTCTTGCGCGTCGAACTGGACCTGGTGCTGACCGGGCGAGAAGCTCGAATCGACCAGGAGCGCAACCTCCCGGCCCAACATGTCGAACACCGCCAAGCGAATGTAGCCGGACTCGGGGAGCGCGAATTCGATGGTCGTGACCGGATTGAAGGGGTTCGGGTAGTTCTGTAAAAGCGCGTAGCGCGTGGGCAGGACCGGAGTTCCTTCTTCCGTTCCTGTGACCGTCGCGGCCGTGGCGGCAGAAGTGAGGCTGAAGAGCCTTCCGTCCGCGCTTCCAAGAACAACTTCCCCGCTGGCCGAAGTCGCGATGAAATTGATTTGCGACGTCCGCAGCTTGAAGCCCGTGAAGTCGCTTGGCACAGGATCGAAAGGATCGGCAAGAGTGAATGCACTCACGAGGTCACCGTCAGCATCCCGGAACACCCCCCAAGTGCCGATCACGAGTTCGGGATTGGGGTTCAGCCTGAATGCCATGGCGTGGACCTCGGGGATGGCTTGGCGAACGGTGCCGCCGGGACTCACGTAATCGATCTCCGGGCCCAGGAATTGCCAGTCGCCGTCAATGTCATCGGTGTCCCCAATATCGAATCGTGCACGCCAGACACCGTTTCCGGTGCCGGCATAGAGGTATTCATCGTTAATCGGCCCGAACTC
>CAYXSE010000347.1:0-2957 GCA_964466675.1 uncultured Rhodothermales bacterium | reverse complement strand
GCTCTGGTTTTCAGGAGATGCACCAGCTCTTGATGGCGCATGCCCGGATGGTGCAAGCCTATCGGCGGACGGGCCTCCCGGGCCGGATTGGAATCGCAGTAGGCATTACGCCGGTATACGCCGCTCGCTCGGAGAGAGGAGTGGACAATGAGGTGGTGGCTTTCGTGGACGGGATCTTCAACAGATGGCTGCTCGACGGGCTGTACAAAGGTGCGTATCCGGACGAAGTCCTGGAAAGAATGGACTTGGTATTCGATCAGAGTGACGTTGCGTTCATTGTTGACCAGGGCACTGATTTCCTCGGGATCAACTACTTCGGACCGGTCTTGGCCGAGGAAGACAACACCAGGATGTTAGGTGTCCGCGTGTTGCCGAATCCAGATCGGGACCGCGCCTTCCGGGGCCAGGTGCTTCCCCAAGGCATGTTCGATGCCCTGGTCAAGGTCTCTTCAGACTACGACCGCCCCCCGATCCTCATCACAGCCAACGGGGTCGGATACGGCAAGCTGGATGAAATTGTCGAGCAGTCTCGAGTGCGGGACGAGCTACGACTCCGGTTCCTGAGACGACACATTGTCCAGGTGCAATTAGCCATTCTGGCCGGGGCGTCCGTAGAGGGCTACTATGCCTGGACTGCGTTTGACGGAACAGACCCCGATCGCCGCGAAGGGCTCATTTTTGTGGATTTCGAATCCCGGGAGCGCCTCTTCAAGGACAGCGCTCGGCTCTACAGCGGCGTTGTCCGGAGCAATAGCGTTAGCCGATTACCGTTCTGATCCGCGCCGTCCGGATGGTGCCGCTGGTGTGCAGGGGTTTGGAGCATCGGTCTCCGGTCCACTTGGGTACCCGCGTAGAGACTAATCGTCCGCTTGAATGGTGAAGTTTGAGTATCGCTCGGTTACCACCATTTCTCCACCCGGAAATGCAACGATCTGGCGTCGGGCCCTGGGTAGTCCCTCCTCAATGGCCAGGACAGCGGTGGAAGTCTTCTCGCCCTCGACGATCACGTCGAAACTGGTGCCGGTGTATTCACCGACCGGACCGGTCGAAAAATTGCCCACCGTCACCCATTCGGCGATGCCGCCGTTCCCGTGTTCCGGTGGGCTCACGGTGGTCAGTTGCGCCAGATTATGAAAGAAGCCCATTCTGGTCAGGCCGATGATCACGGCCCTGAATGTGTCCTCCGGGTGTGCGACAACATCGGACATTTCATTCGTTGCGAGACGGAGTGAATCCGTGTCCGTCCGAAGTTGCATCTGGATCTCCCGGCCAATGAATACGCCGTCCGCATCAATGGTCAGACTGCCCGAGGAAGAGACGGACGCAGATCCCCTCAAGTTACCTTCCAAGACGCCCTCGGATACAATTTGGAAATCGAAGGAGACTGTGGTCGCTCCGAGCATCCGCTCTTCGAGTTCGGTGAAGGCGGAGCCAGGGTGTTCTTCTGACGAGGAGCCGCAGCCGACGACAAACAAACAACCAAACAGAAAGAGGGGAAGAAGGCGCTTCATGAGGGTTTCGATGGTCAATGCTTGGGGCGGTCTCGGTAGGCTGTGAGCAGCCTATTCCAGCGCGTCAGGGAATCGCCATACTCGTCCGAAAGCCTGGCCGTCACCACGTCCCGAAGTTCGAGTGGGAAGACCTCGGGGCCATGAAGTGCACCGAACAGTGCACCCGCAACCTGGAGGTAAGAATCGGTGTCGTGTCCGAATTCGAGGATGAGCTGCATCGTAGCCAACGGATCGTATTCGGCCAGGCGGGCGCAGCTGAATACGACGACGACGGGTACCCAGGCTTCCCACCACGTTTTCGCTCCGAGCCTCGTCTCCAGCAGTTCGAAGAGCCGAATCGCACGGCCGTCCGCCTCTCGGGCAATCTGATGGGAAACGTCCAACCATCGGGTGCTCTCCCGAGGCACCCAGGGGACCGAACCGAACCGAAACGGGTCCGTCTGGCGCATGGCCGCCTCCACGTCCTCGGCGTCACCCGTCAGTGCCGCCGCCAGACCAGCGATGAGTGCGGCGTTGATGTCTCTCCCGATCCCGTTGTCCAGGAAGTCGACCTCCCAGACTAGTCGATAGGCCGCCTCAGGATCTCCAGCCGCCAAGCCTGCTATGGGCAGAAACGGCATCTGCCCCGCCATGGTCGGTATGCCGCCCCAACTACGTTCGGGCGGCAATCCCATGGCCGTATCGCCGAGTACCCAGTGGGCTGCGAGTGCGAACTCCTTCAGCCAGTCCGACGGAAGCGAACCATATCGCCCTTCCATTTTCTCTTGCCAGCGGAGAATGGCCTCAGCGAAGCCCCTTCTAGACACCGAGCCATTCTCTTCGAGGTGGTCGAAGAAAATACTTTTGAACCTGGAATCGTCTGTGAGCGCGCCCAACCGTCTTGTCCAGGGACCATAGGGGTCCGGCGCCCTCGCCGACGCGTTAATCGCGAACCTGGACGCCAGCTCAGCACGCCCGTGCTCCGAAAGCACAGTGTCCTGCGCCGTCCAGACGCTGCGTTCAGGCCGAGCAAATTCTGTGGGTGCGCCAGCCGCGTCTCCGATCAGGGCACCAATCAGGAGTCCTTCGACTCGGTTCTCGAGGGTTTGCGCAGAACACAACCCAGGAGCCACCGCAAACAACAGGATAAGAAGTCGTCTCTTCATGGCTTGCTAAAGGCAGGGCCGCGCGTACCTCTTCCAGTCGCTTTAGGCAACACTTCTGAGATATACCTCACCCACACCGCAATCGCGATTCGAACGAGAAACGACCGGACGATGTGGTTAATCAGCCAGGCTTCTAACGGTTGCCGATGCCGAAAGCATCGGCCGCTGGACTACCAGCGTCCACCGCCGCCGCCGCCGCCGCCACCGCCGCCACCGCCGCCGCCGCCGCCCCCGCCGCCGCCGCCGCGCCGAAGGCGCTCCGGGGCTTCGTTGCCGCGGCGGCCGCGGCCGCCCATGTCGT
>CAYXSE010000346.1:0-2982 GCA_964466675.1 uncultured Rhodothermales bacterium | reverse complement strand
GCTCAACCTGGAATAACAATTCGACTTCCTTTTCGGGCAACTCTTCGACTGGCGATACCGGTCCGGAGCACTGGATATTTAGTAGAAGAACCAGTCCTAACAAGATGACCCTCTCTCTCAGATCTACCCCTCTAAACGCTTCCCTTTTCAAGTAATTTTCCATCTCGCTGAGATTACTCCAAGCGGGTCCTGACGTCACTGCCAAGCGCAGCTACGATGTTATTCCAGGATGCGAAGCCACTCAAGGAGCCAAATCTATAAGATTGTATGCCCATGAAGTCGCCTACCACCAACGACCCACCAATACCATACCCCCGGTTCTTAAATAGGGCGGAACCACTGTCGCCCCCATCGACGGGGATGCTGGTCTCCACATGGCACCTGGTTGACATATCGTCCCTGACATCTATCCCGTTTGGGTCTCCCAACGGGTTCTTATACCAAACCGGTCCGAAAGTTCTATACGCCGGAGATACGAAATAACTCCCATAAGTGTTAACAGGCCCTAGCTCAACGCGACCGAGCCTGGAAGAATCCATCTTGCCGCTAACATACTATGCTCAGCGAGTGGCAAATTGTCGCCACCCCAGCGCCTCCATGTTTGTCATCCTCATATCCGTCGTCGTCACCACAGTCTATGGCCTGGCCATGGGACTGATGATCGTGGGCCTACGCCGGGCGGATCGGCGGCGCGTTCCGTCGCCCCGCCGGCAACGAAGCATCACGCTGCTTATTGCGGCCCGGAACGAAGAGGCGAGTCTCGGCGAATGTCTGCGGGCGGTCCTGACCCAGAGCCACGAGGCGTTCGATCTGGTGATCATAGACGACAGGTCTACGGACGGCACTTTTCGAATCGCACAAGAAGCGGTAGAAGCCGATCCGAGGGTTACCCTGCTTCGAATCCCCGATGCAGAAACAAATGCAGGGAAAAAGCGAGCCCTTCTTCGGGGAATAAACTCGACGGACTCCGAGCTCCTGGTGTTCACCGACGCAGATTGTGTGCCCGGGAAGCGCTGGCTGGAGCATATGGTGAATGCGTTCGACGATGACACGGTCCTTGTTGCCGGGTACGCGCCGCTCGAGCCAAGGCGTGGACTCCTTCGGTCACTCGCAGCCCTCGAGTCAGCGGCGAATGCCGTCACCGCTTCGGCCATGATTGGCCTCGGAACACCGGTCATGTGTACGGCCCGGAGTCTGGCCTACACCCGGGCGGCGTACGATGCCGCCGGGGGGCTGGAGTCAATTCTGGACACGGCTTCCGGCGATGACACGCTCATGCTGCAACAGATCGCCGGACTGAATGCAGGTTCGATGCGTTACGTCTTCCACCCGGATGCCCGAGTCCCTTCTCCTCCCCCGTCCAGCCTGGGAGCGCTCCTCCGGCAAAAACGCCGGCACCTTTCTACGCTGGGCCACTACGATAAACGATCCCTCGCAACGGCCCTCATTCTCCGGTCGTTGGATCTGTTGATTGTCGTCGGCGCTCCTCTGGCCCTGCTTGGCGTAATCGGCCCAGCCCCTCTCTGGGCCTGGGCCGCCAAAATATTGATGGATGCGGGCGGGTTGTGGGTCGGCCTGGGACGACTTGGCGAACGGTCGTTGCTGAGGTTTTATCCATTGTTGGCGCTCCTGCACCCGCCTTTCATTGTTCTGACGTCGATCCTCGCCTCGACACGCAGGGTCCCATGGAAGTAGCCGCAGAACTCATCCTCGCCGCTAGCGCCGCGGTGTATGGGGCCGCGCTGCTTCGGATTTACGTGGGTCTTGGCCGGTTGCAAGTGCCCAGCGAGCCCAAGCAGTTCCCGTCCGCAACGGTACTGGTCGCCGCCCGCAACGAAGAAGCCAGCATCGGCCGTTGCCTGGAGTTCCTCGCCAAACAGGACTACCCCGGACCCTTCGAAATTCTCGTGCTCAATGACGGATCCACGGACCGGACCGCCGAAGTAGTGCGAGCCGCCATGGCCACCGAGCCTCGTATCGGTATTTTGGATGTCCCCGAGGCCACAGACGGCTCGGCCCCAAAAAAGAATGCGCTATCCGCCGGAATTGCGCGCACGGAGGGAGATCTGGTGTTCGTGACGGACGCAGATTGTGTGGTGCACCCAGGATGGATGAGGTCTCTCGCGAGTCACTTCTCCGAGGACGTAGGGCTGGTCACGGGGGCCGTATTCCTTCCTCGGGAAAGAGGGTTGCTGGCGGCGATGCGAAACCTGGACTTCGCCGCCTACTCCTATTGCAGCGCCGGCGCCATGGCCTCGGGATGGCCCCTCATCGCGACCGCCATGAATCTGGCCTACAGACGGATCGCGTTCGAACAGGCCGGAGGGTTCGGGAAGAACGCCAGTGTGACCTCCGGCGACGACGACCTCCTGCTCCACGGGATTGTATCCCGAACTTCCTGGAAGCCCGCGTTCGCGCTGGGCCCACACACGGTCGTCGAGACCGATCCCGTGGATTCGGTGGGGTCGTTCCTCAATCAGCGCATGCGGTGGGCATCGAAGGCGTTCCGTTACCCGCCGGGAATGACCCTTTTCTTGGTGAGCGCCTTCCTGCTTTACGCGGGCCTGCTTGTTGGCCTTCCTCTTGCGATATGGGGCGTCTGGGGCTCCACGATTCCGATTGTCGCGGCGGTCGTCAAGGTTTCGGTGGATGCGCTGGTTGTCTTTCGAGGCGGCTCTCTCTTCGGGAGGCGGACGTTGGTCTGGGCCTTTTTTCCCGCTGAGATACTGCATCTTCCGTACATCCTGATTGCTTCGTTGGGAGGCGCGCTCCGGCTGTTCCGATGGAAGGGCCGACGAGCCGCCTGAGCCTATTCCTTAGCCGCCGGCGCCCCTCGAAAAACCGGAACCTGGGGTAGGAGCTTTCGTAGGGAGGCGCCGAGGGGCAAGTCCCGTACGACCAGCTCCCTCTGAACTCCGTCAGGGCCGGAAGGCAGCAGCGGTAAGAGGTCGTAGCGGTGCGATACGGATCGCTTGCCCCTTA
>CAYXSE010000345.1:0-2995 GCA_964466675.1 uncultured Rhodothermales bacterium | reverse complement strand
CGCCTGCCTACTGGCCCACTCGATTCCTATGTCGGCGGCTTGGTCCGGACGCGCCGATTCAATTTCGGCGGCCAGAGCCTCGGGTACTTCCAGGTGAAACATGCTCGGAAGCGATTGTATCTGACGCTTGCTGGTCATGATTTTGATTCCGGGCACGATGGGCACGGTGATGCCCACTTCCTGACATCGCTCCACGAACTTGAAGTAGTGATCATTGTCGAAGAACATTTGGGTCACGACCCAACTAGCTCCAGCATCAATCTTGCGCTTCAGGTTCAGGATATCCCAGGTAAGGTTTGGGGCCTGAAAGTGACGTTCTGGGTACCCTGCCACACCTACACAAAAATCCGTTGGGGCCGCATCGATCATTTCTTCCAGGTAGTGACCCTGGTTCATTTCCTCAATCTGCGTGACGAGGTCCACCGCATGCTCGTTTCGAGATCGGTCGTTGGCTAGCGGCTTCCGGTAGCCACTCTCGTCTCCGCGCAGCGCCATCACGTTCTGGATCCCCAGATAGTTCAATTCGATGAGCGCGTCTTCGGTCTCCTCCCTCGTAAATCCTTCGCAGAGCATGTGCGGGACCGTTTCGATCCCGTACCGACCCTTGATAGCGGCGCAGAGGCCCAGAGTCCCGGGGCGCTTTCGCTTCACGTGCCTCCGCCAGGTACCGTCCGCCAACTCCTCGTAGTACGCATGCGCCGCGTGCGAAGTCACGTCGATGAAAGGCGGATCAAACTCCACCAAGCCGTCGACGATTTCCAGAATGTCCGCTACGCTGCCTCCTCTCTTCGGCGGGATTATTTCGTAGGAAATAACAGGGTCGGTGACCCCTTCAAGGAGTTCTACGATTTTCATCGGGGCCGGCGATTTCGTTTCTTTCGATCAGCAATGCGAGTTCTACTTCGTAGCCCCAAACGTGTTCGATGAAGGCAATTATCTTTGCGACGGTTGAAGAAGCCGATCCTTTTCTGGAAGGCTATAGGCGCGGGAGGTTCAGCGGCGTCGCGGAGGGAGATTCCGCGCACGACGACGACCTGCTGGTGGCCATCACCGGGATCGGGAAGATCAAGGCCACGCTCCGGACAGAGCGATTGCTGACCCATTTCAAGCCTACACAGATCGTGCAAGCCGGCTCCTGCACGACCCTGGTAGAAAAATTCGAGGTAGGGTCCCTGTTCGCGCCGTCCCAAGTATTCGAGGGAGACCGGATTGAGCTGTCCTCCCCAACCTACCCCCGCATGCCACTGGGCACACCTTTCACAGGGGTCGCGACTGGAACACTGGTCACGCAGGACCACACCCTTCGGGGTGCCTCAGAGCTTACCTACTGGCAACGCATTGCGGAAGCATCCGACATGAGCGGTTACGCCGTCGCCTACGTCGCGGCTACCCACGGCATACCCTGTTCCATCATCAAGGTGATTTCCGGGCGGATGGGAGTGGACGACCCGAATCTTCGCCAGACCCTCGCGTCCGCAAACCAGACCCTGTCCCGCTTCCTCATGAAGCAGATGGCCCCGGCCTGACTGGCCCCGGCCTGACTGGCCGCGGTCTGACAAGCACCGGCCTGAATGGCCGCGGTCTGAATCAGTGGTCGTTGCCCTCAGTCGCTCCCGGAGCGCCACCGCCGCTGCCAACGCCACCTCCCGAACCCGCCTCTTCAGCCTCTTGCTCCATGATCGTCCCGCGTGTGGTGTTGGGGAGATCTCCGCGAAAGTTGGTATCCAGGAGCGTCAGGGACAGGAATACCAGGACAAACAGCGCGCCTATGGCGAATACCAACGCATTGACGCGGTTGTCATACTTCAGCGCCATGAAGAAGCCGATCACAAGGAGAGCCTTGATGCTGGCGATAAAAAGAGCCAGAGGTACGTTCATGACCCCAAGATCCACTCGTGAAGTGACCACCGTCACAACGGTCAGGAAGACCAAGCCTCCGAATACCGTGGCAAGCGTTCGAGTCGACAGAATATGATGTCCGTGCGCCATCGATCAGATCAGGTAAAGGAGGGGGAAAAGGAAAATCCAGATTATGTCCACCAGGTGCCAGTATAGACCCGTCAACTCGATTGGTGTGTAGTACTCAGCGCTGAAGTGATCCTTCTGAGCCCGTACAATCAGCCAAATGAAAACGCCCATCCCGATGAGCACGTGGACGCCGTGGATCCCCGTCATGACGAAATAGATGGAGAAGAACTGTGGCGCAAAAGGCACGTCGTAAAGCGCGAGATCGTGTCCGTGATACAAACCCTCTGGGGCGAAGCTGCCACCAGGGAATATGCCCGCCTCGAATTTCCCGGTGTATTCGATGTACTTCACGACCATGAACCCCGCAGCACACACCAGCGTGACGATCAGGCTGATGACGAGGCCTTTCCGATCCCCCTTCTGGATCCGTTGAATGCCGTAGGCGACACTGAAGGAAGACGCCAGCAGGAGAACGGTGTTAAATCCTCCCAACCGCCAGTCCAATAGCTCCGAGGACTGTGCAAACACCTCCGGATGCCAGATTCGGTATACCGCATACGCGACGAACATCCCGCTGAAAAGCAGAATTTCCGTTATCAGAAAAAGCCACATGCCCATCTTGGCCGCATCGAATTGTTGGTCCGATGAAACGAAGTAGTGCTTCAGGTGAGCCGGTCGCCCGGTAGGTGATTGCGCCATGACTTCGGCTCAGCCTTCGGTGTGTGATTGGGGCGCAAGATCAGCCGTCGCTTCCGAGGCTCCATCACCCGAGAGGGGGGCTGCGAACATGTCGCCGGCCAGGTGATAGTCGTACGGCCCACGCGTCACGATGGGCGTGTGATGGAAGTTGTGATGGTCCGGTGGTGTGGTGGCGTGTGTCCACTCGAGGGTCAAGGCGCCCCATGGATTCTGTGGCGCCGGGCGGCCCTTGAAGAGGCTCCAGAGCAGGTACCCGGCAATCATGAAGAGTCCAACGGCCATGATATAGGAACCGAAAGTGGACAGTTGATGCATGGACTCGAACTGC
>CAYXSE010000344.1:0-3108 GCA_964466675.1 uncultured Rhodothermales bacterium | reverse complement strand
GTTTTGACGGGAGGTTTGATGAAGCCGATTTACGGTGTATTGGTCATTGGGGTGTTGGGCGGCTGTGTTACAAACGATTACGCGAAGATTCAGCCGGAACGAGAGAGGGCGATCTACGAGGGCTCCAAGGCCAGTAGCGAAGGCGAGATAAAAACCGAGGTTACAGAAGCGACCGATACTACAGCGGAAGCCCTGACGAGTGGTCCGCTCCTTGATGCCTACATCCAGATCGCGATTCAGCGAAACGCGAGCCTTCGGGCCGCCTTTGACCGATGGGTCTCGGCGATGGAGCGCATACCTCAGGTAACCAGTCTTTCCGATCCGCAATTCACATGGGCGTATTTTATCGAGGAGGTTCAGACGAGAACGGGCCCGCAGCGGCAGCGTTTTTCCTTGGCGCAGAAGTTTCCCTGGTTCGGAAAGCTCAAGTTGCAAGGCGAGGCGGCTGCGCATCAGGCGGAAAGCGTTTGGTGGGAAGTCGAGGCGAAACGGTTGGTGGTGATCCGCGATGTGAAGGACGCCTATTTCGAGTATGCGTATCTCGGGCGCGCGGTGCAGATTGTTCGCGAGAACCTGATTCTTTTGCAGAATTTGGAGCCCATCGTTCAGCGGCGCGTGCAAGTTGGCTTTGGTCAGCGTGACCTGATTCGTCTTCAAGTGGAGATTGGACGACTGGAAAATGACTTGGCTAGTTTGCGGGATTTTCAATCCCCACTGAGTGGGCGTCTTCGCTCCGTGCTGAACAGGAGCGATTACGCTCTACTCCCCTGGCCAACGCTCGTGGAGTACTATCCGAGTCCAATAGCCAAAGAGGACCTTCAGACCCAGTTGTATCGATTGAACCCCGAGTTGAAAGGTCTCCTTTGGAAGATCCAGAACGCCGATACGCGCGCAAAGCGCGCGCGGCTGGAACGATTTCCCGACCTGACCCTCGGTGTGACGTACATCGATACCCAGCAGTCCGGTCCGCTGCCTGTCCCCATCAACAATACCGATCCTCCCCGCTTTCCCAGTGGGAGCGGCGACGACCCTTTCGGAGTTACGCTGGGTTTTAATATCCCCATTTGGCAAAAGAAATACGACGCGGGCGTCCGCGAAGCGCGGGCCTTGCAGTCTTCCTTCGAGCAGGAGATGGTGCAGAAGCGCTATTCTCTCGATGCGCAGTTTGACCTGCGTGTCTACGAGGTGGACGATGCGGCGCGGCAAATCTCGCTCTATCTTGAAACGCTCATTCCGCGGGCGATACAAGCGCTTGAGGTGACGGAGATTTCCTACGAAAACGGCGGCGCGACAATCCTGGATATCATCGACGTTCAACGTGAACTGCTGTCATTTCAAAAAGCGTACTGGCGATTTGTCGCCACTCACCAGCAGAGGCTTGCCGATTTGGAAGTCCTTTGTGGAGGCCCTCTGTCATGAAAGGTATTCCGAAACCTCTAAAGAGCATAGCGGGACTAGCCAAATGGGTCGCCGTGCTCGCGGTCCTCGCGGGGGTCTACTACCTCGGCGTCTTGAGCGCTAGGCCCGCATCCTCTCCAGACGGGGGAACGATGACTTCGGAACATGGAGGCCATGACATGGAGAGCATGGACGCGGAACAGACCATGTGGACCTGCTCGATGCACCCGCAAATCCAGTTGCCCGAACCGGGGTCCTGCCCGCTCTGTGGAATGGACCTTATCCCGCTTACCCAAAGCGGCGACGATAGCAAGCCCCGGCAATTGGTCATGTCGCCTTCCGACGTGAAGCTGGCGGAGATCGAAACCGCCCGTGTCGAGCGAAAATTTGTCGAGGCGAAAATCCGAATGGTCGGCAATATCGAATACGACGAGACGCGCGTGAAGACGATTTCCTCCTACGTGCCTGGCCGCATCGACCGGCTCTATGTGGACTACACGGGGATCGAGGTACGCAAGGGAGATCATCTCGCGGAGATATACAGTCCTGAATTACTCACCGCGCAAGAGGAACTCCTCGAGGCGAATCGCAGAGTAGAAAAGTCCGCCACCGAACGGAGCGAGTTTCTCCGCGGGAGCGATCAACGCGCGCTGGAATCGGCGAGAGAGAAGCTTCGCTTATATGGATTTAGCGACGAGCAGATACGCAACATCGAGCAACGCCAGGAACCCGAAGATCATATGCAAATCAATGCGCCCATCGGGGGCATTGTCATTCACAAAGCGAAGAACGAGGGCGACTATGTACAAACGGGAACCCCGGTGTATACGGTTGCCGACCTCACGAAAGTGTGGGTGAAGCTCGATGCCTACGAATCCGACATCTCCTGGCTTCACTTTGGACAGTCCGTGGATATTCAAGCGGAGGCCTACCCCGGCGAACATTTTGACGGCGTCATCGCCTTTATCGATCCGGTGCTGAATGCCATGACGCGTACCGTCAAAATCCGCGTGAACGTCGATAACTCAGACGGCAGGCTGAAGCCCGGACTGTTCGTCCGGGCCACGGTGCGATCGAAAGTCGCAAAGGGCGGACACGTCATGGACCCAGGGCTTTCCGGGAAGTGGATCGGTCCGATGCACCCGGAAGTCGTGCGCGATGGGCCGGGGGACTGTCCGATTTGCGGAATGGCATTGCTAAAAGCCGAAGACCTCGGCTATGTGAAAGCGGAAAACGAGGACGCGAAGCCCATCGTAGTTCCCGCGACCGCAGTGCTCAAGACAGGTCGGCGCGCGGTCGTCTACACGGTCGTGCCCGGAGCCGATCGGCCTACTTACGAGGGCCGCGAGGTGGTCTTAGGCGCACGCGCGGGCGACTACTACCTCGTGCTCAGCGGCTTGGAAGAAGGCGAACGTGTCGTCGTCAACGGCGCATTCAACATCGACAGCGCGCTACAGATCAAGGCGAAACCCAGCATGCTGAGCATCGAAGGGGAATCGCCGGAAGAAGGCGGGGACATCGGTTCATTCCGCATGGCCCTCATGCCCGTCTACGAGGCCTACCTCAACACGCAACAACAGTTGGCGAACGACGATCTCGACGGTGCAAAAGAAGCCTTCATGCATATCGGTCATCTGATCACCGGCATCGACATGACCTTGCTTGAGGGTGAGACCCATGAATTCTGGATGGGAACAGGCCAGAGCCTGC
>CAYXSE010000343.1:0-3108 GCA_964466675.1 uncultured Rhodothermales bacterium | reverse complement strand
CCTTGAGGAATTTCCGAATCAACAGCGAGTTAACGCCCTGGTTGAGCGTCGTCGTCGCAAACGCATGCCGAGACCGATTCAGGAAGCAACGTGTCGTGTCCGCTCCCCAATCGGTGATCAAGAAATTGAGCGACCGGCAGAAGCACGTCTTCAAGTACTACTATCAAGAGCAGATGGCGCATGACGACATCGCAGAACTGATCAAGGCGAGGCACCGTATCTCCTGTACCGTTGCGGAGGTGATGCAGGACGTACAGCACATCGACAGCCTTCTCTCGGTCAACAAGCGCTGGCATCTGATTTCAGCTCTCAGGGCCAACAGACCCACCGTTTCCTTTGAGGATCTCGCGGCCGCCGGCATTCAGCCGGTCGACAAGACTACGCTCCTTGAGTTTCAGGGTGACGGTGTCGACGAGGAGAACCTCGTCAATCTTCAGAATGCCATCAGCCACCTGGACGCTCAGGATCAGCTTCTGATACAACTTCGCTTCGACGAAGGCATGCGCGCCGCGGAGATCGCGAAGGTCATGAGTTTCGAGAACCAGAAGTACGTCTATACACGACTTCGGACGATCGTCAATCGCCTCCGGCGACACATGGACGGCTCCCATCCCGCCAGAACGGTCGCCTAGTTGCCAATGATGCCCGGCAAGCACGGAGAAGCGGCTTGTGTATCTTCATCGTTCACCTAAATGACGAATGATGGCTGAGGGATCGAATGTTGAAACGGCCGGGGTCGACGAGGAACTCCTCCCCATGGATGGCCTGCTCGAGCGGAATGGGTTTGGTCCTGGGATTACCATTCTTGGCGGACTGATTCTCGGCTTCATCGCCTTTCAAGGTATCTCGATCGGGACGTTCATCGCTCTCGTCGGGATGAACGGAGACCTCGGACTGCTAACCACTCTGGGGCCACTCGAACTGGTGTCCCGGTTCGCCTCCGAGCTGCTGACCGGCAACACCGTGGGTCAGTTTCTCGGTCTCCTCCTGTTCGCATGGGTCTTGGCTCGACTACACACTCGGCGTCCGGCCGAGTTCTTGAGGCTACGAGGTGCGGATCGGGGTTTGATTGGCTTGTCTTTGGTTGGAATCGTCTTGCTGGTCCCGATTGTGCAGTGGCTCGGCGCCCTGATGGACGGCCTCCCCTGGCCCCCGTGGATTCGCGAACTGGAATCGACACAGGTCGAACTCATCGAGCAGGTTCTGAACCAGAATCTGGGATTGTTCTTCAGTCTGTTCGCGATGGCCATCACTCCAGCCATTTGTGAGGAGGTGTTCTTCCGCGGGTACATTCAGCGGCAGGCAGAACGCATGTTCCCCGGGTGGTTGGGCGCGGTAATTTTTACCGGCGTGGTATTCGGCCTCTACCATCTTCGGCTGACCCAGGCCGTTCCGCTTTCCATCTTGGGCGTGTATATGGCCTATGTGGTGTGGCGATCGGGCAGCATAGTCCCCGGCATCCTGGTCCATTTGGCGAACAACGGCTTCGCGGTCCTCCTGGGGGCCTACCTGGCGACAAGCGAAACGATGTCCTTCGAGGAACTCGAATCCATGGACATCCCCCTCTATATTGTGATTTCCGCTGCTATCGTGTTTGGCTTCGTAATCCGCGCCATGCATCGACGCGGTCATCAACTACAGGTCGCCCATGGCCAAGACTCGCAGAATTGAGGGCTGGATCTCTATTTACCAGTCCGGGACGGACTACGAGTCCGAGATAGTGAGAGATCGGTTGGATGATTCGGGAATTCGAGCCGTCGTTCTCACCCAGCGAGATCATGCGTTCAATCTCACGCACGGGGAGCTAGCCCTGGTGCATGTCTTCGTGCCGGAAGAAGAGGTGTCTGCGGCTCGGGAAATTCTAAACAGCGAGCCACTGACGGAAGACGAATTGGCCGCGATTGCGCTATCGGCGGACCCCACGAATCCTCCGGAAGGAGACGGTGGGCAAGGCTCTGAGGCCAAGGCGTGACCCGCGTTACAACCGCCCTTGTTGGTGTTCCGATCCTGGTCGGCATGACCTGGGTCGGTGGCTGGGTCTTTGTTTTCATGCTCACGGTGATCGCTCTGGCAGCCCAGCGGGAAGTCTTCGACCTTTTCGCGACTGCCGAGGGACGACCCGGAAACCTGGCGGCCTTCCTCGCGGGTATGGCCATGCTCGTCGGCCCCGCGTGGAGTCCGGCGTGGTGGCTTGTGGGCCCCCTGGCTATCGCCTCGCTTTGGTGGTTTCTGATAAAAACGCCTGGCGAGAAGACCCTCTCCTCGCTGGCGGGCTCGCTGGTGGGCATAGTCTATCCGTGCGCTTTTCTGGCCGGGCTCGTGGCAATCCGGCTCGCGGGGCCGGTCGTTTCCTGGGACCCCTTCACAACAACAATCGGCATCATGATTTTGATGTGGACGGCGGACACGGCAGCCTACTACGCGGGGAAAAACTTCGGCCGTCACAGTCTCGCACCAACCATCTCGCCAAAGAAGACCTGGGAAGGGGTATTCGGCGGCATCGCTGGCTGCCTAGTCATCTCCGTTATCATTGGCACGTGGTTCGGCGGCGGGCTCCCCGCATGGCACTGGTTGGCGCTGGGGGGAATCGTAGGCGTTGTGGGGCCGATCGGGGATCTGTTCGAAAGTGCGATCAAGCGGGCTGCGGCCGTCAAGGACTCGGGCTCGATGCTCCCGGGGCACGGTGGCGTCCTGGACAGATTCGACGGTCTCGTGTTTGTGGCACCCGTCGCCGCATCGTACCTGTTCCTGCTCGGCTAACGTTTCACGAATGTCCGAACTGCAAGGCAACCCGGAACGATCTGGCGCATCCTAACTAAAAGAAGGCAGACGCAGACACAGTCATGGGTATCATCTCCCCGGGTGGCCGGGCGAAATACAAAAAGTTCTCGTACGAGCCGCGCTTCTACGATCCGGTAAAAGAGCAACGGCTCAAGCAACGCATGCGAATCAAGTCCAAGGTCCGCAGACGGAATCCGGCCGCGTTTTTCTCCATCCTGCTCCTGCTGGCGTTGGCGGCGTTCGTGTACATGAGTGCCGGGCAGACTTGACCGAGACCCAAGGAATCATAAAGACCATGCCAGACGTGCTGGCGAACAAGATCGCTGC
>CAYXSE010000342.1:0-3117 GCA_964466675.1 uncultured Rhodothermales bacterium | reverse complement strand
GCGCCGCCCAACGTTGCGTTGATCTGGCTGGTCATTTGGCCGCACAGCCTCGTCGCCCGCGGCGAGCTACCTTTGAGCCCAGCGCTCCCAGCCCAGCACCCATCTTGATCCCGCTCTCTGCCCCCGACAACCCCGACGCGCGCCAGGTGGCGAGGGCGATGGCGCTCCTCTGGACCCAGACGGGTCGGGCCCGCATCCTTGGAGTACTGCAGGCGGCGGGGTGGCACATGGCTTCCGGCGCCCCATTCAACCTGGAGACGGTCCGGGAGGGGATCGGAGTTCTCCGGGAGCATGGATGGATGCGCCCGTGGGGCGACCGGAGTGGACCGCCGCTGGCCATGACCGACGACGCGCGGACATTCATGTACCGGGACATCATCGAAGCCTTCCCGAGAGAGCACCTGAAGAAGGCCCTCTGCAAGGCACACGGAGTGGGCTCGGAGGCGCTCGATGGTCAAGGGGAATGGCCGTTCTACGAGATAGAATCCAGCATCGCGGTCCTGCGCCTGGAACTGATTGGCGGGGCGTCGGACCAGGAGATCAATCGCCACAGGGATCGGATCGATGCGATCACGGAGTGGGAACTCGTCTGGAGGGAGGCCTGCCTCGATGCCTTTGCCCCCGACCTCTTCATGCGAACGGCGGCCCGCGAGTTCAGAGAGGCTGCGCTGGCAACCGTACTGCAAGAGGCCACGACCGATTTCAGTATCGAAAGGCTGGACATGATCACCTGGGCGGTGGAGGCATGCGCCGAGGACCCATTCGAATTCTCCGCCGGCGTCTGTCACCAGGTGGCGACGATCCTGTTGTTTCAGGGTAGACCGAGGGAGGCCATGCGTCTCCTGTCGATGACAGATATTCCGGATCTCCTACTGGACCTGGAAGACGAGAATGAGGATGGTTATCTGAACCTGCGCGATGGTTTCAAGGGCGCCATCTATGCGGCGGCCATGGCCCAGGCCGGCCATTGGGAGGAGGCCCAGCAGAAGTTTGAGTCCGCCCTCGAGGCGATGAGGAAATACCATGGAAGGCGTGTCCGGGTGATGGATCCGGCACTGGCCTGGCTGTACGTGCTCTCGCTCCTGGCCCAGAACACGCCAAACCACCTGAAGACCGCGCGCAAGTTTGCCCTGGCCGAGTCAAGGACCCTGAAGCCGCTCCACATTGGGGATTGGTACCTTTGGGTCCGTGCCGTGGACATCCGTCTCGGCCGGGCGAAGGTGGATCCGGTCACCTTCCATCGGGGCTACGAATACCGAGACTCGCTCGTGGACCACCTCTGGCGCATCGTCGCGCGCGTCTGGCTGGGTAGGCAGACGTTCGATGGCGTGGATGCGCCGGATACGGCCCCCGCCTTCAAATTGCTTCAGGACCGGCTGATCGCCCTGGACTTCACGTGGTTGGCCGAGCTCGCCCGGACCTGCGACGAGGTCTATCACGGCGCCGCGCCGCCACCGGGCTTTTTTGCGCGTAGCCAGGAGGATCACTGGCGCACCGTCCTGGGAGGACTCGAGGCGGTTTCTGTGGACGAAAGGGCGCCCTCGCCGGAACCATCCGTTCGCCTTGTGTGGTCCATCACAGTGGACAGCCATGGCCGGCTTGAGGCCATCACGCCCATGAAGCAGAAGAGGGGCAATCAGGGAGGGTTCCAGCCCAAGAAGATGCCCCTGTCCCGTTTGGTCCGCACCACCGGGCTCGAGCCTGAAGACGCCCGCGTGGCCCGCGCCGTCCGAAGCGAGCGACACACGTCCACAGGATTCCGCATGGATCTGGCTGCGGCTGCGGTCGCCCTCATCGGACACCCCCGCGTGATCATGGGAGAAGATTCGTCGCTCCTGGTCGAGGTGGTTCGTGGCTCGTCGACCGTGGATGTGGTGCGCATGGACGCCGGATTCCACCTGGCGATGGTGCCTGCGCCACACGCCAGCCCCCCGAAGCCCGACCGCGAGTACGACTGGCAGATACCCAAGGAAATCCAGTCGGAACTGGAGGCGCAACAATTCCTCCGCGTGGAGCAAGAGTCGGCCCGGCGGATCCGGATCATCACATTCACGCCCGCGCAGCGCCATGTGGCCCAGCTGCTCAATCGTTCGTTTTTGGTGCCCCACGACCATGAAAAGGAGCTTCAGGTCACACTCCGGGCGCTCTCGAAACACTTCCACATCCTGTCCGACCACACCAGGTCCGCCCAGCAGGTGGAGCCGGAGTTGCGCCTCCGCGCGGAACTCTCGCCGGTGGGCAATGGCCTGCTCCTTCGCCTGGTGGCCGCTCCTCTCGGCCCGGAGGGTCCCCGCCTGACTCCCGGCCGGGGCCGCTCCCGCCTCATGGCCAACGTCGGCAAGCAGCCCCTGGGTACCGAGCGGGACCTGGCCGCCGAGCGCCGCCAGGTGGACCGGGTGATCGACGCCATCGAATTCCTCTCCCCGCCGGCCGCGGACGACTCGGTACCGGAGTGGATGGTGGAGGATCCGGAACTGGCGCTGACGCTCCTCGAGGTGCTCCCGTCGCTCGAAGCCGTCTCGGGTCTGGACTGGCCGCGGGGTAGGGCCGTGCGCGTGCTCCCGGTCGGTCTGACCAAGGTCCGCGCGCGCATTTCCACCCGGCAGAACTGGTTTCAGCTGGATGGCGAGATCAAGGTTTCCGAGGGTCTCGTCCTGACATTTGCGGCGCTCCTGGAGGCCGGCCTCGGGAAGAGCCGGTTCATTCCTATGGGTGATGGGGTCTACGCGGCCCTGTCACAGGAATTGCATGAGCGCGCCGTCGAGATGGCGTTGATCGCCGAGGCCCGGGGCGACGCTGCGGCGGTTCCCCATGCCGCCGTGGCGTGGCTGCAGGAGCTGCTTGAGGGCACGGACTCGCAGTGGGACGAAGCCTTCGAGACCCGGGTGACACGCCTCCGGGAGGCGCGTGAGTGGGCCCCTGCCGTCCCTGCGACGCTTCTGACCACACTCCGCCCGTACCAGGAGGAAGGTTTTGTGTGGGCGATGAGGCTGGCGGATACCGGCTTCGGCGCATGCCTGGCCGACGACATGGGTCTCGGCAAGACCATCCAGGCTCTGGGCGTCATGCTCAGCCGGGCGGCCGATGGACCGGCACTGGTCGTGGCCCCGACCTCGG
>CAYXSE010000341.1:0-3126 GCA_964466675.1 uncultured Rhodothermales bacterium | reverse complement strand
GTGTGGTGCTAGATCAACAACCCCATCGTCAGCCTGGCGCTGAACGGCGGCGCCATGACGCTCGATGCGGGTGACGTCCTGTTTCCCGCGCCGATTCCCGCCGGTGGGGTTCTCACCGACTACTTCGGCGATCGTTGGCGCCCCTGCTCGAAGGGCCTTCCCTTCCCGCTGCACGTCAATGACATCTTCGAAGATGACAACGATGACCTCTGGCTCGCGACTTGGGGCTCTGCGGGGCTCTACAAGAGTGAGGACGGCGGAGAATCATGGGCGGCTGCCGCTCCCGATGCCACGTGCACCAGCGTGCCTACAAACTGCTTGCCCAACGGCAACGGAGGAAACGCCGCCTCGACCCTGGTCTACGCCATGACGCAGGATATCGATGGCTTCCTGTACATCTCAGCCAACGCCGGCTTGGTGTTCCGCTCTCTGAACGATGGTACATCATGGCAGCAAGTGGGATCGCTCCCCGGCGTTGCTTCTGACACGCCGTGGTCACTCGTCGCACATCCGACCGTTGCTGGCACGATCTACGCCGGTACCTTCGGACGCGGTGTCTACTTCTCGGATGACTACGGATTCACGTGGGACTTCCTGGGTGGGGCAACGGAGAACGACGTATTGCTAGGCAACCCGTTAGGTGACCCGGACAACCCTGACGATCTCTACGCTGGTCATATCTTTGACCTTGAGATTGGCACGGATCCAGCTGGGCCAACGGACTTCCTGTTCGCAGGAACGGCTTCGGGTATCTGGAGGACTGACCTTGCGGCGATTGACTGGAAGTTCTTTGGTCCGACTGTCACTCTGGATGACGCCTCGGAAGTGGTTCCGGAGATCCGCTCCCTGGCCATGGGCCCGGATACTGACGCAGTGCCAGATGGTCCGGACTTCCTGCTGGGAGGCTCCTGGGGCTTCGGCGCCTTCAGTCTCGCGGATCCGACCACAGCAGCTCCGTCTCCGACCGGCGCGGCAGCGATCGCTCTTCGTGGAGCCAATGTGACCTTCGTCGCGGTAGGCCCCAACGGAAGCGCCTTCGCGGGCACCGACTCCGGCGAGACGTTCTCGATCGAGATCACCGCCTCGGTGACGCCTACTGACAACGAGAACGAGTTCTCCCCTGAGGTACCGTCAGGCTTTGCTCTCCAGCAGAACTATCCGAACCCCTTCAACCCTGTGACCACCATCCAGTTTGCGCTGCCGCAGACCGGGCAAGTGCGCCTCGCCGTCTACGACGTGCTTGGTCGCGAAGTCGCAGTTCTGGTTGACGGCGCCATGCAAGCAGGCACCCACGGCATCCAGTTCGATGCCTCAAGCCTGACCAGTGGCACTTACATCTACCGTCTCTCGACGGAGAAGGGCTCCTTTACCAAGCAGCTCTCACTGCTGAAGTAAAGCGTCCGCTACGCTGAGGAGAGGCCGGAGTGGGGAAACCTGCTCCGGCCTTTTCGAATCCAGCAAGCGGACAGCGGCGCCGAATTCGACGGTCAACGGCGCGAAGACGCGATGCCACATTTGCGCCCCGGCGTCTCCACTGAGTCGTCGGGGCGCGTCCGTTTCACGACATCGGTGTCCAGGAACATCGTACTAAGTGCCTCTAGATGACAGATATGGCCCCGATCCGGACATTCCTCAGCAGGAACACGACGCTGTCCACCGAAGACCGGAATTGTCGCGTTTGGAGTACTGCAGCACTTACCACTTGGCAATCGCTTACTGTGAAAATACTTCTACGGCTACTGATTCTCACCGCTCTCATCGCGGCGAGCGGCTCGCAGGCCCTCGCGCAGACGGCGAATATCACTACCACGGCAGATGTGGAAAGTGTGGATGGGGTTTGCTCGATTCGCGAGGCGTGGAATGAGACCGATCCCGTGGCGTGCGGCACCGCTCCCTTAAGCGAGATGCTGCTCCCGGCGGGCGTCTATGCCCTCAACTCTCCTCTGGGCAACACAACGAACGCTACCATGCTCATGCGCGGAGCTGGCGCAAGCACGACCATCCTGAACCTCCCGGTTGCCGGGGGGAGAGCGTTCACGATTGTGAACCGTTCCCTGGGACTCGAAGATCTCACGCTCCAGGGTGGATCCGAGGCGTTTGGCGGAGGGCAGCTGGTCGGCGCAGGTGCCGCGACCATCGTCGAAGCGAACCGAGTGATATTTGCGAATGGCACTTCGCCGGGCGTTGCGTTTCCTGCCTCACAAGGAGGTGGCTGCATCAATACAGACGGCGGAGCACTCAGGATCTACAACTCGGTCCTCTTGGGATGCACGACTCTGAAAAATGGAGGAGCCCTACAGACCGACGGTACTGCAGTGCTCTTGGTGAACACGACTGTTGTCGATAACTCCGCCGCCGCTGGTTCGGCAGTGGATGTGGCAAACGGTCCCGTTCAGATAACCAACGGGGTCTTCTGGAACAACGGCGGCACCCCTTTCTCCGGTGTCGCTCCGACTCTGACCAACACTGACATCACCCAAACGGTGAATCCACGATTCGTAACCGACTTCACTGATCTACGTCTTGGCGATGCCAGTTCGTTCATCAACAATGGATCGGCCACCGCCGGCGTATCGCCGACTTTTTCCTTCGCTTTTGCAGCGACGGACTTGGCTGGCTTGAGTCGTGCCCAAGGAACGATTGATCTCGGCGCCCATGAACGCAATATCTCGCGCGACCTTGCGGATGCCCCGGACGCCGCCGGCTCCTACCCCACGCTTCTGGCCAACTCGGGCCCCGGTCACTTGCTTCCGAGTGGATCCTTCCTCGGAGCGGTCGCCGGTGAAGACGATCCGGACGGGCAGCCCTCAGCGGACGCAGGCCGCGCCGGCGGAGACGGGGATGACGGCGACGGCACAGACGAAGAAGATGGCAGGCAATACAATTGAAATTCTGCGATTTTCTATCTTGATAGACTTTCAAGGACAGGGTTTAGAAGATTTTCTATTTCAATATGCCATCGATATGGTGACGGCCTCCGATTATGATTGGATATGGGTTGAAGTTCTGGAGACAGATGTAAATAGACAAGAATTCTATTCTAAAAATGGTTTTGTACTATTTGATCAAGGTTTATTGACTATTGCTGATAAAAAACATATCAATTACTTAATGAAAAAACACTTA
>CAYXSE010000340.1:0-3127 GCA_964466675.1 uncultured Rhodothermales bacterium | reverse complement strand
CTTTTCCCTTGTCGAGCCGTCGGTCTTTTCAATCGAGTTGACGAGCCCATAACCCTCCTCATCGGGCTCGAGCAGCACCGCGCCGGCTCCATCACCGAAGAGCACACAGGTGGTCCGGTCGGTATAGTCCATAATGGAACTCATCTTGTCCGATCCGATGACCAGCACTTTCTTGTGCCGGCCTGACTCGATGAATTTGGCGCCGGTCGAGAGGGCGAAGAGGAACCCGCTGCAGGCGGCCGACAGATCGAATCCCCAGGCGTTTGTCGCTCCGATTTCGGCCTGAACCAGCGCGGCGGTCGACGGGAATATCATGTCTGGCGTCACGGTGCCAATAAGAATCGCGTCGATTTCTTCCGGTCCGATCCCCCTCTTTCTCATAACCATTTCCGCGGCCCGAGAAGACATAAACGCGGTCGCTTTGTCCGGGTCACGAAGAATGCGCCGCTCGCTGATCCCGGTGCGACTCCTGATCCACTCATCGGTCGTGTCAACCAGCTTCTCTAGGTCGGCATTGGTCAGCCGATCCTCGGGCAGGTAGTGTCCGACTGCAGTGATTGCTGCCTGGAGCATATTCCTGGATTGTGGTGGTTGGATAGTTGGGCTACGACTGAAGTGCTTCCGATATCGCTCCCGGCAAATCTTGGCGGGCGGCTTCTACAGCAACCTCTACCATTTTGGAGAAAGCCTTTTCTCCGGACCCTCCGTGACCCAGAATGACTGCACCCCTTACTCCGAGCAGCGGTACGCCGCCGTACTCTTGATAGTCGAATCGACTCTGGACTCCCCCAAGGGCTCTTCCGACGATCTCTTGCTCCTGGGCCGTCATACCCTGGCTGTTCATTTCCTGCTTGATCATCTTGGGAAGAGCCGTGGCAACACTCTCGCCCAGTTTCAGCATCACGTTTCCGACGAATCCGTCGCAAATCACAACGTCGGCTGCGTGTTCCATGATGTCGCGCCCTTCGATATTGCCTCTGAAGTTCAGACCGGCGGCCTGTGAGAGCAGTTCATGCGTGGCCTTGGCCTGCTGGTTGCCCTTGCCCGGCTCCTCGCCGACGTTCAGGAGCCCCACGACCGGGTTGTCTGTCTTGAGAACGCGGCTGGAGTAGACCGTGCCCATGTGTGCAAACTGAACCAGGTGTTCTGGTTTGCAATCGACGTTGGTTCCCACATCGATCAGGATGCAGTGTCCGTCTACGGTCGGGTAGTAGCCAATGATGGCAGGCCGCGAGACGCCCGGGATCCTTCCGAGGATGAACAGCGAGGCCGCCATGGCCGCGCCGGTATTGCCTGCGCTGACAAAGGCATCGGCTTTCCCAGAGGCGACGGCCGCCGCGCCCATACAGAGGGACGAATCGGGTTTGTTCTTCACCGCCGCGGCCGGAGCCTCGGCCATCCCGACGACTTGAGGGGCGTGTCTCACCCGTATGTTCGAAGGGGCATCAATAGAGGCGAGAAGCGGACCTAGTTGATCCTCGGGTCCAAAAAGAAGGACCTCCACCGCATCGCCGAGTCGGCGGGCCGCATCCGTACATCCGGGCACAGCAACGCCTGGCGCGTGGTCTCCTCCCATGGCATCAACCGCTACTCGGACGGGCATGAACTAGCCTTGACTATTCCGTGACGGCTCGGAGTATACGGCCCCGGCCAACCTGACGTACCGAGCCCGTAGCGCCGCCGCGATCGAGGAGGGTCCTTGGGACCGCACCTTAGGCCGCGTCTGGCCTCTCTACGATCTGCCGACCACGGTACTGGCCGCAGTTTGGGCACGCTCGGTGCAGCAGCTTGGATTCGGCGCAGTTGGGGCACTCCATGGTAGTTGGGGCCTCCAGCCGACTGTAATAATGCGCACGACGATTCCGTGAGCGTGCTTTCGAATTTTTTCTACGGGGATTAGCCATGATTCACCTCTACGGCGGCAACGTCAGGATTCCTGCGAGGACTCATCTTTGAGAGCACGCAGGCCTTCCCAGCGGGGATCAATATCATTCTCTCCTTGAAGTCCGAAAGACATCGGAACATCCGCCTCTTCCGCTCCCGGCGCCAAACGGCGAGTGGGAAGGGAAAGCAGCAATGTGTCCCTAACGATATCCGTTACATCGAGAACGGGGTCGGAAGGCTCAAAGCCCAACACATCACCAGAACTCTCCGCATCGGAACCGATATCAATCTTCGGACCAATATCCGAACCAATATCCGAACCAATATCGTCATGCGGAATGAACACCAAGGCGTGGGATCCCCGGACGTCCAGATCGAATGGTTCAGAAGTACGGTCACAGATCAGGTGTGCAGTGCCGGAGACCTCCAGTTGGACCACGATTCGATCCCCCTCTCGATCAAACTCAATGCTGACGTAAAGGCCCTTGAAGCGGGCCAACTCCAGACCGAGATCCGCCGCCGTCAAGTCTTTCGAGACCGACCGCGTTCCGCTCTTGAGTTCCCCAATGTCAAGCTGCACCATATAAGCCAAGCACACGCATTGCACAGTCGGAGAAAGTACGACTCTTCGTGATATTCTGCAACTACCCGGTCCAGCCGCGGCGGTGCTCCCCTGCATGTCCCCCTTCCGACCCAGCCCTGCCGGCTTGAGTATTGTTAATTCGGTGGGCCGCGTCTTGATGTTACGGGGGGCGTGCTGTACAATGATCGTCCCACCGGCACCTGCTCCGTACTAGCAGGGATTCAACTCGATTCTGGTCACAGTCGCCGCCCCCCAACGACCTGACGCAGATGACGAGTCTCGGAGATCCTGATCTGCGAAGCCGTATGTCCAATTCCGTTCGTGGAATCCGGATTAGTTCCGTTTTCCTAATGTGGACAAACTGTTGGAAAGCGCCGTAGGGTGCTTCGTGTGAAGGAGAGGGGTCAATAGCTGGCGCTGGGCCAGGGCGGGGCTCTCTTCGGGATAAATCGCTAATTAGCAAGGTCTTGCGTCAGGCAGGGGCCAGGGGTTTTGGTTATCGTCATTGCCGATTCGGTTGATCGGCGCGAGATGGCCTCAATCTTAGTACTGTGCATAAGCAGGTTCAGGGCGGTAACGGCCACCTGATCTTAACAATTTGACTCCCGGGTCCACCTTCGGATGTGGGCCTTTTCATGGTTCATGTCTAATAGTCCTGAA
>CAYXSE010000339.1:0-3132 GCA_964466675.1 uncultured Rhodothermales bacterium | reverse complement strand
GGCGCCCAGACCAAAAATAGAGGGCGCCCCGGAGAGGTCTGGAAGGGCGGAAAACAGGTTGTTCTCGACCTGCACAAAGAACAGACTTGGCAACTGCGTCAGAACTGGTGGCACCGCTCCTGTAAACTGATTGCCCACCAGCCGGAGGTCTTCGAGTTTGGTAAGTCCGGCCAAATCGCCGGGGAAGTCGCCCGTGAACTGGTTGTTCGAGAGGTTGAGGGTAACGAGTTCCGTCCGCTGACTGATGACCGCCGGCACGGTGCCGGTAAGCTGATTTCCATTCAACGTGACACGCGACAGCGCCGGAAGCTGCCAGAACTCAGGCGGAATCGGGCCCGAGATGGTGGTGTTCTGGAGTGAGACGGTCTGGAGGCTAGTCATGAGACCCACCTCGGGCGGAATGCCTCCGGCCAGTTGGTTGTCCCCGAGATCCAGAGTGGTTAAGGCGGTGAGGTCCCCGAGCCACGTTGGGAGGCCGCCGGTCAGCTGATTGCTTGACAGGTCCAGCTGTGCCAGGCCAACAAGCTGAGCGAGTTCCGAGGGGAGCGCTCCCGTCAGTTGGTTGCCGGCCATGTGCAGGATCTTCAGCCCGGTTAGATTTCCAAGCTCCGGTGGGATGCCTCCGGAAATCTGAAAGCCCCCCAAGATCAGGTTGACGACTCGGCCATTGCTTACGGCCCCAATCCCAGCCCACGTCGAGACCGGCCCTGTCAGCCAATTGGTGTTGATTGACCAGTTGGGTCCGTCCGTCGCGTTGTAGAGAGCGACAAGCGCGAGACTGTCCGCTTGTGCTACTTGAGCCGTTGCCGGCCGAACGGCTAGGAGGCAGGCTACAGCTAGATACAGGAGAGAGTTACGAGAGACTGCTCTCCGGTAGAGTGAGGACATCGAGTTCAGGTTTTGGTTGGTGACGAAAATCTACAACCCGGCCTTCACAAATCTAGCGCCGTTCGGCGAAAAGAACGCGAGTCCCGGAGGTACATTTCTGGTGTCATCTGCCACCCCAGAAACGCCATGGACTCCGTACTTGCGAACCTTGAATCACATGTCACCGAGCATGCTCTGGTAGAGCGCGCTGCCTTGGGTTTCAGGTCCTGGGTTGACGATGCGAGCAACGACATCACACCGCTGCTCCCGGATGACGGATCACCGGGACAGCTCTCATCAGAATTGGAGAGCATTAGTCTGTGCTTCCGGCCGGCGACTGGCACTTTCCAGAGCGTCACGATCACGATGCGGGATGGGCGGGCGCAGTCGATTCGGGCCACTGAAGATGTGAAGGGAGAGCGAGTGGCCGAGATACTGAAGTCGGCCGACTTTCAAGACATCGAGGTGAAGCAGCGGGACGGCGAAGTCGTAAAGCTGACACGGACAATATTGCAGAAACTCTAGACACATGCTGACCGGAGATCCCGGAGGCTCATCCTGTAACGACGCGCTGACTGGAAACCCGAGAGGCACGTCTACCCTGCGAATGGGATGCTCTCCATCGAGAAATGCAAGCGAGTCTTGCTTCGGCCCGGAAAGCCATACTCCGACGCCGAGGTGAAGCACCTTCGCGACTTCCTGTACCAACTCGGCCGCACCGACTATGACGGATTCCGCAAACAACAAGAGGAAAACGAGGGCGATCATCTACACGCGGGTATCGACCGACGAGCAAGCTGAAACAGGATACAGCCTTCGGGACCAGGAGGCCCGGTTAAAGCGGTACTGTCGTATCCACGCTTGCGACGTGATTGCCCACTTCCAGGACCAGGAAGGCGATCGAGAACAGGAGGCCGCTAGGGTCAGGACAGACATCGCCAAAGTGGACGATAGGCTGTTTGACGTCGACGAAAAATTTATCGAGGGTTCCCTTGCACAAGACTCTTACGAGCGCCTTAAAGGCCGGTACGTGAACCGGAAGCGCGAGTTGGAAAAACGGGAGCGGGATCCTGTTGCGCTCGGAATCCAACCTTCTCAGGTACGCCCGCTACGGTATCTCCCTGCTCTCTGACCTTTCGCGCTACTACCGAGAGGCAGATGTAGCTGTCAAGCAAAAGCTGATTGGTTTGATATACCCCGACAAGCTCGTGTTCGAGGGGTCAGGTTATCGAACCACACCGGTGAATGACGCCGTAGCCCTCCTAGCCGCGTTTTCCGCACCGTTTTGGTGCTAGCTCTGGGGGAGCTTTTTCGGGCCAAGGCAGCGGAATGTCGAGCATGGCGAGGATTTGGCGTTGGGTGGGAGTGAGTGGGTCCAGCAGTGGGCCCTTGGGGCCGTAGGTGAGGCCGAGGCCTTGGAACGCGGCCAGGATGTTGCGCCCGGTCGGTTTTGCTGCCCGACCCTCCGGTAGCAGACCCGGCAGTTGGGCATCGCGACTCGGCAGGCGGCTCCTGAGATCGGCCTCGATGAGTCCGAAGATGAGTAGCGCCATGCCGACTACCGCGACCAAGGCTTCGATTCGGTCATCGTTGTGCAGGAAGATGGGCCGGACACGCAGGGTCTGCTTGAGGTCACGGTGGCGTTGCTCGACGATCCACTGGTCCTTGTAGATGCGCAGCACCTCGGTGGCGGTCAAGGGATCCGGCAAGTTGGTGGCCAAGCCATAGAGCCCGTCGAAGCGCGCGGCCTCGGCGATAGCCTCCAGGTTGCGCTGCCAAGTCAGGGTGGGTTTGCCCTTCCGTGTGCCGGTGCGAACCGTCAGAAGGCCTTTAATCGGCTTTCCGAGCGTGGTAGCCACCTTCGCATCGACCTCTTTGCGCGTCTTGTAGTAGCGCCCCCCCAACCCTCGTTGGACTCGGCCGAGTGTCTCTTCAGCCTTGGTGAGCGCACGTTCGCGAGCCTCACCGACGCTGGCCGCTTCCTCGCTGGACCAGATATAGGCTACGCGCAGTTCGTGCTCCTGCCGCGTCACGGGATCGATCACAGAAAAGGGGCGCAATAATCCTCGCCAGCGTGTTTGCCGCTCCTCGGGCAGGCTCGCTTCACGCTGAGAACAGTAGTCGAGTTCGCGCAAGTGATCCAACCCGCCCACCTCCCGCCAGAAACACGCGGCCCACCCCGTGTCGGCGCGTAGCGGCACCACGAAGCCGACACCCGCGCGGTCGATCGCACAGAGGTTGCCCAAATGGCCCAAGGCGGAGTCC
>CAYXSE010000338.1:0-3153 GCA_964466675.1 uncultured Rhodothermales bacterium | reverse complement strand
GGGGCATACTCAATGGCAGCCATCACCGCGCCCGCTCCGAAGATCGAGAGGATGTACGTGCGAGTATCGCCATTAAACGAGCCCGCGCCGACGATATCTGTGGTCGCCGCGCCGGCAGCCGCGTTACGACGGACCTCGGCGAGCGCGCCGGTCGGTGAGATGTCCGATCCACCGGCTACGGTAACGCCACCAGTAAACAGAGTTAACTCGCCGGTGAAGTCGATACTCGTTGCGCCAAGAACGCTAAGGCGGTTGCCCGCGCCCACGTTCACCAGAATGTTGGACATATTTCCAAGACCCGCGAGGGTATTGGTCGTGCCTTCAAACGAGAGAGCGCCCGCTTGTCCTGCCGGAGTTGTGATCGCGCCGCCGATGACGGCAGCAGCGCCGTTACCCGTTACGCGAATGAGGAAGTTGCCGAGACTCACCGTGGCACCGGCCGCGGTGGTGAAGTTCTCATCGATGGCAACAGACTGACCCATGGCCAGCGTGGCGGCCGTAGCACCGCCGGCAAGAGCAACCGTCAGATCGTCCACCGAGGTGTTGGGGCCTGGTGTATATGTTGAGGTTGAGCCCTGAGGCAGAACAAACGCCAAAGCGGCGTCGTCAGCGCCAGAGTTGGCTGCCGGGTTGGCCGCAAACGCCCCACCCAGGGACGTATTGAAATCACCATTGACCGTCAGCATCGCGCCAGCTGGAATCGTCAGTCCACCTGTACCGGTGATAGACCCCGAACCGATCACGAGGTCTCCGCCACCAGCAGCGAGCAGAGTCACGGTCCCACCAAAGGTTGCGGCGCCGTCGACGTCGTTGGTCCCTCCGCCGCCCAGGAATGCGATGACGTCTCCAGCAGCGTCGCCGAACGTCGCGTTACCCGCAACATCAATGCTACCGGCGGCTGTGATGGCGTTGTCGTTCAGAAGCGAGAGGTTCCCCGCTACGGTGACCGCGGCAGAAACATCGCCCGTACCGGTCATCGTGAGGTTGCCACCGATCGTACCCGTTGACGTATCCGCGTCACCCGAGATCAGAAGCGTTCCGGTAGCACCGGTCGTCGTTCCCAATCCCGCATGTGGACCCGCATCCAGAGTCAAATCCAGCGTGTTGGCACCGAGTGCGAAGGTACCGGTGTTGGTCACAAGACCAGCAATCGAACCGGCCCCACCAAAGTTGACCGTACCTGCAGAGGTCGCAGCGCCACCGAAGGCACTTGTCGAGCCGAAGGTCAGGGTGGTCGCGTTTGCTACGAGCGCCCCAGCAACGTTGAAGGCACCCGTGAAGGTGGCTGTTCCGGCGTTGTTGGTTACCGAGATCGTGGACGAATCCGTTTCGTCGGCGTCTGTGTCGTTGTTGTCTGCAGTCGCGCCAGATACGGAGAACGTGCCTCCGTTGACGATACCCACGGTATGAGCGTCTGAGCTGGCGTTTCCGGTGCCGGGGATGTCAGCGTTCGCAGTCAGGCTAGCCATGGTGAGCGTGCCTGTGCCGTTTGCAATCGTCGTGGCAAGAGCCGCGTTCGAACTCTGAATAATGGTCAGCCCACCATTCAAACTCATGTTCGATGGCGTCGCGTTGACCGCAGCAGCCGCTAGCGCTCCTGTCTGCGTTACCGTGGTGGCACCCGAAACCGTGAGGGTCTGGCCTGCAACTCCGGTGTTCGTGACAGCACCATCGGTCGTCGTCAGAGTAGACGAGAAGACCGCGTCATCTCCGCCGTGTGTTACGGCGCCGGAGCTTGTAACCGCTCCAGAGAAAGTTGTCGTGCCGGTCGCGGATGCGGCGGTTACAACACTTCCCGCTGTCAACGCAGCTGGGAAAGTCGTGCTGAATGCGCCATTGACTGTCAACGTGCCACCGTTCAGACTCGCAGGAATCTCTGTTCCTGCAGATCCCGCAGCCGTCTTGGTGTAGCCCGCCGTGACCGCGCCCGTGTACGTCGGAGACGAGCCCGAGGCCGTACCGCCGGTGACTGTCAGTGCAACCGCACCCGTCATCGTCAGGTTGCCGGCTCCCAAGGCTAGCGTACCCGTCGTGAAGGTGATGGCACCTCCCGTAACAGTAACTGAGCCTACCCCACTATTGAGCGTGATGGTGTCACCAGCTCCGGGGTTGATAGTCGCGGTTCCCGTGAAGGTTGCGACCGTGACAGCGCCCGATGCGGTGACTACGACCGTGAGGCTCGGGCCGCCAACAAAGGCGAACGCCTCGGCATAGGCTCCAGCCTCAATGCTAATCGTATTGCCGGCAGCGGCGACCGAGAGGGCGCCACTTGCACCCGTGAGGGTTGCTTTTGGACCTGAGCCGCCGCCGATGGTCGCGGAAGCGCCATCAAATGCGTCGGAACCGGTGGTGGACGATACGAAGACCGTCTGCGCAGAAGCGACCTGAATACCCATCATCGCCACGAGGACGAGGAGAGCAAGTGTCGACTTTGAAAAGAGCTGTAGCAATCTCTTGCAGTCCATGGACTGGCCTCTTTCTAGTTTAGATAGAAATACTTGGAAACGTTTGACTTAAGCACGCCGCGAGCGCGGGCCTAAATCGGGAAAAGTTGAGCAAGCACGAACGCGACCAGCGGAAGAACCGTCAGTCGCCGTCACGCTGAACCGTGGGCGAATGCTCAGCAAATGGTTAGAAGTTCGATGTGGGTGAGCTTCTTTGATAGTCGTGGTACACCGCCAACCGGCGGCCTACCCAATGTCCAAACAACCTTTTTTCGGCGGTTTGAGCACTTCATCGCGGGAAGATCCGGCTGCCAGAGGGTAATGTCAACTACCCCGGTAGTCCAGAATTTGATGGAATCGGCAAACCGCCCAAAATCTTGATTGTGGGTGGGCAATCCCACGGTATCTTCACGACAGCCATTCAACGGGAAACGTGTGAGAGGACAACTTTTATCTGGTTTGTGCCTACTTGTCGCGCTCGCAGTGGCGACCACGCCGACAGCCACGGCCCAAAGCTGCGACCTTTATGTCAACGCGTCAGACGGAGACGACGCGGCCACCGGGGAGCTCGCACGGCCGCTCCGGTCGTTTGAATTGGCCTACCGGACTGTGGCCGAGGGAGGACGGGTCTGTGTGGCAGCGGGCGAGTACTACCTGGGGGATGATTCCGACGGCATCCGGCTCGACCAGTCAGGCAAGTCGGTAACGT
>CAYXSE010000337.1:317-3154 GCA_964466675.1 uncultured Rhodothermales bacterium | reverse complement strand
ATCTCCCATGCCTCATCGATCGGGTATCGACTGACGAGGGCGCTTTCAAAGCGGTAGGGAGGTCGCTGGACCCCTTCCCAATCGCCCGGGTTGACGTGGAGATTCTGATACTGCTGAAGCTCCGGATCCTCGTTATCAAACAGGAAGGCGGTGCTGGCAACGAACGGGTAGGGTGTCGCGAGTCGATCCAGCAGATACTCAAGCGAGGCGAGGTTGTAGATCTCCTGGAGAGCCATCACGTCTGGGCGCTCGATGTCGAGCACGCGGGTGACCGCCTCGATATGCCGTGCCACGTTCTCAGGCTTCGGGCTGCGCCCTGCGCCGGACGATCGTCGACGTTGGTCTATGCCTCCCGGCAAGTACTCAATATTCCAGTTCAGCAGGCTGAAGCCGTCGCCCGGAGTTGCTGGCAACCCCGAACCACTGATGCGAGGCCGCTCAACCATGAGAGGCCGCTCAACCCATGCCACATCGAAGGTAAACTCGTCATCGGGGAACTCATTGTCCCATTGCGGACTTCCAGAGAGTCGCAGCACGGTATTGCCTTCAAGGTCGGCGATCCCCCCGTCTTGAGGCACGACGGTGCCAATCTGACGATCAAATCCTCCGAGCACCGCCCAGAGCCGCCCTGGTACGATCTCTCCAACGTTCAGATGGAACGACTCGTATCGGGTCACTTCGACGTCCGTCAGCCAACGGTCATACAGCCCAACGTCGTACTGCCGAACGTCTACACCAAGCAGCCCGAGCACAACCGCACCACCCGTCGCGCGTCGGACCAACGTGGCGGCGATGTCTCCTGTCGAGACAAGCTGCCCGTTCACCCGAACCTCCTGCTTGTGTCCCTGGCGAGACTGATCCCACCTGACGACGATCGTGGCCCAGCCTTCAGGGTCAAGATGCCTCGCCTCCACGCTCGACTCCCACGGCACAGATCCTTCGCCGTGCCACACGCGGATCCGGAGCGAATCCAGCCCGGGATCGGCCCCCACTTCGATGTATCCGCGGATCCCGCTGAAACCTCCCTCTCCCTCTCCCTCTTCGGCGATCACCTGATAGCGTCCGACCCAGGTGAACGCGGTGAGCCCGTCGGCCAGAAAAGTCGGATCGCTCTCAAGCGTGTCCGACGCACGCGTGCGAAGCGACTCAGCGCTCTCCGACGCGCACGCGATCATCGGCGCAAAGCCCACCAGCACCGCCGTCAGTATCCCGAGCGAGCACTCAACGCTCACATGCCTGGGGTTGCGTTTCATCAAGACCTCCGATCGACTGAACCCACACTTGCGGTCTGACCTTCGCCCGGCTCCTCCGCCGGACCGATTCAGTCTGAGTATAACACCCCCTCCCGGATCTGCAAGCGCTTTTCGTTCTTTTTCGCACCGAATTGACGGTGACAGGCCGAGTCTTGCCCGCCCCTGGGCACCTCTTTCCCTCAAGCGCCCAACTTCGACTCATTTTTCTGCCAGGCAGAACAATCGTGTGGCACCCTGCTTCGGCACTTTGTCTTTTCCGGCGGGTGGCCTGTCCATTCGATCTGTGTAGCATGCCCACGGCTTTGCGCGGGCATGGTTGGGCTCAGGTCGGACGCGGATGGTGGAGTCGTGCGCCGGTGTGGTTTTTTTCTTCCCCATTTCCCGCACCAGTGGTTTTGGGTGCGCACGTTCTGTTCTCTACACGCGGCGGATGCCACAGGTGACTTGCCCGCCAGAGTGGTGAAATACGTCGATCACTCACCGGCCCGATCCACAAGTGTTGACAGCGATGGAGAACGATCCGCAGGCGCTATCCAGTTCACTGTATTTCAAGCTCCGGCTTGATCACAAACAGCTTTGCAATCACTTCATCGATCTGATCGATAACATCATAGGAGAGGTCCGAATCAACATCAAGATCTGCCTTGTTGATCTCATCTTCCGACAGACCTCTTTTCTCCAGTGACTCGTTGAAATACTCATCAAACACAGGTCGGAAGAGGGTCTTGGAGAACTTCTTGCAGTCGTAGTCTTGTCTTGCCTCGTCGAAGTAGTCATAGACATCCGAGAATACTTCTTTTCTGATATTTCTCTTGGGTGTTGCGGTTGTTCTTCCCTTCTTCTTCGGAGTCGCTTTGCCTGTCTTCTTCAAGTAGGCCTGTGATCTGACAAGCACGCGTACTCGCAAACCAAGGTTTCGCCCTTCGTACGGAAGAAAGACAGAATACGGTCGAGCATCGATGTCCTCTTCGCCTTTGAGTCGTTTGGCGGTCTCCCTTGACAGGTAGCCTAACTGTTCGATAGATCGGACTCCGTTTACGGTAGCGGATCCGATGACCATAATGGCGTTCTTGTCGCGAGAATTGCCGGGCTCTCTCTTCAAGAGAATGCGAAAATCAGGCTGGTCCCCGAGTACAAGAAACGCTTTCTCCCGGCCCTCCAAGGAAGTGCCAACGACCGGCTCTTCAGACTCGTAGTTGCGCCAGTCGCTGCTCCATTCAGTTTCAATCCTGAGAAAATTTGGAGACTTCCAATGCCGAAGTCGATACCATCGATTCTTCCCAACCTCATCAGTTCGGTCAGCGACGAGAAACAGGAAATCCTTCCGGCTGGGAGATTCGGTAAACAAGCGTTTTAGAAAAGAGAACATCTCTTGCGCTCCTATTAGCGATCGTTCTGAAGTATATCGCCAAACCGGCGGGTGGCCTGCCCGCTTGATCTGGGTGGCATGCCCACGGCTTTGCGCGGGCATGGGGAGACTTAGGTCGGGCAACAATGGTGCAGAAGTAGGCCGGTGTGGTTCTTTTCTTTCCCCATTTCCCGCACCAGTGGTCTTTGGTGTGTGCGTTCTGTTTTCTACGGGCG
>CAYXSE010000337.1:0-248 GCA_964466675.1 uncultured Rhodothermales bacterium | reverse complement strand
TCCGCCTCGAAGACTCGGCACCTCCCCCGCACGCGGGGGAGGGGGCGGAGCGTCGCTGCGCGACTTTCCTGGGTTGTCATTGTGTCGCTTCTTTACTTTTCTCTTCTTTTACTTCGTGCGCCGCTCGAAGACCCCCTCCGCCTCGAAGACTCGGCTTCTCCCCCGCCCCATTTCCAGACGGCGACGGGGGAGAGGAGGGGGGAAATGGGGTGGGACGTCGCTTTGTGACTTTCTTGCTTCGTCACTTC
>CAYXSE010000336.1:0-3173 GCA_964466675.1 uncultured Rhodothermales bacterium | reverse complement strand
CGGCGGAATCCGTGCTTCCGGCACCCGCGGCATCGGCATCGCCCCTCGCGCAGCCACCCAACAAGGTGGCGCCTGTCGCGAGCGCGGTGGTTTTGATAAAGTCTCTACGCTTCATGGGTCTTGTCCTTGAACATAACTGCGAAGAATACCATCACGACCAGCGCGAACGCGGCCGGGATATACCAGAACTGCTGCCACTGATCGGGTGTGAGGGCGGAGGCGCCGGCCAGGAACCGATTGAAGACATTGCCGGCGATCTGAGCTCCAATAAACATACCCAGTCCGTAGGTCAGTAGCACCAGCATGCCCTGTGCCTGGCCCCGGTTTTGATCCGTCGACTTCTTGTCCACGTATATCTGGCCGGTGACGAAGAAGAAGTCGTAGCAGATACCGTGGAGGAGAATGCCCCCAGCGATCATCCAGAAGACTCCCGCCGGAGCGGCCAACGCGAACAGGACGTACCTGAGCACCCAGGCCCCCATGCCGACCACCAGCATCCACTTGACGCCGAGGCGGACAAAGAATAGCGGCATCAGAAGCATGAACACCACCTCTGACATCTGTCCCAGGGACAGGGTCGCGGCGACGTTTGAGGCGCCGGCCGCGTTCACGAAGATGGGCGAAAAGTTGTAATAGGCCGCAAGCGGGATGGAAATCAGGAACGAACTGGCCAAGAAGACCAGGAAGGGCCTGCTCTTCAACTGGTTGAAGGCATCGACGCCAAGAATGGAGCGGGCCGAAACCGGAGCGCCTTTGGCCGTTGGTGGCGTATGGGGGAGGGAGAAGGAGTAGAGGCCCAAAACGATGCTGGCCACGGCGGCGACATACAAAGGCATGGCCGTCTCGTCCGGAAGGAGATCACCCTCCGGCACAAACAGCACCAGCACGAAGCTGATAAACAGCCCAGCCACGATCCACCCGATCGTTCCAAACACTCGAATCTTGGGAAACTCCTTTTCCTGGTCCTCGATGTGGTGAAACGCCAGAGAGTTGGTCAGTCCCAACGTCGGCATATAGCAGAGATTGTAGAGGGCCAGGAGGCTGATAAACAGTACCGGTGAGGCCGATGTCATGGGAGCTATGAACATCACCAAGCCCCCGAGGATATGAAGTACCCCAAGAACTTTTTCGGTAGCGAAGTACCGGTCTGCGACAAGGCCCAGGAAGAACGGAGAGATGATGGCGGCCAGAGGGTTGACCGTATACGGCCAGTGGGTCAGGTCCGCCATCCCCATGGAGGTCATGTAGTTACCGATGGTGACGTACCACGCGCCCCAGATAAAAAACTGGAGGAACATCATGACGCTGAGGCGGGGGATCAGGCTTGATTTGCTCATCGAGGTGTATGGTCTGAACCCTGTTTGCGACGTCCGGGATAAGGCAGATGATACACTGTGCGGGAGCCGAATCGTAACACAAATCACCGACTTCCGTAGACGGGACAACTGGCTCCCGAAATAGTGACCGGTGATGCACATCCAAGGAAGACCATGAACAAGAACTTTATAGTTGGCAATTTCCTGCCCGCCTACGGCCGCGAATTTGGTAAGATTGAGCGCCCCGTTTCAGCCGTAGTCGGTCTGTCTCGCGATGTTCTGGCTGCCCGCTTTCGGGCCCGTGCCATCAGCTACCGGACACGTCGTGCCGACTACGTGCGAGGCTTCCAGTTGGGGTTGGTCGGCGCCTTGGTCCTTACCATCGGCGCGTTCAGCTTCGACATCAATCCCACGGACGATCGGAATTTCGAGATGGCTCAGCAGGAGTTGGTCCAGATGGAAGAAATCATCCAGACGCAGCAGTTGCAGATGCCCCCTCCTCCGCCTCGTCCGCCGGTCCCGGTCGAAGTACCAAACGACGAGGTCCTGGAAGACGACGAGTTGGAATTGGATTCCATGCTGGATCTGGACGCGGTGCTGACTGCGCTGCCACCACCACCCTCACCGGTGGAAGAAGAAATAGACGAAGAGCCGGAAGTGTTCTTAGTTGTCGAGCAGATGCCGGAATTGATCGGCGGCATGCGGGCCTTGCTGTCTGACCTGAGTTATCCTGAGATGGCCCGTCAGGCAGGTCTCGATGGAATCGTGGTCGTGCAGATTGTGATCGATGAGACCGGGACGCCCACCCTTCCCCAAATCGTGAAATCAGTCCACAAGATTCTGGACGACGAAGCGGTCAAGGCGGTCATGAGCCAGAGATACAGGCCAGGCAGGCAGCGCGGGCGAGCCGTTTCGGTGGTCATGAGCATTCCGGTTACGTTCCGACTGAATTAGGTATTAGTTGCCAGCGCCCGCCAGATAGTCCAGCGTCAGATTCAGCAACGACTCGACGCCCAGCTTCATGCCGGCCTCGTCGATGTGGAAGTCCGGGGTGTGGTGTGAGGGCGTATCCTCGACCGCTTGATCCAGCGACTTGCCCCCCAGGAAGTAGTACAGTCCGGGGACTTCGTTGGCAAAGAACGAAAAGTCCTCCGCACCCGTCACAGCGTCGATAATGCGAACGTTTCCTGCCCCTGCCGCCCGCTCCAGGGAGGGTAACATGGCACGGGTCAACTCAGGGTCGTTATAGGTCACGGGATAGGAAGCCGAGTAGGGGATGGAGATGTCCACCGTCGCCCCCATCGCAGCGGCCACGCCATTGGCTACCTCGCGGATGCGTCGATGAACAAGGTCCCGATCCTCGTTACTGAATGTGCGGATGGTCCCGATCATCTCCAGTTCTTCCGGGATGATGTTGGAACGAACTCCCCCGTGGATACTCCCAACCGTCACGACAGCCACATCTCGCGTCAGTTTTACGGAGCGGCTGACGATAGTCTGCAGCCCGTTGATGATCTGGGATGCCGTTACAATAGGGTCAACCCCCATCCACGGCGCGGATCCGTGCGCCTGCACTCCGTGCACCACAATCCTGAAGTCCTGCACGCCGGCCATTATCCCGCGCGGGCGATACCCTATCACACCGATGTCCTGATCTGCCCAGATGTGTAGCCCAAAAATGGCATCCACGTCTGGGTTCTTCAGCACCCCCTCCTTCATCATGAGTTCGGCGCCGCCCTCTTCTCCGACGGGCGAGCCCTCCTCAGCGGGCTGGAAAATGAACTTGACCGTCCCGCGTAATTCCGCCTGATGCTCCGCCAGAATTTCAGCCACGCCCATAAGGATGGCCATGTGAGT
>CAYXSE010000335.1:0-3182 GCA_964466675.1 uncultured Rhodothermales bacterium | reverse complement strand
TCATCTTGGCCGAAACGACCAGGCCGATTCGCTCCTTTCGAGCGTTACGAGTTTGGGTGTCTTCCATATTTCCTTGTGGCTTGGTGAGCCGTCTACCGTCTCCTCACCAACTACCGGGTTGTTATTCGGGCTCGACCGTACGCTCATTCAAAATCCCGGAAAGCCGGGCAACGAAGCGACGCTTGTGGCGAATTATCATCGGGTTCGGCAGCTCTGCGACAGCATGCTGGAATTGCAATTGTCCGAGCTGTTCGTTCTCGTCCTTGATGCGCTGAGAGATCTCTTCGCTGGACAGATCACGTATATCTTTGGCTTTCATCGCTACGCTGTGATGTAGTCAGGCCGGGTGACCTGCCTCGTCAGAATCGGCAACTTTTGTTGTGCTCGCCGCATCGCCTCTCGTGCGAGGTCGGGATCGATACCGCCACCCACTTCGAACATGATGCGGCCCGGCCGTACTACAGCCACCCAGAACTCGGGAGCGCCCTTTCCTTTTCCCATCCGAGTCTCGGCCGGCTTTTTCGTCATGGGCTTGTCCGGGAAGATTCGAATCCAAACCTTTCCGGTACGCTTCATGTGCCGGGTCATGGCAATACGAGCCGCTTCGATCTGCCGGCTGCTGATGCGACCAATTTCCAGGGCCTTGATACCGAAGTCACCAAAGTTCACACGCGTTCCGCGCTGGGCGTTGCCCTTGATTCTGCCTTTGTGTACCCGGCGTCTCTTGACGCGCTTTGGCATTAACATGATCGATTCCTGTCTCTTCCGGCCGCCCCCATATGTTGGCTGGCCGACGTTTTATTTCCTGTCGGTACGTGCTCCGGTTGCTCCCCGACCACGCCTCTGGCGACGGCCTTTTCGGCGTTCCGGCTCCATTTGTTGCATCTGCTGGCGCTGAGCCTGGACATTCGGGCTCAGGTCTGGCCTGCCCAGAATCTCTCCCCGGTAAATCCAGACTTTGACACCAGTGGTTCCGTAAACCGTGTAGGCTGTTGCCTCGGAGTAATCGATGTCCGCCCGGATCGTGTGCAGCGGGACTCGGCCATCGAGGTACTGCTCGGTTCTACTCATCTCGGATCCGCCCAATCGGCCGGCCACCTTGATGCGGATTCCTTCGGCGCCCATTCGCATCGCTGCCCCGATAGACTGCTTCATCGCCCTTCGAAAGGACACCCGCCCTTCCATCTGCTGGGCGATGTTCTGCGCCACCAAAGAGGCATCCAACTCAGGACGCTTGATCTCGTTGATGTTGATCTGGATATCCTTGCTCGTAAGCTTGCGGATTTCCTCGCGCAGCTTTTCGACTTCCGTACCTCCGCGGCCGATGACGACCCCCGGACGAGACGTGTGGAGCGTGAGAATCACGCGCTTGGGCGTTCTCTCGATCACCACCCGACTCAACCCAGCCCGCTTCAAGCGCGCCTTGAGGTAAGTCCGGATCTCGTGATCCTCCATCAATTTCTGGGGGAAGTCCTTCTCGGCATACCAGTTGGAACTCCAACCGCGAATGATGCCGAGTCTAAATCCTATGGGATGTGTTTTCTGACCCATGAGTTCGCCTTTCAGGCTTCGGCTTTTGTTTCAGTTTGTGTGGCGACCACGACCGTGAGGTGTGCAGTGCGCTTGAGAATCGGGTGGGCTCGACCGCGGGATACCGGCCGAAATCGCTTGAAGAACGGACCGTCGTCCACCCGAATCTCCTTCACGATCAACTGGCTCTCCTCAAACCTTTCGCTTTGATTCAAGTCCATCAAATTGTGGACGGCGGAAAGAATGGTAAGTTTGATGGTGCGCGTCACTTTCTGCGGAAGAAAATTAAGTGCATCCAGCGCCTCTGGCACCGAACGCCCACGAACCACATTCACAACGGGCCGCATCTTCTTTGCGGAGCTGCGAATATGCTTTCTGACTGCTCTAGCTTCCATGTTCGTTTACCTACCGGCCCCGCTTGTCTTTCCTGGTGCCCGCATGGCCACGGAAACTCCGCGTCGGTGCGAACTCGCCAAGGCGATGCCCGACCATGTTCTCCGTGACGTACACCGGGATGAACTGCTTGCCGTTGTGCACGGCAAACGTGTGTCCCACGAAATCAGGCGTAATCATGGAAGCGCGACTCCATGTCTTCACGACTTTTTTCTTGCTACCCGAATTAACCTCGTCAACCTTCCGCTGAAGCTTGTACGAGACGAATGGGCCTTTTTTGAGCGATCGAGCCATTGAAAGTTTCTCGTCCTGGTGCTACTTCCGCTTGGAGCGGCTGCGCACGATGTACTTGTTGGACTGCTTGTTCTTTTTGCGAGTTTTGAAGCCTTTGGCCATGACGCCTGTCGGCGACTTGGGGTGACCTCCAGAGGCCTTGCCTTCTCCACCACCCATCGGGTGATCGACCGGGTTCATGGCCACGCCACGGGTCTTGGGCCGAATGCCCAGCCACCGATTTCGGCCCGCCTTGCCGATATCAATATTCATGTGATCCGGATTGGATGTCGTGCCAATCGTGGCCATACATCCAACCGGAACTCGCCGAGTCTCACCACTTGGGAGCCGTAAAATGGCGTACTTGCCTTCGCGGGCCGTTAGCTGTGCATGAGTACCGGCAGATCTGGCGAGCTGGGCGCCCTTTCCCGGCTTCATCTCGATGGCATGCACGTAAGAACCGACCGGGATTTTGGACAGCGGCAGGCAGTTGCCCGCCTCCGGTGCTGCATCCGGCCCATTGGAGAGCTTGTCTCCGACGGTGGTCTCGTTCGGTGCGATGATGTAACGCTTCTCCCCGTCGGCATAGACCAACAACGCGATTCGAGCGGAGCGGTTGGGATCGTACTCGATGGACGCCACAGTCGCAGGCACCCCGATCTTGTTCCGTTTGAAGTCGATTATGCGGTACCGGCGCTTGTGACCACCTCCCTGGTGGCGCACGGTTATGCGACCATGGTTGTTTCGGCCGGCCTTCTTCTTGATCGGCTTCAGCAGGGCCTTCTCCGGTGTCGACTTCGTGATCGTATCGAACGCCGAAACAGACCGCTGGCGCTGACCTGGAGTGACCGGTTTAAGCTGTTTGATGGCCATGGGCTAAATCTCCTCGAAAAAGTCGATCCGCTCGCTATCCGGAAGTAGCGTAACCAAGGCCTTCTTGTAAGACGCGGTCTTTCCTTCCACCCGACCGCGCCGAGACGTCTGAC
>CAYXSE010000334.1:0-3190 GCA_964466675.1 uncultured Rhodothermales bacterium | reverse complement strand
CGTTAATTCGGGTCCTCCACGGAGGCAAGTCGCTCCGGGCTAAGACCCTCTTGGACGCCAGGCCCAAGGCGCGAAATCTAGAACGAGAGTACTTGGCTGGCCGTTTCGACTCTTGGAAGACCAGGGCCGCGGTGACCCTTTTGGGTGAAGCCGTAGCCGCGTTCCTGAAGACCCGTGCCAATCTCTCGGTTCAGACCCAGGCCAAACACAAGAGCGTTCTTGGACTTCTGGAAGCGCATGTGGGTCGGGGCACGCGGCTCACTACGGTCACGTCACGCGAGACCACCGGACGGCAACCAAGGTCGTGGAGAGGAAAGCCAAGGCGTCCTCGGACGCGGTAGCCCACTGCATATCCGTACGCCGCGCGGGTGCCGCAACGGGTGTTCCGGGCATCGCCAAGAGCCCAGCCATGGCAACCGCGACTCCATGACAGGCACCCAAGGAGAATGGCGGCAAGGCCACAGAGCGTATTCCTGCGCGGCTGAGAGGCTTTTGCATGGTCCCGATTTCGCTTTGGTGCCTGTACCAACCAGGATTGTACGGCCGCGCGACGGGCAGTCGGTAGTTCTCTCGGTCCTATTTCGTCGTTTGAAATACCAAGGTGCGACCGACCGGGCGATGAGAGACAGGCTAGCACCCGGGAATCGATTCAGCCGCTGCAAGAGGCCTCTACAAAGGCACCGTGTGGCCAAACCCAGGCCCGAGCTAGAAGGCGGAAGCATCGGCTGGGGCAAAGGGGCTTTCGGGATTCACATACGGACGAGTCAAACGACGCGGGCCGGAGAAGTCAGTTGTGGCAGGCACGTTCTTTCCCATGGAGCGGTATATTCGTATCTCCGAGCGTTTTCCATCCGTAAGGCAGGAGACGGACTAGACAACTCTTACAGGGCTTGTGACAGAAGCACAACGGCAGACTAACTGAAAATCAGCCTGTGCGGCCGAACTCAGGGTGAACTACTGACGTCTACGTCGAATGATGAAGATTGCAATCACAGTGGCCCAGAATTGCAGAGATACACCAAACGGTTTAGCATAGGTAGATGGCAAAATTAGTTCACCTTCCCAACGCGCCTATCGTGGAAGCACTAATAGACATTCGGGTTAGGCTCCCCGAATCGACCACGATATCCACCCTGGATGAAGCCACCGGGCAGCTTGCCGCCGACTTCCCCCTAAAAAAACAGCAGCAGAAACGAGAGTTTAGTATTACAGGAGTCGCTGCCCAGGAGCTTCACACCTCCGTGGAGGGATACATTGTTCAATCCGAAGATGAGCTCTCAAGTGTACAATTCCGCCGTGACGGATTTACGTTCAATAAACTGAAGCCATACACCACTTGGGAGGACTTCAGCGCACAGGCCTTGCGCTTCTGGGACAAGTATGTGGAAGCGGCGAATCCGGTCCGTATAACGCGTCTAGCCGTCAGATACATAAACGCAGTCGAGATCCCACGAGATCGCATTGATCTGGATGACTACTTTACCGTTGCTCCAAGAGTGCCTGCCGAACTGGAAGATCGAAGCGTGATCGCTTCTTTTCATTCGAGAGTCACCGCAGCCGTAGACGACCACGCACAGGTCAACGTAGTGTTGACCAACGCATCCAATCCAAGCGGCCCAGCGATAATATTGGACATAGATGTGTTCATGGAGATTGACGAGGAGCCAGGCCTAGACGTACGTCCGGCACTCGAGAGCCTACGATCGATCAAGAATGACGTGTTTTTTGCCAGTATCACAGAAAAAACCGCCGCACTATGTATGTAAAATCTCGGCCCGAAACAGCCATTCTGGGTTCGCGGTGGACTGACGTGGCGGTCGGCCCCGAGGCACGTATGCTATGGTCTCAGCACCAGGATGCAGTCGAGGTTTTCTTTCGTAGCGAGTTCTTAGCCGGACCACTGGCTGCGTCGATAACGGAGTTGGATGAGCTGCTTTCGGAGTGTTCGGCAGAAGACTGGGACGGCTTCGGAGCAATGAAGGCGAGCGTGGATTCTTACTTCAATGTGAGAAGGCTGCTAGAGATGCTTCCGGCCCGTTTCCAACCACCAGAGATCTCGGTCGACCCAGATGGCGAATTCGGTTTGGATTGGCTAGCAGATCAAGACTACGTTTTTTCGATCAGCGTCGGAGATGACGGACGTTTGTCCTACGCCGGCCGCTTTGGGTCTGGCAAATTTCTTGGCCGGGAGTACCTCGGCGATGTCATTCCTACGCCAATTTTGTTGGGCATTCAGCAGATCCAAAACAAGAATGCCGGCTCGTAGAACACGATTTCTCCTAGATAGGAAGAACGACTACTCGTCACAGAAGCATATTGTCAAGCCGAGGGCGTTTCTTCCCCGGAACGGTGAAGTGTCCGTTTTCGACACGGAGGCTTTGAGCGAGTCACATGTTTGGGACCTAGGGGAGAGACACGTCGCTATTCCGAGAAACAGAACCTTAAAGGGCAGGGCCGATCTCGATGCGTCCGCCGTTCCTTTACCTCTCTGGATGAGACCTGACAATTCACCGCCGCGCCATGTCACGATCCTTGGATGGCCGGACGAAAAAGAAAAGCAGTTAAGTCTATCTCAGGAACTGGCAGGAGCGGCCGTCCTTTTCCTGCTGCCATAAATACTGCCTACAATTCTACTACATCGCGCTGTTCTTTCGTTCGCTGAAGCCCCAAGGGGCTGTAGCACACTGACTTAGACTGGTGGCCGAGTGGCTAGGCAAGGGTCTGCAAAACCCTGTACGGCGGTTCGAGTCCGCCCGTCGCCTCCAGACATGGAAACCTCATAGATCCATGTTTAGCAGCCCTCTACATGAATCATGTAGAGGGCTGTTTCTGATTTAGGGGATGGGCCAACTGCTGAAGATCCGCCCCAGTCGGAACCTGGAAGGGTCGCAGATCAAACAGCGGCAGCGCGGCCAGCACATGATCGAAGATGTCCGCCTGGAACGCTTCGTAGTTCGCCCACTCCTGGTCGTTGCTGAAAAGGTAAATCTCGATGGGTAGGCCGTGCTCAGTCGGGGCCAACTGTCGCACCAGGAACGTCATCTCGTTGTGCACTTTCGGCAGGTCGCGCAAATAGTGCTCGAGGTAGGCCCGAAACACACCCACGTTGGTTAAGCGTCGCCCGTTGATGAGCAGCGACTCGTCAACTTGGAGCTGGCGGTTGTGGGTTGCGAGTTCGTCAAGCTTCTGC
>CAYXSE010000333.1:0-3238 GCA_964466675.1 uncultured Rhodothermales bacterium | reverse complement strand
TTTGATCGTCAGCGGCGCCACCAAGCGATATGGCCGCTTCTTGGCCGTAGACCATGTTTCTTTCGAGGCCAAACCCGGTCGCATCCTGGGTCTGTTGGGGCCCAATGGGGCCGGAAAGACCTCGAGCATCCGGATGATCGCATACATCACGGCCCCCGATGAGGGGGAGATTACGTTCGATGGAAAGCCGGTCGGGCCAGAGAGCCAGAGGCGCATGGGCTACCTGCCTGAGGAGCGGGGCCTGTATCGGGAAATGAAGGTCGGAGAACAACTGACCTACTTCGGGGAGCTCAAGGGCCTTTCTCGCAAAGACGCGACCGCACGGACGAAACATTGGCTGGACCGATTCGAGGCTGGCGATTGGTTCAATCGTAAGACGCAGGAGCTCTCCAAGGGCATGCAGCAGAAGGTGCAGTTTATCGCGACGGTCCTGCACGACCCCGAACTGCTCATTCTGGATGAGCCTTTTGGTGGACTGGACCCAATCAACGCCGATCTCCTGACCGAGGTCATCATGGAGCTAAAGGCCGATGGCCGTACAATTCTTTTCGCCTCGCACCGGATGGAACAGGTGGAGCAATTGTGCGACGACCTCTGCATGGTCTCGCACGGCCAAATCGTACTCGACGGGGAGCTTCGGGAGGTGAAGCGGAGTTTCGGCAGGAACACCCTTCAGATCGAATTCGAGGGAAGTGACGCATTCCTGGACAGCCTGGAGGCCGATGGCCTGGTCAAGGTCTCGGTACGCAGTCACGCACAAGCGGAGATGCGGATTCTCAAGGGAGCGTCGCCCCGGGCCATCCTGGAGAGGGCACTCACCACGATTTCCGAGATCTCGAGATTCGAAATGGTTGAACCGCCGCTGAGGGACATCTTCGTGCAGGTAGTTGAGCGCCAGGAAGCAGAGCGGAGTGAGGTGGCGGCATGAACCGGATCTGGATTGTAGCCAAGAATGAATTCGTGAAGCGGGTGAAGACCAAGGCCTTCATTCTCACCACTCTTCTCGGGCCCGTCGCGCTTATCGCTTTTTTCGGGGTCGTCGGATTCGTTTCGGTGAAATCGATGACGGGCCATGATCGGACCATTGCCATCCTGGACCAGACGGGCGTTCTGTACGAGAAACTGGCCGAGATGGAGAGTGACCAGTACCAGTTTGTGAGTTCTGAGCTTCCCGAGGACTCACTCCGAGCGGCGGTTCTGCGAGACGAGCTGGACGGATACTTGGTGCTCCCCACAGAAATTCTTCAGGGGACCGGGGAGGTGAACTACTACACCGTTGAAGGTGGCCTCGGGGGCTTGTTCCAGCGGAGCCTTGAACGGACTGTGGAGAGGGTGGTAGAAAACGAGCGCCTGGACAGGGCCGCGATCACAGAAGAAGTCCGGGAGATCTTGCAGACTCGGCTACGGGTGAACACCGTCACGATGACGCGGTCAGGAGAGACGGCCGGGTCGGCCGGGGCGTATGCGGCCGTTGGATTCCTCATGGGCTTCCTGATCTACATCGCGATGCTGATTTACGGTTCTGTGGTTATGCGCGGCGTCATCTCCGAGAAGTCCAGCCGAGTCGTGGAGATCATCATCTCCTCCGTTCGTCCCTATGAGCTACTCATGGGGAAGGTCTTGGGAATTGGTGCGATGGGTGCAGTGCAAATGGTCACGTGGGCCCTCCTCATCATGGCCGGCACTGTAGGGTCCGGCTTCATCATCGCACTCTTCGCCGATCCGGCGAGCTTCAATTTGCCAGACACCGCCACCCAGGCTGAACTCTTGTCGGCGATGAGTTTCCAGCCACCGGAAATAGGCGTGGACGTCTTCATCTGGTTCGTTCTCTTCTTCCTCGTGGGCTACCTGCTATACGCAAGCCTGTTCGCGGCCATCGGATCCGCGGTAGAGCAGGAGGCCGATGCTCAGGGTTTCATGCTACCGCTGATGATGCCCATCATTCTCTCCATCGTCTTCATCCAACCGGTAATCGAGGAGCCCAACTCGACGCTGGCGGTCGTGATCTCCATGCTCCCCTTCCTCTCTCCGGTGCCCATGGTAGTCCGTTTGGCGGTGACAGAAGTGCCCTTCTGGCAGGTAGGCGGATCGTTTGCGCTGGCCGTCGGCGCGTTCCTGGGTGCCATCTGGGTGAGCTCCCGGATTTACCGGGTGGGCGTGCTCATGTATGGCAAGAAGCCAACGCTGCGGGAGCTTCTTCGCTGGATACGCTACGCATAGGGTTCAGGCCTCCTGGACGGATCGGGACCTAGTCGATCTCCACGCGGACCTCTTTCATCTCTACGCCCCTTTGCGCGCCATATTGCCTGATGAACGGTTCGGCAATGAGATCGACGGCACTCCTGAAGGCCGCATCTTCCGGTGATCTCTTCGTCACGATTATGGCCAGGGAGTCGTTGAGCACCAGAAATGCCATGTAGTCCTCCTCGGTGTCGTAGACGAACCGGCCGTGTATCCAGGCGGCATGCGGGACGGCTGCGGCTCCGGTGATGAAACGGCCCGCTTTCTCCTCAACATCCTCGGGAGGCCCTCCCAAGGTCAGGAGGACGCCGCCTGCGGCGCTGTCGTCGGCGCCGGCGCGGATTCCGATGTTGGCTCCCTCAATATCGTCGAATGTGTAGCCTGAGAAATACTCCGTGACGTACTGGCTGAACGTTTCATTCCAGATCAGGGAGTTCATACTCGTCCCCACCGCTTCCTCCAGGACGAGCCGAATGGGCGGCGGCGGTCCGGCCTCCACAACCGGCTCTTGCTGGGGTGCCGAGTTGCCGGCTTGATCGCCGCACTGCGCGAAAGCCAGGAGGGTCACGATGAGAAATAGTTTAGTGCTCATGTCGGGCGTTCATATTTGGAACGAGGGAAGGGGATAATAGCGCTCGACTCCGCTCCGGGTATTTGGGTCTGCCCCACAAATCCAGGAACCTCAGACGTTTCCTCTACTAGGACTGGTGGGAAAAGTCCGTGTGGCCGTGGCACGCCCCGGAGTTGCCCAATCGAGTACTGGCGTCCTAGACCGGAATACCGTTCCACCCCCGCGGTCCTATCGCGGGATCGGATTCCGACTTCCCTGTGATGTTTTGGCCCGTCGCCTTCTTTTCTTGCTCGCCTTCACGGTCGCAGCATCTGCAGCGACACCGGTAGGTGCGCAGTATTTCCGTTACGGAAAGAACAAGGTCCACTACGAGGGCAAGAACTGGTTCTACCTTCGGACCCAGCACTTTGACATCTACTACTACGA
>CAYXSE010000332.1:0-3245 GCA_964466675.1 uncultured Rhodothermales bacterium | reverse complement strand
GGATCCGGCTTGCCATCCGGCACCTACCTGATCGAAGTTCGAGTCGATGGAGCCACGAGCACCAGACTCGTCATTCGCAGATGAAGGGTGCCCTGATTCTCTTCGTGGCGGCGACTTGGATTTGGCGGGCTCGTCAGGTTGCTCGCTGACCTCTGGGATCACCTCGGTAAGAAAGAGCGCTCAAGGTGCGCCGTCTCTGGTCGATCCTTGTGGTGATGGGTTCGCCACTGAAATATTCTCCTCTCACGATACTAATCGTCGGAACGCTGGTGTCGATCGGCGTGAGTTCGTGTGAACTGCTCGGAGATACCACGCTCCCGGACTATGGAGCAATCGGCGACATCAGCTACGGACGTCACGTCCAGGTCCTGTTCGATGACCGCTGTACGGAGTGCCACGACGGCCTGGCCGCAGACTTGTCGTTGGTCTCCTGGACAGCCCTGGTAGTCGGGGCTGAGTCTGGGGGCGTTGTTATCCCGTTCGATCCGGGTCGAAGCCGCGTCATGCGCATGCTCACCTCGCGAGTCGGCGGCCCTCACCCCACTGAACTTGGCGAAGACACCTTATCTGTTGCGGAGGTAGAGTTTTTGGCTCGCTGGATCGGTGAGGGGGCACGAAACGACCTGGGCGAGGTGCCCTATGCAGACGCTTCGGCACAGGCACTGGTGGCCGTGGCGGACGAAGCGATCATTGCGGTTGTGGACCTTGAGGCGCTCGCCATCTCCCGGATAATCGATCTCGAAAAACTGGGATTCAGCCCCGATTCACGTCCTGGTGGACTGGTATCGGTCGCGGACGGATCGGGCTGGTTTGTGTCGCTACCGGGCGAAAATTCCGTGCTCAGATTCGATAGTGGAAACGTGCTCAACGGGATCGCAGAGATTCAGTCACCGGGCGCCTTGTCAGCGTCAGCCAACGGCCAGTGGCTGGTGGTAGGCCGCGAGGCCGGCGACACGAGCGGGCGCATGGATGTCGTCAGCACTTCGGACATGCGCGTGCGCTCGGTGGAATCGGTCTTTCCCGAGACGGCTGCTTCCGCCACCAGGCCTCACGGTGACTACGGGTTTAGTGCGAGTCGGTCTGCGGATCAGATCGTGTCATTCTCCCTAGAGCAAGGCGGGCCGTCGTATGTGGCCCTGTCGGGTCCCAGACACGCAGTCCAGCAATTGATTGTCAACGATGTGGGGGACCGCCTCATCGCGGTCGGTTCGGAAAGCGGCGCGGCGCTGATTCTGGATATCACCAGTCCTGCTTTCATTAGCTCCCTGGGGTCCATCAGTCTCGGGACATCCATCCTGTCGGCTGCGCTGGTCGGTGGCAAGTTGCTCGCCATCGACGGCGGAGGACGGCTCACGTCAACGGAGCCTGTATCCGGCGCTGTGCCGCGAGTTCTGTTACAAATGGAAAACGTGACTGGTCTGGCGGGAATCGGGAGCCGGATCGTAGTCATAGGCGATCAAGTCGAGCGAAGCCTGGAGTTTTTCGGTGTGTCCCAGACCGGCTTCATTCGCATCCTCGATGCGGGGTCTGGTACCACGCTTCGCATCATCGAGATCGATGGTCGTCCACAATCGGTGGTCACCCGCTAGCGGGTCCGAGCGTCCTCGGTGTCCGAGCGCCTCAGTTCCCACCAGCTCAAGCCTCCCGTGATGGCCAGCCCGACGACCGCGAGCAGGATTATCACGCCGGTCCCATCTCCGATACTCGGGAGCATAGGCGAGCCTAATTCTGCTTGCCAGGGCCAGAGTGCTCGTAGCGATCCGACCATGAGTCCGACAAGCACGGCCATTGTGGCGTCGTGGTGGTTCTTGAGGAGCCAGTTCAGGAGCACAGAGAAGCCGGCGAGACCGACTGCCGCGCCCAAACCAAAGACTCCGATGAACGCGAAATCCAGGTCTCGGAGGGCCTCCAGGGTGACCTCATACATGCCGAATACGAGAAGCAGGTACGCGCCGCTTACCCCGGGTAGCACCATGGCGCTGATGGCCACGGCTGCGGCTCCAAACACCTGCCAGTAAGTGGGGTCGGCGATCCCCCCAGCAGGGAGTGAACCTAACATCCACGCCAGGACTCCCGCGACGAGCAAGAGGAGGTAGGCGGAAGTCGCCTTCTCTCGAATGCGGAGCCAGGGGATGGGTAGAGACCCCACAATCAGCCCAAAGAATAACCCTCGCATGATCTCGGGCTCCGAGTCGAGCAAGGATTCCAGGAGGCCGGCGCCGAGGAACGGCGTCGCAATCATTCCGATGACTAGCGGCCCCAGGAGGACCCAGCGCATGCCTTTCAGGATGACGAGGCATCCTCGCACGTCCCCGCGGATCAAGCGAAGTCCCACCTGAACGCCGTCGCTGGCCGATCCGATCACGTCTTCGTAGATACCGAAGATGAGTGCCATCGTCCCGCCACTCACGCCGGGGATCACATTGGCAATGCCGATACCGACTCCCTGAAGGAGGTGTCGAAGGTAACGAGCCACCAAGCGCTTAAAGCCCCAGAGCCGCGCGAACCCGTCTGTCTGAGCACAATTCGGGGTAAGCGTCGGGGATGATCTCCCGCTGCTTGGGATCGAGCTCGATGGACATCTTGAGGGAGCGAAGGGCCTCTTCCAGCCTTCCCAGGGCGATGAACGCCTTGGTTTGTCTGAAGTAGGTCGTCGCACAATCAGGCTTCAGGCCGAGCGTTTTCCGGTACGCCTCCAGCGCCTCTTCAGGCTGACGAGCCTCGAACAAAGTGTCGGCGTAGTCGGCCCAGCCTTCGCGGCTGTTTGGATTGAGCCGCACGACGGTCCGGTAGGCGGACAGGGCCTCCCCGATCCGCTTCAGGTTGTAGGCGCAGTCGCCCTTCGCATACCAAAAATCTGCCGTGTTCGGACTCAAGACGACTGCCCTGTTGAAGAACACCAACGCTTCATCATATCTGGAGAGCGCATCGAAACAACAGCCGAGTCCATACCACGCTTCGGCGTAGGAATCATCGGCTTCAATGGCCTGCTCGAAGTATTTGATCGCGGACCGGTATTCCTTCTTCTCCTCGTACGCGAGTGCCACATTGTAACTGGTCGCGGCGTCATCCCCTTCAAGCTCCAGCACACGCTTGTAGCTTTCAATTGCCTCATCCAGAAGGCCAAGGTTGGCCTGGGCATTGCCTCGATTGTAGTGTGCCGAGGCGAAGTCGTCGGTGATCACCAACGCCATGTCATAGGAGTCCACCGCCTCTCGATACTTCCCCGATCTGTTCAGGACAAT
>CAYXSE010000331.1:2267-3246 GCA_964466675.1 uncultured Rhodothermales bacterium | reverse complement strand
AGGATTGGCCGACATTGTGTTCCTCCTGCTCATTTTCTTTCTACTCACTTCCAGTTTTATTCCGCAGTTTGGTATTCGAGTCAACTTGCCGCAAACGGATACCTCGGCCCCGAGTGACCCGCAATACGTGTCGGTGGCCATAACGGAAGCGGGCGACTATTACGTTGAACAGAACCGCGTTTCCTTGGACCAACTATTAGCTTCCATTCAGGAGGCCACGGGGTCCAAAACGGCAATGCTCGTTCGAGCCGACCAGAACGCGACCGTTGGCCAATTTGCGGAGGTGGCCAGCATCGCCCAGGCGCTCAATCTCCGGGTGCAAATGGCCAGTGATCCACGCGGCCGCCGGGCGCCTTAGGTATCTTTATTTGCGCTCGTAGGTACCTATAGACTCGCAAGTTGTTTGAGAATGTCTGATATTCATTCTTCAAACAATGAGGCACTGTCTCCATCGTGAACAATCTCAAAGAACTTCTGGCTGAACAAGACAGGCTCGAAAAAGCGCAGCAACGAATTGTTAGGGATATCGCAGCGGCTCAGGAAGCCGGCAAGAGTGCGCTTAGACAACAAGTAGTTCAGCTTCTTAAAGACAACGGTACAACGGTAGAGGAGCTATTCGGAGTTGGCTCAGGTTCATCTACCAAGAAGCGGCAAACACGAATCCCAAAGTACTGGCATGATGGGCGCGCGTATGATGGCCGAACGGCCCGCGCGGTAGACGGCTTCGACAATGTTCGAATCGACGGGAAGATCGATGACAAGCAGGCGCTCAAGGCCGGAATGATAAACCCCGCCTGGCTCGAAACCCTTCGGCCGGACGTCCGGGCTTTCGCCAAGCGGTTCGGTCTGTAGTCCAAGTCCCGGCTGGGCTGGGTTGGGTTGAGCGGAACCGCCTCTGACGAGCTTTCAGGGGGCGCTTGGGTCTATTGAATTACGATGACGCGGGAGACGGCCGGCTGACCCTTTACATGCGCCACGT
>CAYXSE010000331.1:0-2251 GCA_964466675.1 uncultured Rhodothermales bacterium | reverse complement strand
GGCCGGAGAAGTCAGTGCCGAACTCATGTTCGCCCGCGGGGAAGAATCCGTCCGCCATGATGCGGACCCGGCGGCCCAGCATGTCCGTCAGAACGAGCTTGACCGATTGAGCGCGGTCCAGCGTCAAGCTGAAGACCGCTGGTCCGCGCACCGGGTGCGGATATGGTGGCCAGAGATGGATGGAACTCGGAAGGGCGGGCTGTTGCGATGGCGTTGCCGTGGAGGACGTCCCACCACCGGAGCGGTACCTGGCCAGGAAGAAGTTCCCCCGATCACTCAAGGGTCCGCTGCCCTCTTGGTAATTGCGAACCTCAAACACCTCGGGCCCAGGGTTGAAGTCCGGCACCCCCAAGAGCAGCCCCGACAGATACAATGAGCCCATGGAGTCCAATCCCATAGTCCAGGGGATACTGTCACGGCCTGGCAGTCCCCGGATCCACTGATAAGTGCCCGCCGTATCGAACTGGGCGATATACATGCCACGCCCGTCCAACTGAGCTGGCGGCAGCCTCTCCGGGTGGTAGTTGGTCCCTTGATAATAGTTGCCGGCAACCGCGACGAGCCCCCCCTCGACCGATATGCTCCGACCGAATCCGTCTCCACTGGATGTGCGCGTCCAGACATGCCTCCCGGAGGAGTCGTACTTGGCCACAAAACTGGCTCTCTCTGCGCCCGCCCGTACTGGCCCTGATCCGAAGTCCATCGTCCCGATAATGAGTCCGGTGGTATAGACCGCGCCGCTCTCATCGGTAGCGGCCCTGCCGATGTTCTCGTACTCGGAGGCGCTGAGGCCGAAGGCCCACCGGTGGTTGCCCTCACTGTCGAAAGAGGCCAGGAAAATACCTGGTCGGCTGTCCGTGGTCAGGACATTTTCTCGCAGACCAGGGTCGGCATCGAAAGAGGAGTAGAACGCCCCGGTCATGGTCACGGCACCGGACGCGTCCGCCGTGAGTCCTTCGACGGTATCACGTTCACTTCCCAACAGGTGTGACCATAGAAGGTCCCCGTTCTCGGGATTCATCCGCGCGAGGTAGCCATGGTTGCCTCCGACGTAGAGGTGTCCGTTCACGCTAAGCGCCACGTGACGGCAGAATCGAGCCAAGTCGATCTCCACCGCCCAGCGTTCGCTTCCGCCTGGCGAGAACCGTCGAAGCTCGCAGCGCGAGCTTCGCGAGCTAACCACGAATATCTCGTCGGCCGCGCCGATGGCCACACCATGCGCACTACCCGGGAGCCCCCGAACCCAGGCCAGGCGGCCGTCAGCCGTATACCTCGCGACAAACCCGATACTCCGTAGGATGACCTCGGCGTTTTCGCTCGGATCCCAATCGGTCAGAGCAGTCGACCATCCGGCGACGACAACTTCGTCATTGCTCGTCACGGCGAGCGCCTTTCCGGACTCCCAGTTGGTGCCGAAAACTGTCCTGAACCTCGTATCCAACGAACTCCCCCAATCCTGCACGACCCGCCGTATCTCCGACTTGAGGTCAGCGAGCGAAACGCCCGTCCCACGGACCCTCCCACCGTCGATGTAGAAGATCCCATTGTACAGTCCGAGCGGTTTGTAGTAGCCAAATATTCCCATATAGACACTGACCACGATGTGGTCGCCCGGCTCATAGGTGGGGACCACATCCGCATGTTTGTACGAGCCATTCCGGTTCAGCTGAAATCTCCGCATGGTGAGCGTATCAGGAGCCTCGCCTTTCATCACGTCCAGGATGACGAGCGTCACTACCGCGTGGCCTCCCAAACCTGCCCCGAGGGGGAACCGGTCGACCGAAATCACTTCTGCCTCTAAGACCAGGTGAGCCCGCGCGAGCGTGGTCTCTTGAGAGATGGGACGTATTTCCAGGGACTGGGCCTGAGAAGCGGAAGCGACCAACCCAAGAGCAATCGTTAAAAGGATTCGGCGGCTCTGTTTCATCTTTGTGTGAGGTTTGTCCAGGTGACCCGCGGGTTCATTGAATTACGATGGTCCGCGAGATGGCGCGCTGACCCTGAATGTGCGCCATGTAGAGTCCTGCCGGCAGGCCGGAGAGATCGGCGCCAAACTCATGCTCGCCCGCCTGGAAGTACCCGTCCACGATGACGCGCACCGTGCGTCCAAGCAAGTCGGTCAGAACAAGCCTGATCGGCTGGGAACGGTCTACCGTCAGTCCGAACACTGCTTGTCCGCGCACGGGGTGGGGATAGGACAGGAGACACTGCCGAAGACGCCTATGCGTGACGAGGCCGAGGAACGCAGGTT
>CAYXSE010000330.1:2180-3295 GCA_964466675.1 uncultured Rhodothermales bacterium | reverse complement strand
AATCATTGGCTGCGGACGAGGCGAGTACAAGCATCACCACGACGATGAAGACCAGAACCAAGACATTGAATGGAATCCCCCTCCTCTCTGGCGAACTCTCCAGCCCCGTAAACTCCCCGGACGCCGCCAGCATGATGGCGTCAACTCCGGCAGAAATCCCCTCGTAGAAACGACCCTTCCGGAACTGTGGCACAATGACGTTCCGAACGATCCTGCCGGCAATTACATCCGGTATGGCCCCTTCCAGACCGAACCCGGTAGCCACGAACACTTCTCGATCATTACTTGCCACCAGCAGAATCACGCCGTTGTCCCGGCCCTCTTGCCCGACGCCCCATTCGCGACCGAGTCGGACCGCATAGTCAGCGGCCGCTTCTCCGTTGAGGGTTGGGACGGTCACGACGACTATTTGGGTCGAGGTGCTGTCGGCAAAACCCGAAAGTCGGGAGGCCATGAGGTTTTGCTGCTGCCGATTCATCAACCCGGCGCCGTCCGATACCCACTCTTGCTGGGGGGGGATAGCGGTCTGGGCCAGCGCACCTGATGCCGGCAGGAGCAATAGCGACAGGAGGAGTTGAAGCGATGGACGGATCATCTTCAATTGAAGTCGACCACCGGCGCCGTCTCAGCACCGGCCTCCGCTTCGAAGCCGGTACGCCGCTCGAAGCCCGTCATCTTCGCAATCATCGAAGCCGGGAATCGGCGAATCTTCGTGTTGTAGCTGGCCACTGTCCCGTTGTAATCCCGGCGCGCCGTATTGATGCGATTTTCGGTTCCCTCCAACTGAACCTGAAGGTCCGAAAAGGCGGCCGTAGCCCGGAGTTGGGGATAGTTCTCTGAGACGGCCAGAAGTCGTCCCAGCGCGCCCCCAAGAGCCGATTGTGCCTGCATGTACTCCTGTACTCGGCCCGCGTCCTTGAGGTCATCCACACTAAGATTGATGGACGTCGCCCTTGCACGCGCATTGGTAACCGATTCCAGAGTCTCACTCTCGAAATCAGCGGCACCTTGCACGGTTCGAACAAGATTGGGTATCAGATCCGCGCGCCGCTGATAGGCGGTCTCGACGTTCGCCCAGGATTGATCGACGCCTTCTTCCTGGGATACCATCCCGT
>CAYXSE010000330.1:0-2137 GCA_964466675.1 uncultured Rhodothermales bacterium | reverse complement strand
GGCGCCGCCGCCGACTCCGAAGATGAGAACCATGAAAAGAATTACGAGCGTGCCAGTACTGCGCATGGATATTCCAAAGTGGGTGGGAGAGAACGAGTCCTACCCTACTTACGGAACGTCGGCCCGCTAGTTTCTGTTTTGCTGGCAAGCCCGTCAACTGGAACCGACTACCAGGAGGCTACATCCCGAAGGAAGTTGGCGTCCGCCACGGCCATCTTGACCAGTTCGTTCAGGTGACCCTGGATTCGAGCGATGACCAACTCCGAGTCGTCCAGGACCAGAACCAACATGTCCCGGATATTCCCATACCTCTCCCGGTACAGGACCCAGACCGTCTGGCCGTCCTCCTCTACCCGAACGGCAACCTCCCAGCCGCTTCGCTTGAAACGCGGGACCCGATCCATCTTGAGCTCCGTGGTGGTGGGACGCTCCGCGACCCGGTACACGCCAACCTTGATCCGATCGATCTCGCCTATATAGTCGCTTGCCATCTGGGCGTAAACATCCGGGACCTGACGGGCGATCCAGCTTGCCGTTCGAAAAGTCCGGGGGCCCAGGCTGACAACAACCTCTCGTTCGAATCGGGCATCCAGGATTTCTTCGATGTCATTGCGGATGTGGGCAATCTCTCTGGAGTAGATGCATCCCGATAGCATCGGAATGCACAAGAGCAGAAGAGCAGCGGATATGAATCTGGTCATCATGGTTAGAAGTCCCTCAGTGCTCTGATTCTCAGACGTCTCCCGATGCGACCGATGTCTGCCGGGTCGATTTTGCCTACGATGTTGACTAGAATGGTTTCGTTTTCTCCCTCGTTCACCACGAAAACGATCATGCCCTCTACATGGTCTCCGGAGATGTCCCTGACCAGCATTTCGACGAACTCGTCTTCCTCACGAACGCGGACGACACGCTCCCACCCATCGGCGGCGAGTCTCCGGGCCACGGGACCAAGACGGTCGATGAGGGCACTCACGGCCCTATCGTCCAATGTGTACCCCCGCACCTGGATGGCCCGCAGTTTGAGGAGCATCTCGGCAAGGCTGTCGTCCTCGAGTCGGGCAGCTTCAGCTACCATCCTGAGGAGAGCTCCTTTTACATTCACCTCGAGGGTCGTCTCCTGGTCTTCAAAGCCTTCCAGCGCCGAGAGGTCGAAGTATCCCGGGGACTCCTCGATGCGCTGGGCCGCGCTTGGCAGAACCAGCAGAAGCAACAGCACACTCAGGAGGATGGGTTTGCTAAGTCTCATGATTTTCTCTTTCTGTAATTCTGCTGCGCTCAAACGGCAGACCGCACGCGCGATCACTGCCGCTCTTCGAACACCCGATTGATGGCTGATTGCATGTGACCGAGGACGTGCGGCTCCAAAACACTCGTCTGAACAGTCAGGGCGGTCCGTTCTCCTACGTCCGACAGGAGGGCCAACGTCCACTTGACCTGTTCCAGCGCTTCGGCAACCTCTTTATCTGTTGCTTGTTGCTCTGGCCTTCCCACGAGACTTGCCACGACCACCAAGGCAGCCAGCGACGCCATGGCAAGCACCGGGCGCATGTCCGCGTACCAAACGGCACTCAGCCAACCGCGCGCACGCGCCAGAACCGCCACTCGGGCCTCCTCGCGGGCCACGGCCATGACCTCCGGAATGAGATTCGCGGGCGCCCTCAGTGCCGGCGTACTTCTCAAAGCCTGCCGGATGGCGGTCGCCAGTTCCAGACGCTGCGCGAAGGCCGGGTCCGACTCGGCCGAGTGTAGTACCAGAACTCGTTCCTCGGGACTGGCCATGCCATCCAGGAACGCCTCAATCAGCGCATCTGCGGAGGGACCCTCCTGGTACGGGAAATCAGGCGAGTTCATTGTAGAGTTCCTCTTGTAACGTCTTTCTGAGCCTGCGACGGCCTCGATGCAGGTATACTTTCACGGTGGTCATCGGAAGATTCAGGGCACCACAGATTTCATCATATCTGAAGTCCTCAATCTCTCGAAGGATGATGATGCTTCGGTACGGCTCGTCGAGCAGATCAATGGCCCGCTCCAGATGGTGCCGGAGATCGTTGGTCTCCAACGCCCGTTCCGGAGAAATCCCCCCGGAATCGAACCGTTCGGTATCCACATCGCGCGCAAAAATCTGCGTCTCCAA
>CAYXSE010000329.1:0-3318 GCA_964466675.1 uncultured Rhodothermales bacterium | reverse complement strand
GATTTTCACATTGTCGTAGCAGCCTTGCACATGTTTGACCGATGTCCCGGATCCTTGTACCAGCCCCACATCGTCCGTCGCATCGTACCCCTCTTCGGCGGCCTTCGCGTGCGCGGCGGTCAGCACGCGGAGCGAAAAGCCCTGAGGCGTCTGCATCCGAAGCAGTCCGTCCCTGTCTACGGTCTCTCCGAACGAATCAACCGCCAACCTTCTGACCGTATCCGTGACCGGAATCGCGGGCGCTGCGGCGCCATGCTCTTCTACCGCCGCAATGATCTCGGAAACCAGCGACAAGCGTACAAACGGTCGTACTGCATCATGAATCAGGACCATGTTGACCAGTGGCGGGAGAGCTCTGATGGCGTTCATCACGGATTCCTGGCGGGTAGCCCCTCCGGGCACGACCGCTTCAAGCTTGGTGATTCCCACCCGCCGGAGCTCCTGTGCCAGCGGCCGGACCGCGTCCGCCGGAGTAGCGACAACGATGTGGTCCACCCTAGGATGGCGTTCGAAGACCAACAGCGTTTGCACGAGAACGGGCCGTCCGCCCAACTCGCGAAATTGCTTTCGGCGTCCACCCATCCGGGTTCCGGACCCTGCAGCCGGGACTACCACGGCAACCTCGCCCCTGAAACCGACCTCGTTCACTTGGCCCTCTTGACCCAGCCCCATCAAGAGGCCGGTATGCTTGTGACAACCCCGACGTTTGGTCAGAGAATAAGCATGGCGTCGCCGAACGAAAACAGCCGGTACTCTTCCTTGATCGCTTGCTGGTAGGCCTCCATCAACAGGTCATACCCGGCAAACGCAGCTGCCAGCATGGTCAGCGTGCTCCGAGGCATGTGAAAATTGGTGATGAGCCGCTCAGCGATCTGAAATTCGTAAGGCGGATAGATGAACTTGTCGGTCCATCCCCTATTCGCCTTGAGCATGTTTGACGCGGACAGACTGGACTCAATCGCGCGAACGACCGTAGTGCCGAGCGCGGTCACCTTCCTGGTTTTTGAGCCCAGCGCGGCATTGGTCGTCTCTGCGGTTCCATACGGAATATGGTAGTACTCCGAATCCATCCGATGCTTGGTGAGGTCCTCCACTTCGACCGGGCGGAATGTGCCGAGCCCGATGTGCAGCGTGACCGCCGCGATCTCCACTCCTTTCGCCTTCAGTTGGCGCAGAATCTCTGGCGTGAAGTGCAGCGCTGCCGTCGGAGCCGCCACGGCGCCTCTCTCTTCGGCAAAAATGGTCTGGTACCGTTCCTTGTCCTCAGGCTCGACGGGTCGCTTGATGTATGGCGGGATCGGGGTCTCCCCAATTTCGTCGATCTTACTGTACAACTCCTCGTTGTCCCCCTCGAAAACGAATCGGATAGTCCGACCGCGAGAGGTGGTATTGTCGATCACCTCGGCGATCAACCCATTCTCGAAGTATAGTTTGTTTCCGATACGAATCTTCCGGGCAGGATCTACGATCACATCCCAGAGCCGATTCTCCGCGTTCAGCTCGCGAAGAAGAAATACTTCGATTCGTGCACCGGTCTTCTCCTTGTTGCCGAAGAGCCGCGCGGGAAAAACCTTGGTGTTGTTCACCACCAATGCATCCCCCTTCCCGAAATAATCGACGATGTCTGGGAATGTCTTGTGCTCGATCGTTCCCGCCTCCCGATCCAGTACCATCAGCCGGGACTGATCCCTTGGAACGTGGGGGTACTCCGCAATCAGGTGGCGGGGGAACTCGAAATCGAAGTTGGTCAACTTCATCGCCATAGTCTCTACCTCACTTTAAGCCGCCGTATGACGCCGTTTTTCCGGCGCCTAGTATACATTCGTTTAGGAGCCTCGCCAAAGATTTGGCTTGAACAAACGTCTAAGACGTACTACTATTCCCTGGTATCCCGAAATTATGCCAAAACTCGCGCAAACCACTTTGATTGTGCTAACGGTGGCCGTGCTTGCTACCGGGTGCGATCATGGATTGGCGCCGACGGAGATTGCGGTCAGTGGGAGCATCTCGGGTATGGTGAACTATACAGGCACATGGCCCCCCAAAAGCCAGGTACAGGACCTTCGGTTTGTGGCGATGAGATTCGTGCCCCGGGACACGCTCGACTTCCTTCAGCTGAACAGGATGGCGATTTCGGGCGCTCTCCGATACGGCGTTTCGTCTGACACGTTCACGGTTCAGGACGTTGAACCGGGAGTTTTTCTCTACTCGGGCATCGCCCAACAACAAACCACGAACATCCTTTCCTGGCGGCCGGTCGGCCTTCTTGATGTAGATGGTGGCTTCTTTTCCGTCGAGCCGGCCTCCAACCGGACTCTGGTCATCAACGTGGATTTCGGAAACGTGCCCGCATTCCCCCCGCGGCAGTGAAGCGACTTTCTGTTCTCGTCCTGACCCTGGCGTTCGGGCTCTGCGACAGCACGGCCCAATCGGGTTCGGTCTCAGGCCGCGTTACCGCCACAGACGGTACTTCGCTTCCCGGAATCAATGTGGTGATCCAGGGTACTACTCGGGGCTCGGCCACCGGCCTCGACGGACGGTATCTCATCGAGGATCTACCCTTCGGGCCGGCGAGACTCATGGCTTCCTCGATTGGCTTCGAGACCGAGTATCGGGACGTCAATGTTTCTGCGATGCCGCTAACCGTGGACCTTGTCATGCAGGAGTCTGTGTTTCTGTCCGGTGAGGTGATTGTGACCGCCTCCAGGCGCCCACAGTCTGCCCTGGATACGCCGGCGAGCGTCGCTGTGCTGTCTGCCCTTGACCTCGAGGCTCGCAATATTGTCGCGCTCGACGATGCGCTCCGCTACCTCCCGGGGGTGACCGTTGCGGAGAACCAGGTCAGTGTGCGCGGCTCCTCTGGTTTTGCCTACAACACGGGAAGCCGGGTCCTCCTGCTCCTGGACGGAATGCCCCTGCTCACACCCGACTCGGACGGAATCCCGTTCGACGCCCTTCCCATCGCCCAGATAGAGCGGGTAGAGGTACTGAAGGGCCCTGGCTCTGCCCTGTACGGAGGCGGTGCGCTTGGCGGTGTTATTAACGTCATCACCCGAGATATCCCGGAATCTCCGGAGACTCGTTTCTCGGCTTTCGCCGGCGCTCACGCACCGGTTCGGTACCAGATCTGGAAGGAAGGATTTCGCGACGCCGGTCAGTTCAGACCCTTCGGCGGGTTCACCATCGCCCACGCACGCCGCCTGAGTTCGAAACTGGGCGGGTGGGTGAATTTGGCCGTCCGCCGGGACCAAGGCTACCTCAATTTCACGCGCGCTTCCTACCTGCAGGGCTTCCTCAAACTTGCCTGGAGGCCCACTC
>CAYXSE010000328.1:0-3342 GCA_964466675.1 uncultured Rhodothermales bacterium | reverse complement strand
ACCGGAGCCACGCTCGCCGTGTCTACCGGAGGCACCGTGGCGGTCCCTCTGGCGCCAGGAGCGTGGACCGTTCACACCCATCACACACCGCTATTTGCGGATGGAGTGGTGGACTTCGGCAGGGGCCTGGAGGGAGTCGCAGAAGATGGCGACGCGTCCAGTCTGGGCCAAAGTCTTGCCGGCCAGGCCGGGTTGACTTCTGGCGTGTTTAACACTCCGGTCGGAGCCGATGGTCCTGGGCCGCTTTTCCCCGGAAACTCGTACTCGTTTTCGTTTGATGCCGCTCCAGGCTCTTCGCTCTCTTTCGCCACAATGATGGTACAGTCCAACGACCTGTTCTACGCTCCGGCACCCAACGGGCTCACTCTTTGGGACGAGGCGGGCAATCTGCAATTGGGCGACGTGACCTCGCACCTCTCGCTTTGGGATTCCGGAACGGAGATGAATCAAGAGCCCGGGACAGGCGATGCGCAGGCCCCTCGCCAAACGGCTGCGAACCAGGGCGCGGCTGATGCCGACACCAATGTCCGGCTGGTGAATGACGCCTTTACCTACCCGGCGAACGCGGATGTCATTCGGGTGTCCATCGCGCAAGCTGTAGGCACGGCAAACGAGACAGTCGACAGCGAACTACCGGAACGTGTCCTCCTGGGGCAGAACTATCCGAATCCTTTCAACCCGACTACCCAAATCGACTTCCAGCTCAGCGAACGCTCAAACGTGAGTTTGACGATATATGATGTCCTGGGCCGTGAGGTCCGACGACTGGTCCAGGCATCGTTCGGAGCTGGTGCCCATTCTGTTGCTTGGGACGGCCGAGACTCGGCCGGGATCGAGGTGACGACAGGAGTCTACCTGTATCGCCTTCGGAGTGGAGCGACCGCCCAGACTAGGACCATGACCCTGTTGCGGTAGATCCATAGCGCTGAATCCGTCGCCCTGAGGCTCTTTTCGCGAGGGCCTCGGGGCGGGTTCAGTTCGTCCCGCCCAGCTCCTCGAAACTTAGCCGTCCGCCTACCACGGGTAGAGAAATTGAGGTCGCTCCCAGATCGACCGTCATCCGTGTGCCCGGCTCGGGTCGGAGTGTGAATTCCCGATCGCTCGACATGATCATGAGAGCAATCTGCTGACCGGCCTTGATAATCTGGTCGTCCGGTTGGAGGTCGAAAGAGAGTTCATAGAACTGCCCCGGCACCAGCGCCTCGCTCTCGGAAATGGACTCGTGATTCTGGGGATCGGCCCAGCCTCGGGTTATCAAACCACCCCGCGGGCGGTGGCCGTCCGTCCAGGGGAGGGACACCAGCCAAACCGACAGGTTCATCGCCGGGCTGTCACCGGAAACCCTGAGCTTGACTCGGACTGTTCCTGACAGGTGTGCCTCCTGGGCGAGTGCGGGTGTGGCGTACAGCAGTCGGTGCTCCGTCCATTCGGCCCCCGCAAGGGTCTTGCCGTCAAAAGAGACATTATCCACCAACGTTTGCACGCCCGGATCCCCGAACTGCATCCCCGACAAGTGACCCATGCCAATTCCGTCCCCGGACGGGAATAGTGTCACCGAGGTCGCCTCGGGATTGGGGTAGTCGTCGTAGGGGGTCGGCTCCTCGCGATCGTCATCTTCCCGGACTACCCACGCCTTGGGATCGTTCTCAACGCCGTTTTCGATACCGTAGAGGTACCTCGTGAACCACCGATTCATAAGTCGGTGTGGGGGCGCCCCGCCGTGTCCGCCTTGGTGGTAGTACTGCTGGACCGGAACACCCCGCTCCTTCAAGGCTGCGGCGAAACGTACACTATGCTCCGGGACCACGTTCCAGTCGTTGAAGGCGTGCGACATGAGCGTGGCGGCTTTCACCCCGTCGACAAGGTTGAGGTAGTCCCGCCCTGCCCAGAAGTCGTTGTAATCCCCGGTGAGTCGATCCTGACCTTCGGCCATTTCACCGTCGCGGTAGGTGTCATCGCAATACTCGCGTCGATCCGATACCCGACTGTGCACGAAGTCATACAGCACATCCACATCTTCACCGGGATAACCCGCGGGGTATCGAACCAGTCCGTTGGAGCGGTAATAGTGGTACCACGAGGTTACGGGGGCCACCGGGATGATGGCCTCAAGGCCCTCCACCCCCGTCGTTGCAGCCGCGATGGGCAGCGTCGCGTTGTAGGAAGTGCCCGTCATCCCCACCTTCCCGGTCGACCAGTCGGCCGTCACTTCCTCGTCTCCGTCAGGGGTCGCAAACCCTCTTGCGCGGCCGTTGAGCCAATCGATCACTGCCTTGGGGGCCAGGGTTTCATTGGTCCCGCCTGTCGTGGGACAACCTTCGGACAGGCCCGTACCCGGTGAACTGGAATGCACCACCGCGAAACCGCGGGGCACCCATTCGTCCACGAAAGCATTGGAGATTCCGGGCCGTGCGCGAAGCACGGGCGCATCCTGGTGGATTCTCGGGGGAGGCGCCTCCCCCAACTCGTGCCGGATGTCCCAAAAATTTTCCAGCGTGCCCGATGTACCGGCGTAGTACGGGCTGGACCCATAAATCACGGGGACTTTCAGGTTTTCGGTATTGGTCTGTGCCTGCCTGGCAACCGCCACATGCATTCTATCCAGCTTCCCATCGCCGTCTGAATCAAACTCAGCCTCGACCCAGAGCTCCTCCCGAATCCATTGCGCCTTCTCCGAGAACCCAGGCACTCTTTGAGCCTGACCATCTTCGAACACCGGTCCAACCTGGTCTTGAGCCCTCGCCCGACAGGACAGGGATGCAAACGCGATCACGGCGAAAACGAGAACAGAAGACTTCATCAGACGGCAGGATTTGGTTGCACGCCAAGATAGGCGCGGCGAAGAGCGGCCCGGTGTACATTTGGCGTCGACAACACCCACCAATTCAAGTTGCCATGATCCGAATTTTTTTCCTTCTAATGTGTGCTCTTGTAGCCGTAGGATGTACCGAAAACGAAGGAGCTCCCGAGTCAGAGGAGGCCCTGGTAGAACGTGCGGGGGGAATCCATGAGCGCGTGATTACGCTTGATACACACGTCGATATCCGCGTCTCCAACTTCACGGAAGAGCGGAACTACACCATGGACCTGGATAGCCAGGTCAATCTGCCCAAGATGGATGCGGGTGGCCTCGACGTCGCCTGGCTGGTGGTTTATGTAGGGCAGGGCGAACTGAATGACGAAGGGTTCGCGGCCGCGACCCAGGCAGCGGTCTCCAAGTTCGAGGCCATTCACTGGCTTGCGGATGTGAAGGCGAACGATCAGATCGAGCTGGCCTACACATCCGATGATGTGCGCCGGATCGTCGATTCGGGAAAGAAGGTGGCCATGATCGCCATAGAA
>CAYXSE010000327.1:2096-3419 GCA_964466675.1 uncultured Rhodothermales bacterium | reverse complement strand
GTCCGAATGAATGCCAACTCCATGTCGAAAAGATGGACGCGTCTGCCGCTGATTTCACCCTCGAAAGCGGCGACAACACCGTCGTAGGTGTCGATGAAACGAGGACCTGAACTGAATTCCCCTGGGCCGCCGCCTCTGCTGCCGACCGAGCCTAAGACGGCTCCGTCGGCATCGAGCTTGATGACACGCTGGGAGCCCCTGTCGGCCACGTACAAATACCCGTCGGGGGTATCGACGACATCTCCGATATTCGCAAACAGTACGCTTCCTCCTCCCACGGTCCATAACTCCTCGACCCCAACCGGCAACTCGGCAACGCTTCCTGCGATGGCTAGATGAGCATCAGTGTCCCGGCCCTGACACGCACTATACACAACGCACAACGCGCCATAGAAAGCGCATCTCGTGAGGAACCTGGCTGCATTGACCCCGCGTTCTCGCACGTTGGTCATCCCCAGCCACAGACCGCATCCCTGTATGGTCAAGGCACCACGACCTCCAGTCGGTAGCGGCCCAGGCTTACGCCGTCTGGCATTGTGGCGTAGACGCGCTGATTGCTATCGACCGCGACGATAGTGGCGAACGGACCAAGTTCTGATCTTGCGTCTCCTGAGATCGAATACAGCAGCCTCCAGCCTTGATCGTAGATATCCACGGTGAAATGATTTCCCGAGTCTGGCTGCCGTCCATTCATGGTCTGCTGCAGGCGAGTCGAGGAATCCCTCAGTTTGGTTGGCCAATTGCCGGCCACGACGGTGTAGTCGCCGACGCGGACCCTGACAGTCACTTCCGAGGCGAACACCACTCCCACATTCCCGTTGCGACGCATCGCGTACGGAGGAGTCATCCGAACGCCTTGCCTCAAGACCTCCTTATGGAGTCTGCCCGTGGTTGAGAATGCCCGAAGGCGGTAGGCGCCCAGACTACCTACAACAATCTCCCTGCCCGCCATTGCGGCCGGAACAGGTCCTATGAAGCCTGGCGGGAGGTTGTTCTCTATGGAATCACGGATCACGAATCGGTGCGACACCTGCCAATTGTCGTTGACAAGGATGGCCGATATCTGCACGCCGAACTCGCCTCTGAGGGACTCGCTCACAATCAGGGTGTCTCGGCCCACCATCCCCAACAGTGGCGAAATGTATCCGACTCCGAGGTTGTGACTGTCTTGAGAATCGATGTAAATGCCCTGCAGGTCGAAACGATCAATCCGGCTGCCCATCTTGTTCGCCAGGTACAGGCGTCCCACGCCGTCGAACACCATTCCCTGAACTCGGTCGAACTCCCCAGGGCCATCACCTAGACTGCCGGAGTGCCACCGAT
>CAYXSE010000327.1:0-2073 GCA_964466675.1 uncultured Rhodothermales bacterium | reverse complement strand
ACACGAGACGCGAGGCGCGCGAATCATAGATATACACGTTGCCCTCCGAGTCCACCACAGTTTCGCTCACACGTGAAAGCATGGCTTCCTCGGGTCCGTCCTCTGAGCCAAAAACCTGCTCGAGTACGAGCTCGAAGGGTGGCTCGGCGGCGTCTTGCCAGACTCCACGGGGGGGGTTGACAACCGTCACTCGATCTCCATCCTCTCCGCCTTGCCCGTTGCATGCGGATGCGAGAACGAGGATCAACAGAGGGAAATACCGTCTCATGATCGCCTCCCGGTTACTGGTCCACGCGCTTCCGAGCCCCAGCCGAAATCTCTATGCCGACAAGAAGAGCGATTGAATACCGAGGCACTGTTCCTTTCGGGCAGAGCATGATCTGAAATTGTCGCTGTTCTCACTTCTTCATCAGATAGGCGCGAATCGACGGTTCGGGCGTGTTCATGAGCAATGTGAACCGAGTCTGGCTCGGCGAAGGGTGCCCTACAATCATGTCAACGACATAATTATTCCAGGAAGACGTGACAAAGGCTCCCTCCAGTCGCTCCACGAACGCTCCTTCATGCGTCAGCTGGTCTATCACCAGGCTGTCCTCATCTTGCAACGCCACAAAGACGCCTTGGTCCGTGACAGAAAACGCCCTGAACAGGTTTACTGACCGGACCATGTTCCGCGTACCGAACACCGTCGCCCAATCGCTATTGACCGCTGACCTGGAGCCATAATCTCGAATCTTGCCTAAGTCGTACTCGGCAATGAGCGTCCCGTCGAATCCATACCGTCGCATCGTCGGATAGTACTGGCTGAGGAAGAGAAGCTCACCCTCGTGTCGCCCCAGGAAACCTTTCCGCAAGGAGTAGGCGAGCGGGTTGTCGTGAACCACATGATCGGGCACCAAATGCTCTCCAAAGGAGCGGATTAGCTTGCCGTCAAAATCGAAAAGCGCGATCAGGTTCGGCGATGTGGATCGTGTGTCATTCATTAGCAATCCAGCGGGCAGGATCATAAAATCCCCTGCGGACAGACCGGGAATGCGAAACATCGAGCGGAAAGTCAGGTCCTCCGAGAAGACAAGAACTCGGTCTACACCCCCGTTCAGCAGATAGACCACTCCGTCTCCACACTCAATGTGATTTGGATTCTGGAGTTCGCCAGGCCCCTCACCTTGCTTGTCGTGGGAGTAGGTGGCCCCATCGTCCCGGAATGCATGTATAGCGTGCACGCTGTTCTCTGATACATACGTGAATCGCCCACATGCCGACATGTGACTTGGACGGCTGAGATACAATTCGGCGTCCATTGCTGGAGCCACACTCACGAGCTCCAGCCCAGCCTGCACCAACGGATCTTCCAATGCCTGACAGAGTGCCTGGTCTGGGAGGAGGTAGACGACGATGCAGGCCAGACCCATGGCTTTTTGCCAAAGGCGGCGGGCTAGAATAGTGCCAGCAATCATGATGGTCGCTCTTGTCGATGGTGGGACGTAGGTACAACTCCGGAAGAGGTATGCCCCAAAGTCAAAGTTGTGTATGCCGAGTAGATCAGGCGGCGACCTTGGATGGGTGAATGCCGTCGAGGTATCTAATGTTCTTGGCGACGATGGGCAGATGGCCGGGTGAGTTGAGGCGCCGCCATTTTGCCTGGGCGGAATGCACCAGTTGGAAGACCATGGTGAGGACCGTTGTCCTCGAGAAGCAGCCTCGAGAGGTGTTCGTGCGGAGCCGGACCGTGGCAAAGGTGGACTCGATCGGATTCGTGGTTCTGAGACTGACCCAATGTTCGGCCGGGAAGGCGTAGAAGGCCAGTAGGGCCTCCTCGTTCTTTTCCAAGCATTCGGCGGCTTTTGGGTACTTGGGCCGGTAGGCGGCCAGGAAGAAGTTGAAGGACCTTGTCGGCCTGCTTTCTGGTGGGAGCTGTGTAGATGTCCCGAAGGTGACCTTTGGCTTTGCCATGCATGCTCTTGGGCAAGGCATCCAGCACGTTGGCTGTCTTGTGGACCCAGCACCGCTGAGCGGCCCCGTGGTCCCGGCCAAATGGCAACCGCATTCATCGAGGCCGCGCTGGACGGGTTT
>CAYXSE010000326.1:0-3470 GCA_964466675.1 uncultured Rhodothermales bacterium | reverse complement strand
TTACGCCTCGATTATGCCTAAGATGAAGACCAACAGCGGCGCCAAGAAGCGGTTTAAGACCACCGCTAGCGGCCGTGTGAAGCGTAAGAAGGCTTACGCGAGTCACATTTTGACCAAGAAGAGCCCCAAGCGGAAGCGCAACCTGCGCGAAACTACGCTTGTGGACAAGGCGGACGAGCCTCGCATGAAGCGCCTCATCCTGGCCTGAACCAGCTGAAACTAAATGCCACGCGCAAAAAATAGAGTCGCCTCCCGCCGCCGCCGCAAGCGGATAATGGCCATGGCCAAGGGCTATTGGGGCCGGCGAAAAAACATCTACACGGTCGCCAAGAATGCGGTCGACAAAGCACTCGGTTACCAGTATCGCGATCGTCGGCAGCGCAAGCGCCAGTTCCGTCGTCTCTGGATTGCGAGGATCAACGCGGCGGCCCGGCTCAACGGCACGACCTACTCGCGCTTGCTGGGTTCTCTCAGGAAAGCGGACGTCACATTGAACCGAAAGGTGCTGGCGGATCTGGCCATGCATGACCCCAACGCCTTCAGCAAGGTGGTCGAGGCGGCAGCCAAGAAGTGATCCGGTGCCGTTACAATACCAAGCGATTTATGGGTCGGTTGCAACGTTAGCGCCGACCGTCGCCTGGATATGATTGTATTAGAAATCCCGTCCACCTTTTGGCAGGCGGGATTTTTACTTGGCGGGGTGATGGTGTCCAGCGATGGTGTCCAGCGATGATTGCGTCCAGCGATGTGTCCAGCGATGATTGCGTCCAGCGATGGTCCCCACCAGCTATTCTCCAGGAGTTAGTGGCATGAGCGAAAACGATCAAGGAGCGACCGTCGCGGAACTGGCCGAGGACGTTGCCTCGGCGACCCTGGACTCACACGAATCCATCGACGAGTTTCGGATCCGCTATCTGAGCAAGAAGCAGGGATGCATCACTCAGCTCATGAAGGGAATCCCCGGGATCCCCCCCGAGTCCCGGCGAGAATACGGCCAGCAAATCAACGGCCTAAAGAAGGCCGTCGAGGCCCGCATCCAAGCCGCTCAAGACGCGCTCGCGCAGGCCATAGAGTCTGCGCCCGTCGACATCGACCTTTCGCTTCCCGGCCGCATACCAGAGACCGGGTCACTGCACCCCATCACACAGGCCCAGCGCGAGATTCAGCGCGTTTTCGAGTCCTTCGGGTTTTCTATCGCAGAGGGGCCCGAAATAGAGGACGACTGGCACAACTTCGGAGCGCTCAATTTTCCGCCAGACCACCCGGCTCGGGACATGCAGGACACCTTCTGGCTGGAGGCCCCCGACGATGCAGGCGAAGGTGTTCTGCTTCGGACGCACACCTCTCCGGTCCAGATTCGCGTTCTTCAGCACCAGCCTCCGCCCGTCCGCGTCATCGCGCCGGGACGGGTCTATCGGAACGAGGCCATTTCCTATAAGTCGTATTGCCTGTTCCATCAAGTGGAAGGGTTATATGTGGACCAGGGAGTCACGATGGCGGATCTGAAACAGATTCTCCATTCGTTCGCCAAGGAACTCTTCGGTCTCGACGTCAAGATGCGCTTCCGGCCCAGCTTTTTTCCGTTCACAGAGCCCAGCGCCGAAGTCGACATCTGGTGGAAAGATGAGGCTCTTCCGGGCGGCGGACGGTGGATGGAAATCCTGGGTTGCGGAATGGTAGACCCCAAGGTTCTCGAAGCGGTGGGCGTCGATCCCGAGCGGTATACGGGCTATGCGTTTGGCATGGGCGTCGAGCGAATCGCCATGCTTCGCTACAACATCTCTGACATTCGCGTCCTGTACGAAAACGACGTGCGCTTCTTGGAGCAGTTCGCCTAGACCCAAGAGAATCAGCTAGAAGTGGCTCAAGGACTATGTTGCCCACGGCTGGTCGCCTGACGAACTGGCCGACCGGTTGACCATGAGCGGGCTGGAGGTAGAGTCCGTCGATCCTGTCGGATCTGATTTCGCAGGCATCGTTGTGGGCCGAGTACTATCGGTCTCCCAGCATCCAAACGCGGACCGGCTCTCTGTCTGTATTGTGGATATCGGCGAAGAATCGCCGTCTCAGATCGTATGCGGCGCGCCGAATGTCGCGGCCGGTCAGCTCGTTCCGGTGGCAACGGTCGGTACCACGCTGGAACTGCCGGATCGGAACAATCCCGACGAGCGAGTCCCCGTCAAACTCAAGAAGGCCAAAATCCGTGGCGAGGAATCGTTCGGGATGATATGTGCCGAGGACGAGTTGGGCTTGGGCGGGGATCACTCGGGAATCATGGTGCTGTCCGAGGGGGCTAAAATCGGCGAGCGGTTTTCGGAATACCTCGAATCTCGGGGCATGCCCACATCGGATTCATCGATCGATGTATCGATCACCCCGAATCGTCCCGACGCGATCAGCCACATCGGAGTGGCCCGCGATGTCGCGGCTCTCGCCCAGGTCCAGTTAACCCGCCCGGAAGTGGAAATCCCGCGCTCGGGCGGAGCGGCCTCGAAACAGTTGTCTGTCCGGATCGAGGCACCGGAGGCGTGCCACCGGTACGTTGCCATGCTCGTCACAGGTGTCACGGTTGGCGATTCGCCGGCGTGGCTCAAGAGCAGACTCGATGCCGTCGGTCTGCGCCCCCGAAACAACGTCGTCGACATCACCAACTACGTGATGTATGAGTGCGGCCAACCCCTCCACGCATTCGATTTCGATCAGCTGGCCGGAACGGAAATCGTGGTCAGAAAGACTCCGGACGAAACCCCATTTGTGACCCTGGATGGGAAAGAGCGAAAACTGCCGGCCGGAACGCTCATGATTGCCGATGCCGGGCGTGACGTCGCCATTGCGGGCGTGATGGGGGGCGAAAATTCCGAGGTCACGAGCAGCACATCGAACATCCTCATCGAGAGTGCCTACTTCGAGGCATCGGGCATCCGGAAAACCGCGAAGCGACTCCAGTTGCAGACGGACGCCTCCTATCGGTTCGAGAGAGGCATCGATCCCACGGGGCAGGCTTGGGCCGCCGCGCGAGCAGCCAACCTATTGGTCGATTTGGCCGGGGGAACCATCATAGACGGGGTCGTCGACTGCCACCCTACTCCGTGGTCAGCCACCCGGGTCTCCCTTCGGCACAACCGGATCGCGCAAATTCTGGGTGTAGCAGTGGAGAGAGCAGACACGCAGCGCCTACTCGAGGCGATCGGGTTTGAATTGGATGCGACCGAATCAGGCTGGGACATCATCGTGCCCCCCTTTCGACCGGATGTTGCCCGGGAAATCGACGTCATTGAGGAAGTGGCTCGCCTGTATGGGCTGGACAAGATCCAGGAACCCACCCATGACCTGACTCCGAACAAGCGACAGGCTCCGCCGAAGGCACTCCCGCCTCGACTGCACGCGAAAGACCATCTTGCGGGATTGGGATTCCGTGAGATCTATACCAACAGCATGATGCGAGCGGATCGTGCCGAGCAGTTCGCCGC
>CAYXSE010000325.1:1128-3474 GCA_964466675.1 uncultured Rhodothermales bacterium | reverse complement strand
ACCAACCTGCCTACTCCCTGAAGCCGGCGTCGCCGAGAGTCCGCCGTCCTATCGCCTCTCTGGCCGAACTGCGGCCGATGTCTTTGGCGGATTTGATCGCCGAGTCACAACCCAGTTGGACGGTTCTCGCTGAAATGAACTAGGGTGGTTACTCCCCATCCGGCGGCGGTCCGGCGTTCGGGTCATATAACATGCCGGTACAGAGGCAGTGCTTCTTGTTGGTCCTGGTCAACACGTCATGATTGGGACAACTCTTGCAGCCGCTCCAGAAAACATCGTCTTGGGTGAGTTCGGAAAAAGTGACCGGCCGGTACCCGAGGTCGGAATTGATCTTCATGACCGGGAGGCTGGTCGTAATACCGAAAAGTCGCGCCTCAGGGTATTTTTGAATGGAAAGGTGAAAAGCGCGCGTCTTAATCCTCCGTGCGAGGCCGTGTTTCCGGTATTTCTCTGCGACGATGAGACCTGAATTGGCCACGTACTTCGCATGCTCCCAGGTTTCGATGTAGCAGAATCCCGCTAGATCGGATCCGCATAGGGCGATGACGGCCTTGCCCTCTCGCATCTTGCCTTCGATGTAGCTGAGTTTGCGCTGTGCGATTCCGGTGCCCCTAATTCGAGCGGCCGAAACGATGAGATCACAAACCTGCTGGGCATAGGTGGCATCCTCGGGTTTGGCGACTCGAATCTCGAACACGTGCTCTGGATCGGGTCGGGGTTGGGCTGCGGGAGCCATCGATCGGGCTGGAAAAATGAGCGTCCCGTAATTCATTCCCCGACTGAAAGTTCGCCTCCAGCACCGAAGTTTCGCTAGTTTGGTGATTCTACAGCGACTGGGCCGCCACTCGGTTCGATCACTTGGTGACACCCGGTTCGTCCCCAACAGGCTTCCTTCCTCAACTCATGATCCGCTATTTAACCGCTGGTGAGTCTCACGGAGAGGCCCTTCTCGGAATCGTCGAAGGTGTCCCGGCAGGCCTGCCTCTTACCGCCGCCGCCATAGACGAGCACCTTTCTCGCCGTTGGTTGGGGTTCGGTCGCGGGGGGAGGGCGAAGTTCGAGCGCGACCGCATCCACATCTATTCGGGCGTTCGATTCGAGGAGACGATGGGGAGTCCGATCGGCCTGCGGCTGGACAACGAAGCCTATACGCGAGACCGTTCTGGGTGGCCGGAAGTGATGTCAGTTCACGGAACGGGAGAGGGCATCGAACCCATCACTCTACCTCGGCCTGGGCACGCGGACCTGACCGGCGCTCAAAAATATGGACTCGACGACATTCGCCCAGTCATAGACCGTGCGAGTGCCAGAGAGACTGCGATGCGGGTCGCCTGCTGTTCGGTGGCTCGCATATTGTTGGAGGAGCTTGGCATAACGGTCGGGTCGCACGTCGTCCGGATCGGCGAGGTCGGGTACGCGGGGCCATCGGAGTGGCAGCAACTGGTCGCCGCTTCAACAGGGTCGACCGGGGCCAGGGGACTCTTCGAGGCCGCAGACGCGAGTCCTGTCCGCATGCTGGACTCGGAGTTGAGTTTGCGATGCGTGGAGCACATCAAGGAAACAAAACGGGCTGGGGATTCGCTCGGAGGGTCCTATGAGGTCATCGTGATGGGCGTGCCGCCGGGCCTGGGTTCTTACGCCCAGTGGGACCGACGCCTCGACGGCATGTTGGGTCAGGCCATTCTATCCATACAGGCTCAGAAAGCAGTGGAAATCGGGGACGGGATTGCCGGTGCGATTGAGCCGGGCTCAAGACTCCATGATCCTATTACCAAGGATGGCAAGCGCTACCCGCGTACCCAGAACCGAGCCGGTGGGGTCGAAGGGGGAATGTCGAACGGAATGCCCATCGTCGTCCGCGGCTACATGAAGCCCATTCCAACGCTCATAAAGCCGCTGGGCACCGTGGATATGGCGACTGGTGAGCACAAGGCCACTCGCTACGAGCGAAGTGATGTGACCTCCGTGCCCGCGGCCTCGACGGTAGCGGAAGCGACGGTGTCTCTGGTCATTGCGAACGCCGTGTTGGAAAAATTCGGGGGCGACTCGTTGGAAGAGATCCGCTCGAGGTTCGAAGCTTTGTGAGCCCGCAGGCGGCCTGCTAAATGGCGCAGGCGGAGCGCCCGCCTGGACGCGCCGCCTGGATCTATCTGAAACCCGGGGGGATCGGGATTATTTCTGAGAACGGGAGTTCCTAGCGGGCCGATCGCCGACCCATTCGATTTGCGGCTGCGCGCATGCTCATCCCAGCCGTCAGCGCGCGGTGGATGGCGACGGTCTCCTTCTGCGAGTCGTTGAGGTCGAGGGCCTCGCCCATTGCGTTCACTCTCCTCATTCCGGCGAATT
>CAYXSE010000325.1:0-1112 GCA_964466675.1 uncultured Rhodothermales bacterium | reverse complement strand
GTCCCATTCGATGTCCGCCACTCCGATTCTCGTGTAGCATGGGTCGGTCTGGCGATCGATTTCCGGTCTCGCGAAGTGTTGCCTTCTGCTCGTCGGTCAGAATTTCGCCATAGAGTTCTTTCATCGATGTGCGCAGTGCTTGAGTCCGTTCTCGTAGCTCTCCCACTTCGATGTCGCCGTTCTGGCGCGCTTCTCGGAGTGTCTTCATATCGCTCCGATGCTGCACAGCGGCGGCCTCAAGCCGGTCTTTCTGTTCTTCGGTCAGATCGTCAAGAATCCGACCCGGCCCCATCTGGTGCGCACTATCCCCCTGCCCGGCGTGGGAAGCAGCCCGGCCGCTACCCCGATGCCCGGCTCTGGCGGCGCGTTCCCGACTAGCTCCGGCGGCATGCGCATGCCCGGCTCTGGCGGCGCGTGCGGCACCGGCGCGTCCCGCTCGCACTCCCCGAGCAAACGCGCCAGCCATGCGGCCTCGGTCCAGTAGCTTTTCTTTCTGGTCCGCCGTGAGCGTGGACTGAAGCGCGGCGGCCATAGCCCAAAGATTGGATTGGCCTTCCTCACCGACGGATGCCTTGAGGTCCCCTCTTTGGGCCTCGGTCAGTTCGAGCCGGTTGGCCAGACTCTCGAAATTGTTGCCCGGTCGCTGTTGCGCCAACGCCGGAGCGGCGAAAGTCGCGGTCAAGACGACTCCGACTATCCATTGCCTAAATCGATTCGTATTCAGCATGGTTTCCCCTATCGAATTTGTGTTCCTGTCTGCCTGACTCAACGGAGGTCTCGCGCGGGAGTTGTCACGAAGCTGTCACGTGGCGTCGGTTTTTCCGTCCAGGCGGGCGTCAACTTGATAGTTGGATGCGTACCACCGGCGGGTCCTCCGGTCTGGATCGAGAACGACGTCCACTCTACCGAGCCGGATTCCAGCAAAGCCGACCTGGTTTACGATGGTATAGTTTTCGGCAGTTCCGAAGACGGCCGGCTCATCCAGGAAGGTGTGCGAGTGGCCTCCTAGGACGATGTCGATCTCCGGGACCTCCTGGCCAACGGCTGAATCGGATGGACGATCACCCCTGGACCGGTGGCCCAGGTGGGAAAGACATATGATGAGGTCGCAT
>CAYXSE010000324.1:0-3475 GCA_964466675.1 uncultured Rhodothermales bacterium | reverse complement strand
ACAAAACGGAATGGTAGAGAAGAAATTTAGGAAGGTTCGGCTGTTCAAGGTCTCCCGGGAACTGAACATCGCCATTGACGGCCTTGTCGAGCACCTGGAAGCAACCGGCCACGCCTCTGCGCTGGCTGGCACAGGGATTAATGCAGCCATCACCGATGAGGACGCCTATCTCGAGCTGGTCGCTGAGTTCGCGGAGGACAAGGAAATTGCCGCGCGAATTAGGAAGAAGCGAGCCGCCCGACAAGACGCCGCGGAGGAAGCAGAGGCGGCCGCTAAAGCTCCTGCCCCGGTAGCGGAGCCGCTTCCTGAGATCGCGGTGGAGAAGATGCCGGCACCCGCCGAGCCCGAGCCCGTTGAGAGCCCCGAGCCCGAGGTGGTGCCAGAAGCCGAATCTCAACCCCCGGTAGTACATGATCCCGAGGTCGAGGCCGCACCCGAAAGTGCACCCGAGACGGTCGCGGAGGAGGAAGTTGATGTCGAGACCACAACGGAGGCCGCGCCCGATGCGGGAGTAGCGTCTGAGCCGGACCCAGAACCAGAACCGGCTCCGGAGCCTGTTGCCCAGCAAGAGGCCGAGCCTCTTGAAGCGCCAGTAGCCGAAGAGACGCCTGCGGAAGCTCCGGAGGCCGAGGCTGAATCGATAGAAACAGGAGTCGAAGCCGAAGCGGAAGCCAAGACAGAAGCCGAAGCCGAGACGGAAGCCGATGAGGCCGAGGCCCAAAGCGCCCCCGCCGACGAAGCGGTTGCCGAGGTTGAATCGGAACCGGTCGGTCTCGAGCCTAATCTAGAAGGTGTTGCCCCGGACGCGCCCGCGGCCGACCTGAAACCGTCCAACGGTGCGGAGACCAGTCCCGGTGAGGTCATAGATCCAGCGAGCCTGATGGCTGCGGATCGGTACAAACTCACCGGCACCAAGGTGCTTGGCAAGATCGACTTGGCTGCCGTTCGTCAGCAGGATGACGGCCGCAAGAAGAAGCGCAAGCGCATCACCAAGAAGGATGCTCCACCGACCCCTGCCGGCCGCGCCGCCAAGAAGAAAAAGGCCCGTCCAACGAAGGCCAAGGGAGCCAATGTCGATCATTCCGAAGTAGAGAAGACGCTTCAGGACACGCTGAGGGAGTTGGAGCAGGGCGCGAGCCGCGCTCGTCAGCGCCGTCGCCGGGCGAGAAGGGATGAACGGGCGGCCGATCGAGATCGAGAGGTTGCCAGGCGTCGCGAAGAGGAAGGCGTGCTCCGAGTCACTGAGTTTGTGGCTACCGGAGAGCTCGCCAGCCTGATGGATGTTGAGGTTACCGAAGTCATCAGCACGCTTTTTTCTGCGGGCATGATGGTGTCGATAAACCAGCGTCTGGACGCGGATACCATAACGATTGTCGCCGACGAGTTCGGGTACACCGTCGAGTTCATTACTGACTTCGAGGATGCCGAGGTTGAAATTGAGGAGGATGATCCCGCAGATCTGAAGCCCCGCGCCGCTGTCGTCACCGTGATGGGCCACGTCGATCACGGAAAGACGTCGCTGCTGGACCATATCCGGAAGGCGAATGTGGTCGCTGGGGAAGCCGGAGGCATCACTCAGCATATCGGCGCCTATAGCGTCGAAATCGCTGATGGTCGGAGTATGACCTTCCTGGACACGCCTGGCCATGAGGCTTTCACAGCCATGCGCGCTCGAGGCGCTCAAGTAACAGACGTCGTTATCCTGGTTGTTGCCGCGGACGACGCCGTGATGCCTCAGACCATAGAGGCGATCAATCACGCTCGATCCGCCGACGTGCCCATAGTCGTAGCGATCAACAAGATTGACAAGCCAGATACAAATATTCCGCGGGTTCAGCAGCAACTGGCCGACCAGAACGTTCTTGTTGAGCAGTATGGGGGTAAGGTCCAGTGCTCCATGGTTTCCGCTCACACGGGTGAGGGGGTAGACGACCTTCTGGAGAAGGTGCTGCTTGAAGCCGAGCTGCTTGACCTGAAGGCGAATCCCGATCGAAACGCGGTGGCCGTGGTCATCGAAAGCCGTCTGGAAAAAGGAAGGGGCAATGTGGCGACGGTTCTCGTTCAGAACGGTACGCTCAAAGTGGGCGACATCTTCGTATCCGGCGCCTACTCGGGCCGCGTTCGTGCGATGTACGACGAGCGCGATAGTCGTGTCGACGATGTCGGACCGTCCCGCCCCGTATTGGTCTCCGGTTTGCCAGGAGCACCCGATGTGGGCGATACCTTCTTGGTCGTGGACGACGAGCGTGACGCGCGCGAGATTGCCCAGAAGAGGCATCAGATTCAGCGCGAGCAGTCTCTGAGACAACACAAGCACATCACCCTCGACGAGATCGGTCGTCGTCTGGCGCTTGGAGATTTCAAGGAACTGAACCTCATCGTGAAAGCGGACGTCGGTGGTTCTGTCGAGGCCGTCGCGGATTCACTCTTGAAGCTGTCCACCGCCGAAGTTGCTGTCAACATCGTCCACAAGGGCGTCGGTGCGATCAACGACGGCGATATCATGCTGGCCTCGGCCTCCGACGCCATCATCATTGGATTCCAGGTGCGGCCGGCACCTACAGCTCGAGCGTTGGCCGAGCAGGAAGAGATCGACATCCGACTCTACTCTGTGATCTACAACGCCATTGAAGAGGTGAGGGACGCCTTGGAAGGCCTTCTTTCTCCGGAACGGTCAGAAAAAATCCTGGGTACGGCGGAAGTCCGGGAGACCTTCAAGGTCCCGAAAATCGGAATGGTTGCCGGCTGTTACGTCGTAGAAGGCACGATCAAGCGAAGCGATCGAGTGCATCTGATTCGAGACGGCGTGGTGATTTACGAAGGAGCACTCGCTTCACTGAGGCGTTTCAAGGATGATGTTCGCGAGGTCCAGAACGGCTACGAATGCGGAATGGGCATCGAGAACTTCAACGACATAAAAGTTGGCGACCAGATCGAATCCTACGAGATCGTGGAGACCAAGAGGAAGCTCGAATTCTAGCTCGGCCGACTGAGCCGTGCCGTCTGTCATGAGTATCAGAACTGAAAGGGTCGGTCGACTCCTGCAGCGAGAGATCGCGAATCTCCTCCTAGCTGATTTCAGCGAGCCGCTGAGGGGAATGGTAACGGTCACTGGAGCTCGAACCACGAAGGATCTAGGTATCGTCTACGTGTACGTCAGTGTTCTTGGGGCCGATCATTCAGAGCGGGTCGACTCCATTGCGCGCCTCGAAGAGCTCAATCCGCGCATCAGAAAGGCCCTGGCTGCCAGAATCCGAAATCAGCTGAAAAAGGTGCCGGAGATCCGCTTTTTTCTGGATGACACCCTCCACCAGGCGCAAAAAATGGACGATTTGTTCTCCAGGATTCGCGTCGAGCGCGAGAGCCCGGATGATGAGTAGCCCCGTCGTGATGCCGCCTGTTTTCGGGATTCAGGAGATCCCGGAAAATTGGGATGCGTCCGTACTCTTGGTAGACAAACCTAAGGGGCTGACTT
>CAYXSE010000323.1:0-3519 GCA_964466675.1 uncultured Rhodothermales bacterium | reverse complement strand
CACGCCCGCCTGCCAGCGTTCCACATCCGTTTTGTTCAGCCAGGGCATGCTTGTCGAGAGGGTTGAGAGAAGTCGCCCGAAGATACGGGTGGCCCAGACTCTATATTCGCGCCGCGATGTCCAGTAGCACCAGAACGCCTTGCCCTCCATTCCCATCCTCGTCCGCCCCGGCAAACCCTATCCACTAGGGGCCACCCTCGACGGAGCGGGCGTCAATTTTGCCCTCTACAGTGCGCATGCGGATGAGATCGAGGTGGTTCTGTTCGACTCCGCCAGCGATTCAGAGCCCTCCCTGACCTTCTCCCTTCTGGAGCGGACGGGGCCCATCTGGCACGGTTACCTGGACGGCCTTTCGACGGGTCAGCTCTATGGATTTCGCGTCCACGGGAGGCACGATCCGGCCGCGGGGCACCGGTTCAATTCCAGTAAGGTGCTCATCGACCCCTACGCTCGGGCGATTGGCCGAGAGGCGGTCCTGCACGACTCGCTCTTTGGTTATGTGCCCGGCTCCGAGGACGCCGATTTGTCCTTCAACCCGCGGGACAGCGCCGGGTACGCGCCGCTCGGCCGGGTCGTGGATGATGACTTCGACTGGGGCGAAGAAGATCGACCACAGATTCCGCTGGGCCGCGCCGTCATCTACGAGACGCATGTGCGCGGATGCACCAAACTGCATCCGGACGTCCCCGCTAGCGAGCGCGGCACCTACCTCGGCCTGACCCACGAATCGGTGCTGCAGCACCTGAAAAAGCTGGGCGTCACCACGATCCAGCTCCTCCCGATCCAGGCGAAGGCGATTGAGCCGCGGCTGATCGAACTGGGGATGTCGAACTACTGGGGCTACAACACGCTCTCTTTTTTCGCTCCAGAACCGTCTTATGCCACCAAGCCGGAACGCGCGGTCCAGGAGTTCAAGACCATGGTCCGGCGACTGCATGAGGCGGGTTTCGAGGTCATCCTGGACGTGGTCTACAACCACTCCGGTGAGGGTAACCAACTGGGCCCGACCCTGTCCTTCCGGGGCATCGACAATCTAGCCTACTACAAAATCGACCCGACCGATCGGCGGTACCTGATCGACTACACCGGGACCGGGAACACGCTGGACACCGGGAATCCGCACGTCCTCCAACTGATCATGGATAGCCTCCGCTACTGGGTGGAGGAGATGCACATTGACGGTTTTCGATTCGACCTGGCCGCCGCGCTGGCGCGGGATGTGTGGGAGGTGGATATGATGTCCGCCTTCTTCAAGGTGATCCAGCAGGACCCCGTCCTCAGCCGCGTGAAGCTCATCGCCGAGCCATGGGATGTCGGGCCTGGGGGCTACCAGGTGGGGTCGTTCCCTTGGCAGTGGACGGAGTGGAACGCCCAGTATCGGGACACCGTGAGGAAGTTTTGGCGAGGGGACCGAGGCGTTTTGGCCGATTTCGTGACTCGTATCTCGGGCTCCAGCGATCTCTACAGCAACTCGGGGCGGCGACCGGTAGCCTCGATCAACTTTGTGACGGCCCACGACGGTTTCACACTGGAGGATCTGGTCAGCTACGAAACCAAGGTGAACGCGGCCAACGGGGAAGACGGGCGAGACGGGACCGACGCTAACTACAGCGCCAACTGCGGTGTGGAGGGCCCCACGAAATCCCGGGCGGTTTTAGGTCGCCGGAATTCGCGGAAGAAGGCGATTGCCGCCACGATGCTACTCTCCCAGGGTGTACCCATGCTTCTTGGCGGGGATGAAATCTCCCGAACGCAGGCGGGCAACAACAACGCGTACTGCCAGGACAACGAGATCAGCTGGTACGACTGGTACGATGGAGACAGCACGTTTCAGGATTTCCTGAGCGAAGTGATCGCGTTCCGGCAGGCGCACCCGAACTTTCGGCGCCACAGCTTCCTGACCGGCGCTCCGAATGATGCGGGCTATCGAGATGTCACCTGGTGGCACCCCTCCGGACGAAAAATGGAGAGCCCCGATTGGAACGCCTCGGAAGCCCGGACCATCGGCATGCTCCTCCGCGGGGACGCCATTGGGGACCGGGATAGCGATGGCAGGACTGTGACAGACGACTCCTTCCTGGTGTGCTACAACGCCGCTGAGAACTCGGTCAACTTTAACATGCCACCTCCGCGTGAAGGCCGTCCTTCAGAATGGACGATGGTGCTGGCCAGCGACCTCTCTGTTTCGAACGCCGTTCTGGGCCCCGGAAAGACCGTTCTGTTGCCCGGAATCTCCGTGACCGTGTTCGGCGCAAGAGCAGTGCGCAGCTAGGCTCGGCCAAAAAGGGCAGTGAGTGATTTCAGCCTTGCCGCCAAGGGCGGGGTCAGCGTATCGGGGGCCAGGCGCCAGCCCCAATTGCCTCCGGTCGTCCCTGGAGTGTTGAACCGAGCCTCGGATCCCAGCCCGAGGATGTCCTGCATGGGTGTGACCACCGTGCTGGCCACCGATCCCATAAGAGAGCGGATGGCCTGCCAATGGATCTCCGATCCCGGGTCCGCACAGAGGTAACGGCGGCAATAGTCTCTTGCCTCCTGGATAGCGTCCGCGTCCTGCGTGCTCTGCTGAGCCTCTGTCCACCAGCCGACGAATGTGTCGTTGTCGTGGGTGCCCGTGTAGGCGACGAGGTCCTCTGTGTAGTTGTGCGGCAGGAAGATGTTTTCAGGCCCGGCGTCGAACGCGAACTCCAGAATGGCCATTCCGGGGTAGCCGAAACGTTTCATGAGATCGGTCACCTCATCGGTAATCACGCCGAGGTTCTCGGCAATGACGGGGAGCGGGCCGAGTTGCTGGGTAAGCGCATCGAAAAGTTCGGCTCCCGGACCTTTGACCCAGCGACCTTTGACGGCAGTCGCCTCCGAAGCCGGCACCTCCCAGTAGGCCTCGAAACCTCGGAAATGGTCCATCCTGACCAGGTCGACCTGCTCCAGGATCCGGGTCATGCGGCGGCGCCACCAGTCGTAACCCGTCCGCTCCATGGCGTCCCACCGGTAGATCGGGTTGCCCCAACGCTGACCGGTCTCGCTGAAGTAGTCAGGTGGGACCCCGGCCACGACGATGGCCTTTCCGGTTTCATCCAGTTGAAAGAGGTGGGGCGCGGACCAGACATCGGCCGAGTCCTGTGCTACGTAGATCGGGAGGTCTCCGAAAATTGCAACGCCCAACTCGTTGCATCGCGCCTTCAGAGACGACCACTGCCTGTCGAACAAAAACTGCCAGAACCGGCGCATGTCCACGTCGGATTCATGCGATTGCGCGAAAGCGGCCAGGGCCTCCGGATCCCGCATCGCCAATGGCCTGGGCCACTGCGTCCACTCCACGCCGCCCTGCTCGTCCTTGATCGATCCGAACAGCGCGTAGTCTTCCAACCAGGCGGCGTGCTTGCGACAGAAAACTTCGTAGAGGCTGGGATGAATGACGGACTCACCGGCCCCGAAAGCCTCGTAGGCCTTGCGGAGAAGCTCCGTTTTGAACCTGGCCACCCTCGGGAAGTCCACCGAATCCGTCGAGAAGGCGGGCGC
>CAYXSE010000322.1:0-3539 GCA_964466675.1 uncultured Rhodothermales bacterium | reverse complement strand
ACCGCGCGATTCGCGCTCATTCCGCGAAAGTATTCCTCGACAACCAAAGAGTCCCGATGCCACACGAGAAGGCTGTTGAGTGGATCCAGGTCCCGGGCCCGGTCGATGATGCCATCGTAAGTCGAATCCGGCTCCGGCCCGCGCTGCCCATGCGCGGGGGAGCCAGAAACGAGTATCAAGGCCAGGAATAGTAGAAATCTCATGGCACGCGGTACGGGTGTCAACTGGAACAAGGTTCGGGCCCTTCGAGGGGCATTCCGAATCCCCCGGACGGAACAACCGGAGGTGAACCTGCGTGATGGAGCGCTGTCTTTAGATGTCGACGTCACACGAGCCGAAATGAAGGAACTAGAGGGAAGGATGACTCCCGGTGAGGCCCGGTTCGGGATCGTTGTCAGTCGATTTAACGAATTCATTACCGACAGACTTCTGACCGGTGCCCTTGATGAGCTACGGCATCGAGGGGCGGACATGGCGGCTGTAACCGTCGCGAGGTGCCCGGGCGCCTTCGAGATACCTCTGGTTGCTCAGGGCTTGGCCGCCACGGGGCGATTCGATGCCATAATAGCCCTGGGTGCGGTCATTCGGGGTGCCACATCACATTATGATCTGGTCGCGGGCGAAGCGGCCAGGGGAGTGACTCAGGTGGGACTGAAAACAGGTATCCCCGTTATTTTTGGCGTGGTCACCACCGATACCGTGGAGCAGGCTCTCGACCGCTCCGGCCCGAAGATTGGGAACAAGGGTTCCGAGGCGGTGGCGGCTGCGATAGAGATGGTGAGTCTTCTTGGCCAAATCGATTCCTAGCATGACCTCGATGTTCAAGAACCCGCGCAGGACCATGTATTGGCTGGCGTTGTTGGCGTGGGTCGCAGGCCAGCCGGCGCTCGCCCAGTCCAATCTTGAGGGTTGGCAAGCGCACACCTCCTTTCGTTCTGTCCAGGCCATCTCCAGCGATGGGGCATCCGTTTGGGCGGCCACGACGGGCGGAGTCTTCAGCTTCGAGGCAAGCACCGGTGTTGTCACGCGGTATTCCGTCGTCGAGGGCCTCTTCAGCGTCGAGACGAATACCATCGCAGTAGATCCGGCTCGCGGTGTCGTATGGATCGGCTATGGAGACGGAGTTCTCGATCGTCTCGATCCCTCGACGGGAGTCGTGACGACCTTCAGAGATATTCAAAGGGCTTCTCAATTTTCGTCCCGAGGCATCAATCGCATCGCGGTCCGTGGAGATTCCCTGCTCGTTTCCACGGATTTCGGCGTTGTCATTTTCGACCCCGTTCGGACCGAGGTCAGGGATGCTTACACGCGTCTGGGTGGTTTTTCAGCGGCTATTGCAGTGAATGACGTTGCCGTTGCCCCGGGAGATGACGGCGAGGCCCGCCTCTGGGCTGCGACGGCGGAGGGCGTGGCCAGTGCCCCTCTCTCCGCGGCGAATCTTCAGGATCCCGCGGCTTGGTCGACGGAGACTGCTGGGTTCATCACCCAACAAGATGATGCCGTGGCCGTCGAGTGGTTCGACGGTCAGCTTTACGTCGGTACCACAACGGACCTGTTTGTCCGAGCGCCTGGGGGCGTCTACAACCGCAAGTTCGTTTCTTCCGCGGGTGTGTCCAGCCTGGTGGCCACTCCGTCTAGGTTATACGGGACTGAGCGCTTCAGTCTTTTCGTGGTGGAGCCCGGCGGGCAGGCCCAGGTCCTGCAACTCCCAGGATTTCAGGATCCCGTTGATGTCGTTCCGCGCGCGGGAGGAGGGCTCTGGATTGGGGATGCAGCCGGGGGCCTTCTGGTCTCGGACGAGCCTCAGCAAGGAGGGGGGGCGCTGACGATTTCACAATCGATAGTGCCAGATGGGCCTTCCGAGAGTCAGTTTTCCGATCTGGCCTTCGCCCCCGACGGATCGCTGTGGGCTGGTGGATCGATAGAGGCGGGTTCCGGGTTCCACCGCTTGTCTCCTGACGGGATGTGGACCACCTACTCAGGAGGGACCCAACCTTCGTTGGTAGGCACCAGCCGGTACACCCGTATCGCCACGGACAGTCGGGGCAATGGATGGGCCGGGTCGGAAGGCGGAGGGGTCGTGCAAGTCGACGCAAGCGGGGCGGTGCAAGTGTTTGGTGTGGCGAACTCCTCGTTGGAGCCCGCACCCGGGACGACGGATTTTGTGATAGTGGGCGGGTTGGATGCCGACGCGGACGCCAATCTTTGGGTGACCACGCGAGCGAGCGCGAAGCCCTTGCACGCGAGAATGGAATCGGGAGATTGGATCGGCTTCGATTCCTATCTCGGAGAGGGTCTGACGGCCAGTTCCACAGCCTATGGGCGAATCTTGAGCGATTCTTTCGATCAGAAGTGGATCATTGTCCGCAACGAGAACAACTTCAACGTCGTCCGCGGGCTTCTGGTAGTTGATTCCGGGTCGTCCCTCACCGACCCGTCGGACGACCGCTTCCGTTTTTTCGACGAGAAGGGCGCTGCGGGCCTCGGATTGCCAGACGTTGGTGTGACGTCGGTAGCGGAAGACCGGGACGGACTCATGTGGGTGGGCACAAACAGCGGGCTGGCCTACTTCATCAATACCGGTGTTGTGGCTTCAGACCCCTCCGCGCGCGCCATTTGGCCGCAATGGGCAGATCGAGGAAGAGGAGTCTTCGCCCTGTTCGGACTTCAGGTAAACGACTTGGCCGTAGATCCTGCCAACCGGCTTTGGGTGGCCAGCGACGATGGGGCTTGGTTGATCGAGTCGGTGGAGGGGGGGTACGACCTGGTCAGTCATTTTTCGGCCGACAACTCGCCCCTCTTCTCAGACAAAGTGCTGTCCGTAGAGGTAAATCCTGCTAGCGGCGAGGTGTTTTTTGCTACGGAAGCAGGCATGCTGACCTTCCAGGGAGAGGCCATCGCGCCGGCCGAAAAAAGCGGAGAGCTGTTTGTCTACCCGAATCCGGTCCGAACGGGTGACACCGAGATCTTCATTGAGGGCTTGGTCGAGTCCGCGCAGGTTAGAATTATGACGCCTGGCGGGTCCCTGGTCGCCTCGTTTTCGACGCGAGGGGGGCGAGCCCGGTGGGATGGGAAAGATCGGAACGGGAGCCTTGTTCCTTCCGGTGTGTACCTCGTGATCGCGGTAGGGGACAGCGGCCAGGGCACCTCTTATGGGAGGGTCGCCGTGATCCGATGAGGGAGACCTGCGTCAGATTTCAAGAATCCTCAACCGTCCTGACGGGTTTGGCTATTGTTCGTCCGGGGCAGGCACGAGTATATTTATTTTCTGTCGATATTCGGTGGTCGTAGCTCAGTCGGTTAGAGCGCCAGGTTGTGGTCCTGGAGGTCGGGGGTTCGATTCCCCTCGGTCACCCCGAAGGTCGTCGCGGTGGTGGAAGCCGCCGGGACCCGACAAGGCCCTTTCGAGGGTCGAACCATGCCGCGTTCGTCTAGGGGTTAGGACGCCGCCCTTTCACGGCGGTAACACGGGTTCAAATCCCGTACGCGGTACAAAAGCGCCCCGATCCAGCAAAAACTGGATCGGGGCGCGCCATGTT
>CAYXSE010000321.1:0-3542 GCA_964466675.1 uncultured Rhodothermales bacterium | reverse complement strand
GGCGACCCGCGTACAGATCATCTCGACCTCGGACAGGAGGTGAGAGTTCAGAAAGACGGTCGTCCCCTGATTTCGGAGCCAGGAGAGGATCTCCCTGATCTCGCGCCGGCCGATGGGGTCGACACCGTCGGTGGGCTCATCCAGGACCACAAGGGCCGGGTTTCCCATCAGGGCCTGGGCGAGCCCCAGCCGCTGCATCATGCCCTTCGAGAACTTCTTGGTGGGCACATCGCCCCAATCTGCCAGCCCAACCCTCAGCATGAGACGTTCTGCTTCTGACCTTCTTTCCGCGGTATCCATGCCGGCCAGGCGGGCGTAGAGATCAAGCGCCTGGTTCGCCGTCAGGTGCCCCGGAAATCGATGCTGCTCCGGCAGATAGCCAACCCGGGTCCGGGCGGAATAATCGGACACGGGGCGGCCAAGGAGAGTCGCGGAACCGTGAGTGGGCGCAATGATGCCGAGAAGGATCTTGATGAACGTGGTCTTGCCGGCTCCATTCGGTCCCAGGAGCCCAAAAACCTCTCCGGGTTGGACTGAAAGCGTGAAATCCTTGAGCGCGTGAACCGGCCGTCCGCGGATTCCGCCGGCGTAGGTCTTCCCAAGTGAAACTGCCTTTACGATGTCTGTAGTCATCTGGGGCGCTCTACGCAGAAACCGGCGAGAAGGTGCCCGGGGGCGCTCAAGCGTCGCTCAGCGCCTCGATTCCGGGCAAAACCTTGCCTTCGAGAAACTCCAGCATCGCACCGCCTCCTGTGGAGACGTGGCTGATGCGATCCTGATATCCGTCCAGGGTGATGGCGGCAACAGAATCGCCTCCACCCACGACAGACAGACATCCGTTGTCCGTGGCTTCGGCCAGCGCATGCGCGACGGCCTTGGTACCCGCGGCGAAGGCTTGCATTTCGAAGACACCCATCGGACCGTTCCACACGACGGTCTTGGCGGAGGCGATAACACTCTTGTAGGCGTCAATAGTGTTCGGGCCAATGTCCAGACCCATCCATCCCTCGGGGATACCCGGTCCAGCAACGCGCGTGGCGGCGTCGGCCGCAAATCGATCGGCAACAATATGATCGGTTGGCAGGTGAATCCGCCCGGCGGCTCGCTCCAACAGGTCGAGTGCGACTGGCAACTTGTCTTCCTCCACGAGCGAGGTACCTACGTGGTGTCCCTGAGCCTTCAGAAAAGTGTAGCTCATGGCGCCTCCGATGAGCAGTGCGTCCACCTTATCCAGGAGCTGTTCGATGATTCCGATCTTGTCCGAAACCTTGGCTCCTCCCAGGACGGCGACGAAGGGGGCCTGAGGCCCCGAGAGCAGTCGCCCCAGATACGCTACCTCGCGTTCCACCAGAAGGCCCATCGCGGCCTTTCGCATCTTGTGCGCCACACCTTCTGTAGACGCGTGCGCCCTATGTGCCGCCCCAAAGGCGTCGTTGACGTACAGGTCTGCAAGGCCGGCCAGTTCCGATGCCAATGCCGGATCGTTGCGGGTTTCTCGCGGGTCGAACCGCGTGTTTTCAAGCAGCAGGATGTCACCGGGCTGCATGTCCCTCGTGATGGAGGTAGCCGCGTCACCCACCAGACTCGGCACGAATTGCACTGGTTGCCCCAGGAGCGTGGCGAGATGACCCGCGATGGGCGCCAGCGTGTACTTCTGATTCACTTCACCCTTTGGCCGGCCGAGATGGGCGCAGAGAATAGCCTTGCCACCGCGACTCACGATGGACTCGATGGTCGGGATGGCGGCGCGGATGCGCGTGTCATCCGTGACCGAAGTCCCGTCGAGCGGCACATTGAAGTCTACTCGGACCAGGACCCGCTGGCCCGAGACGGCCAGGTCTTCGAGGCGAAGCTTAGCCATCCGTCAGGATAGCTCCCAAAGCTTCTTGACCACGTCCACGGTCCGGCTCGCGTAGCCCCACTCGTTGTCGTACCAGCCCACCACCTTGACGAGGCTGCCGGATGCCATGGTTGACATCGAATCGAAGATGTTGGAGTGTGGATTGTGGATGATATCGATAGATACCAACGGCTCCTCGGAGTACTCCATGATGCCCTTGAGGGAGCCTTCCGAAGCGGCCTTCATGGCGGTGTTGACTTCGTCTACGGTCACATCGCGCCCGAGTACGGCCACAAGATCCGTCAGCGAGCCATTTGGAATGGGCACCCTCAAGGCGAATCCGTCCAGCCGTCCAGCCAGATGAGGGAGAACCAGGCCGACCGCTTTTGCCGCTCCTGTGGTGGTCGGGATGATGGAAACGGCCGCGGCGCGGGCCCGACGAAGATCGCTATGAGGAGCGTCCTGGATGCGTTGGTCGGAGGTATAGGCGTGAACCGTGGTCATGAATCCCTTGGTAAGCCCAAAAGCGTCGTCCAAGACCTTCACCATCGGGGCCAGGCAGTTGGTGGTGCAACTGGCGTTGGAGATGACCTCCTCCTCGCCGCTCAGGAGATGATCGTTCACGCCCATGACAACCGTCGCGTCGACCGCGCCGGAAGCTGGAGCGGAAATGACCACCTTCTTGGCGCCCGCTTGCAGGTGGAGGGCCGCCTTGTCGCGCGTCCGGAAGAAGCCGGTGGACTCGACGACGACGTCCACGCCGAGTTCTCCCCAGGGGAGCTTCGCGGGATCACGTTCGCTGAGGACCTTGAATCGATCACCATCGATTTCCAGGCCATCTCCGTACGTTCCGACAGACCCGCCATAACGTCCGTGGACGGAATCATACTTAAAGAGGTGCGCCAGCGTGCGTGCGTCCGTCAGATCGTTTACGGCGACCACGTCGAAATCATCCGAGGTGCGCTCAAGAATGGAACGAAAAACAAGGCGGCCTATGCGGCCAAATCCGTTGATACCCAGCCGAATAGCCATGGTGGTGTGTCGAGTGATGGTGTTCAAGATACCAACCCCAAAAGTCGAGATCAGGAGCGCGCGATGTTGCAAAGATTTGAGCAAACTTGTCCGGACGCAATCCGCCTCCTTTTGAGACCGGAGCCGGACCTTTGGAAGACTCTGCTAAAGCCGCGACACCGATTGTATGGCCGGAAGGATGCGGTTAAATTATTCGGCTTATGTAACCCGTAGTTGTGGCCACGAATCCAGCCCCACATGTCGACCCTTAGACCGACTCGCAAAATTTCACGCCGCCAAGAGCTCCGTGAAGACAAAGTCGTAACCGCGTACGCCCGTCTTTTGGATCTGGTAGATCAGTACCGGACGTATTTCTACGCCGGAGCGGCGGCTGTCGTCTTGGTGGTACTGGCGTTTGTTGCCGCCTCTTTCATGCAGGCCGCCAATCAGCAAGAGGCCCTGGATCAGATGAGTGGCGCCGTAGCCGCGTATGAAGGGGGCTCGTTCCAGACTTCGTTAGACGGAACCGCCAGCTTCGTAGGTCTGCTGGACATTGTGGATGAGTTCGGGGGGACGGATGCCGGCGATCTTGCTCGATTCTACGCCGCAAACGCATATTTCCGTCTGGGGAATTACGAAGCGGCTCTACCGCTTTTCCAGGACCACAATAGAGCCGGCAACCTGCTGGGAG
>CAYXSE010000320.1:0-3543 GCA_964466675.1 uncultured Rhodothermales bacterium | reverse complement strand
AGCACCGCCCCAGACTTTACTGGAGCTGGGCTGACAAGCAGCCCGTGGTTTGCCGCGATTGGCCTGGTTCAATCAACTCGCCCGACCAGAAAGTATGACACGTCAAGGGCTCCGCGTGTAGGGGCTAGGCAACGCCGGGTGTGGGGGTTTAGTTTAGTTCGCAGTAGGTGGGGGCGGGTACTATTGCATGATAAATTCGGGCAGCATTCTCATAACACGTTCCGAACTCTGTCGGTCGAGGCTAAAAAGTACAGCAGCAGGCGTCGAAAGTGGACGCGTAAAAAGCGCGGCCAGGTGAGAGGAATTCACCTGTCAGGTATCCACCTACACGCCCGGGAGATTTTGTCCGGCTGCGGCAGGCGGCCTCACCCTACGAAGGGATAGGAGAAGAGAGCCCCCGACTTCAGTCGCGGGGGTGAATTCGACCAACGCGACGAAAGAGGTCCTTGATGCGCAGATGGCACATATGCTCCGCACATGTTCGTTTCGTATCTTGGGCTGCGTGCGTCGGACCCTGAAATACCGGCTCTAGATCCTGCTATGTCGTCACGTCCACCGACGGATGTCCACTGCCCCACCGACTGTCGCTTCCGCCAGAACCACAAAAAGGCCGCGACTAAGGGGTTATGCACAATAGGCCGCGTCATCCAACTCTGAGTGAACCTGAAGGCCTTTGGCCGTGCGGGTGGCCGCAATCAATTCCACCACGGCCATACGCTGACGAGGGGCCGACCGCGCCAGTTTGCCGTGATGTCGGTGGCCTCCGGATAGGCACGGCGACCCATCTGCTCCCACCATCGACGAATCGATTCGACGGCGAACTCTGCCGTGTCGTGCGAGATGCCCACACTGACCCACCCCTCGCTCCGCCCAAGATCGTACACCCCATAGGGAATCACCTTTCCAGGGACACGGTCCGGAAAATCGTGCATGTTAACCTCAACCGGTTCGCCCTTCTTCTGCCATTCCTTTCCGGCATTCTTGAAATTGCCGATCATCTGTTTCTTCTTCGTATCGACCGAGATGACCGGCTGTCCCCGCTCAAGAAACTCCGTTGCTGTCGCGTTGATGAATTCGAACTGGGCATTGCGGTCCGGATGATCCGACACCTCCCGTGTCTTGCGATTGGACTGCATGCTGTAGCCCAGTTCATTAAGGAGGCGCCAGAGCGTGGCTTGAGAGAGAGACGGTGCCCTTGCGCTTGCTGGGCAAGAATGATCTGATCGAGGCGACGCCCTTCGGCGCCCTTTCGCGAAGACCAGTTGGTGACTTTGCATCGGCAGACCAGAGAGATCTCCGGACTGAATCTGGCCGATTCCTGGATCGAAGCACGCCCAACAATCGCCCCGGGGGATGCAGAAGCGGGTCACCTTGCTGTAGGCTGGCTACCCCTGCCAGATTCCCCAGCCTTCAGACCTTAGCCGCTCGGCCAGGTATTCTTCCAACTCTTCAGCGTCCGCGCGGGTTGGAATGGGATTGTACCGCTCCACCAACTCGGGAAGGAGCCGGATTCCGAACTCCCGTACATATCGGTTTCCTCGATACCCCTCTTTGTGCTGGTCGAAGCGAACGTCCGGTGTGCGGACTGAACTGCCAACATAGGCACATGGTTTTCCCTCGCGAAACAAGGGGTTTCGGAGCTGAAACCGACGCCGGCTGAGCACATCCGGAGAGAGTTCAATTACGTAGACGTGAAAGCGCTTGGCCACGCGTCACTAACTCCAATCGACCATGATTTGAGCCTGTACGAAAGAAAAAAGTTGATTCGTGAACACTCTTCGTCTTTATTTGTCTATGGAATACCTAGCACGAGGGGTTGCCTCCAGACCCGGTTTCCGTTGTACATCAGCGAGAAGGTTTCGCCAGAACATCCTTTCTCGCGCATTCAGGGAACGCCTTGGGACCGCTAATCACAGGCGTGATTGTCGTCTTGGTCATGTCGATATCGCCACTTCGGTCGGTGAACGGGCTACTATGCCTGGGAGTCGTTCTTGGTGGGTTTGTGGCGGGCACGCTTCAGGCGAGGGCAAATGGTGACGCCTTGGAAAGTACAAGGGGACTCCTTCTAGGTGCCAGGGTTGGGCTCATTTCGGCACTCCTGGTGATGGCTTTTGACCTGTTCGTCACCTACGTCCCCTTCGGAGGCGCTACAAGGGCTGGGGTCGACTACCTGGATCCGATCCCGAAGTATATCTATCTCACCATCTACGGCATTTACGACGGGATGCTGGATATCGTTAGAAGGGGAGAAGCTGCGGATGGTCTGCAATGGCCCGGCAGAATCGCTCGGTATATTATTCTGACAGGCAGCACGGTCCTTTTTGGTGGAATGGGAGGGGGCATCGCTGCGTCTACATTTATCAGCGAGCCTGTGCTCGCGAATATGCCGGAGCGTCGCGGGGTTACCCCACGGCCTTCCCGCCAAATGCCGCATGCACCGGCGCAGGCGATCCAATTCCAAGCTGCGCAACAGGCGGTGATCTTTCCAGCGCCGGGCGAAGTGGTCCCGGGACAACGGTCAACTGTAGCGACAGGCACACACGGGCCTCCGGTCTGGCAGAGAGTCGGCGTGGACCGAGCCCCGATGTTCGATCAGGCAGCGCAACTTCAGCAGGCGAGCCGGCCGCGGGAGACTATTTCGGTCGCCTCTCCTGGAGGAACTGAGCCGTCTGTGATTGCGAAGACCGACTAGTCGCTCGGGAGACCTCGCCTCCGAGATATCACGGTCGGATCCGACAATTCCAGGAACGTCCACTCAAAGATTTTTGAACTATGGACCTGAGGTGGACATTTGACTGTCCACCTCAGGTGAGGAGACGGGCGCAATGATCGGAAGAGGGGTCCGATCATCGGCTTGACGCCAGGCCTTTAGCGCCGCCTCCAAGTTTGGAGGCGGCGTTTTTTCGGATCATTGCCTCCGATGGTGTGACAGTTGGGTGTCAGTGGTGTGTGGTAGGTTGGTCCATGATGTTGTCTTACGAACCACAACGATCCGAGTGGACCTGACTGGAACCCTGGCGATGATCTTTTCTGCCGCCCTTATGGGTGGGGTGATGACCTGGCTGATATTGCGGTCCAGGTCGGCCGTGCTGACTGCTGCTCTAGCAGATCGGACGGAGCGCGTGGAAGAGTTGGACACGGATATCAGAGCGCTCCGTGACGAAAAGGCGCACCTGGATCGGGCTTTGACGGCTGAACGGGCGGCGAGAATCGTCGAAAAGAGAGCGGAAGGAGAGAAGGTGTCCGCGTTGAAGGAGGCCCAAACCCAGTGGCTTACGGAAATTGACGCGCTTTCCCGCCGTGCCCTGGATGAGAACAGCAAGTCGTTCATCAGTTTGGCTAGAACTCAGTTCGAACACTTGGTAACGCAGGCGGACGAACGGGGAGAGCAGAATCGTCTGAAAATGCAGCAGATGGTGCTTCCTTTGGGTAAATCGCTGGAGGCGGTTCAGTTGCATCTGTCATCTGTCGAGAAGGACAGAACCGACGCTTATGCCGCCCTGTCGGAGCAGGTTAGCGGACTTTCAGAATCCCAGCTCCAAC
>CAYXSE010000319.1:0-3576 GCA_964466675.1 uncultured Rhodothermales bacterium | reverse complement strand
GGTCCCAAGGGTTGGGCTGTTCGCCCATTAAAGCGGCACGCGAGCTGGGTTCAGAACGTCGTGAGACAGTTCGGTCCCTATCTGCTGTGGGCGCTGGAAATTTGCGCGGATCTGCTTCTAGTACGAGAGGACCGAAGTGGACGAACCTCTAGTGTACCTGTTGTGGCGCCAGCTGCATCGCAGGGTAGCTACGTTCGGATTGGATAAGCGCTGAAAGCATCTAAGCACGAAGCCAACCGCAAGATGAGATTTCCCCTACGGGTCGTTATAGACTATGACGTTGATAGGCGATATGTGTAAGCGTGGCAACACGTTAAGCTGAGTCGTACTAATTACCCGTGAGGCTTAAGAACCGCCTATTTACATGATTCGCACTCACACTATTGTGATTCGATCGATTTCAGCTTTCGCCCTTTACGCTACGGAACAAGTACAATGTCAACATTTTGGTCTCGGTGACTATTGCACGGGGGATCCACCTCTTCCCATTCCGAACAGAGAAGTTAAGCCCCGTTGCGCCGATGGTACTGCCCAAGTGGTGGAAGAGTAGGTCGTTGCCGGGGTCTCTTTAAAGGCGCCCCTCCGCGCGAAGCGGAAGGGCGCCTTTTTCTGTATGGTTCAAATCGAGCAGGAGGTGAGGTTGCCTGCGTCGCTACGCGTCCGGGGACGTGTCCTAGTATGGCATGTCATAACGAGACAAACCTGCCATCCAAGAGGTCGCTCTTTATCCTGAGTTTGCGGGGGACGGCTCAACTCTTCATGGCCGAGGACGGGGAACAGATGTATCTTTGGGCCGCGTCGCTAGCCGGATCATATCATGCCGACAACTCTCCTGGAACCTGAGATCACGCTCGCATTGGCCAAGGAGCACGGCCTGACCGAGGAAGAATACGGGTGGATCCTGGAGCGCCTGGGTCGCGTACCGACCTTCGTGGAGTTGGGCATCTATTCCGTGATGTGGAGTGAACATTGCTCCTACAAGAACTCCATTGCACTACTGAAGACCCTGCCCCGAGACGGCGAACGTGTTCTCGTCGAAGCGGGCGAAGAGAACGCCGGCCTAGTCGATATTGGCGATGGCATTGCCGTTTGTTTCAAGATCGAGTCCCACAACCATCCCTCCGCCGTGGAGCCTTATCAGGGCGCCGCCACCGGAGTCGGTGGCATACAGAGGGACATCTTCACCATGGGCGCTCGCCCCATCTGCTCTCTTAATTCGCTGAGGTTCGGTTCGCTGGACAACCCGCGGGTGCGCTTCCTCTTTGACGGCGTGGTCAGAGGCATCGGTGACTATGGAAACTCGTTCGGCGTACCTACGGTGGCGGGCGAAGTGTCCTTCGATCCGGCCTATGAGGGCAACCCTCTAGTCAATGCGATGAGCGTCGGGGTCGTCGAGATTGGTTCGACAGCTTCCGCAATTGCTAAGGGGGTTGGCAACGCCGTCTATATCGTGGGCTCGGCCACGGGCCGCGACGGAATCCATGGCGCGACGTTCGCTTCCGAGGAAATATCCGAGGCTAGCGAAGCGAAGCGTCCGTCGGTTCAGGTCGGCGACCCTTTCACCGAGAAACTCTTGCTGGAGGCTTCCCTGGAGGTCATACGGGCCGATCTGCTCGTGGGAATCCAGGACATGGGAGCGGCCGGCCTGACCTGCTCTTCCTGCGAGATGAGTGCCAAGGGAGAAGTCGGGATGGTTATTCACGTCGATCGAGTTCCAATGCGTGAAACCGGCATGACGCCGTACGAGGTTCTGCTGTCGGAGTCCCAGGAGCGCATGCTTCTTGTAACCAAGCCAGGCCGCGAAGAGGCCGTCGAGGCAGTCTTCGAAAAGTGGGATCTGCATGCGGTCCAGATCGGCGAAGTCACCGATACGGGTCGCGTCGAGGTGTACTGGCACGGCGAGTTGGTGGCAGATGTCCCGGCCGAACATCTGGTACTCGGCGGCGGGGCTCCGGTGTACCATCGAGAGACGCGACGACCCGCCTATCTGAAGTCCACGCGAGCCTTTGACCTGAGCAATCTCCCGGATATCACTCCGAGCGACGTCCAGCAATCGCTGGAAGCCATGCTGGCCGCTCCAAACATCGCCTCCAAAAAATGGGTGTTCGAGCAATATGACACCAGGGTTAGAACCAACACGGTCGTGGGGCCCGGTCCGTCCGATGCGGCGGTCATCAGAATAAAAGGCACCGACCGCGGTATCGCGGTCAAAACAGACTGCAACGGGCGCTATGTCTATCTGAACCCGAGGAAAGGAGCTCAGATCGCGGTGGCAGAATCGGCTCGGAACGTGGTCTGCGCGGGTGGGCTACCCGTGGCGATTACCAACTGCCTAAATTTCGGCAATCCCTACAAACCAGAAGTGTACTGGGTGTTCAAGGAAGCCGTTTCGGGCATGGCCGACGCTTGCCGGGCATTGGGAACCCCGGTCACGGGCGGAAACGTCTCATTCTACAACGAGAATCCGGAGGGCGCCGTTTTTCCGACCCCCACGATAGGGATGCTGGGTCTGGTGGAAGATATCCATCGGCATGCCACTACCGCAGATTTCAAACGGGAAGGAGATGTGATAGTCCTTCTCAGCCCAGGAGGTTGGGTGCACGACAACGAGCTGGGAGGCTCCGAGTACTTGGCCTATATGCACGGGTCGACGGCTGGCGACGCACCCCATCTCGACCTCGAGGAAGAACTGGCTGTCCAGCGTACCTGCCTTGCTGCGATTCAAGCCGGCTACGTAGCGTCCGCGCACGACGTTTCCGATGGAGGCCTCCTCATCACATTGGCCGAGTCGTGCATCTACTCGTGCACTCTGGGTGCTGAGATCAGTCTAGAAGCGAACCACCGACTGGACACGCAACTCTACGGAGAAGCACAATCCAGAATCATTCTCAGCCTATCCCGCCAGGACTTGCCAGAGCTGAAACTCATCGCCGGCAAGAACGGCACCACGATCACGGAGATCGGATCGGTGCAAGCATCAAGACTGGATGTCAGCGTCAACGGTCATTCTGTCGTCAGCAGCACGACAGAATTGCTTGCAAACATCTACGATTCCGCCATTGGCTCATACATGAACTGACGAGCTGGCAATCCCCGTTACTTGGCACGAGACTTGAATCGGGCCGCTGTAACAATCGACGCAATGAAAGAACCTAAGGCCCGTTCGTCCGGAATTGCCGGGACCCGGGCAGAGAACAACACATCGGAGGTACCTGAATGGCTGACGACCCCAAATACATCACACTCACAGACGCGAATTTTTCGGACGAAGTCCTGTCGTCAGACCAGCCTGTGCTGGTAGACTTCTGGGCGGCGTGGTGCGGCCCATGCCGAATCATTGCACCGGTCATCGAGGAGCTGGCCAGCGAGTTCGAAGGCCGGGCCAAGATTGGGAAGGTGGATGTGGATCACAACCAGCAGGTCGCGATGCAGTACAACGTGCGCTCCATCCCGACCCTTCTATTCTTCAAGGACGGCCGCGTTGTCGATCAGCTGGTCGGCACTGCGCCCAAGAAAGTCCTCGCAGAACGTCTGGAGTCTCTCGCGACCCAATCGGCTTAGTCTCGATGGATTTCT
>CAYXSE010000318.1:0-3618 GCA_964466675.1 uncultured Rhodothermales bacterium | reverse complement strand
CTGGCCAGGCCCTGGCAGACCGTGTTGGCTACCACGGCCGTCTTCCTGGCAGCCTGCGCGCTGTTCTTCATCTATTCGACCACGGGGCAACACTTTTTTGGAGCGATGACGGGAGTTCGCGGCAACCGAGTGGCGGAACAGGGGGACATTCTTTGGATCGACCTCTGGAGTCGGTTCGGGGTGCCGGGCGTGCTCGCTGCGCTGTCTCCGATTCTGGCCTTTCTGTCCCCGCGAGCGCCCTCGAGGAAGCTGCTCGGACTCATGGTGAGCGTATTCGGTTGGGCGCTCTTCCTCCTCTGGTTTCGCACCCACGACTTCGACTATGCCCCGCCTATTCTGATCGCGCTCATGGCTGCGCTCGCAGCAGACGACGTCATCAGGTGGTTGGTTGGACTCCCTGCGATCCGCGTCAGAACGTGGAAACGCGCCTCTTTAGTCGTTGTCCTCATAGCGGGATTCCTGGCGCCCTACGGCCTGGCCCACACACCATGGCAGAGTACCGCGCGGGTAAAAAGCATGGTCCTGCACGGCGAGGCCTGGTTCGGCGCGATGGAGTGGCTTAGAGAGAACACCCCGGAAACGAATCCGACGCCGACCACCCAGGTGACCGATACCACGGCCTATGAAAACGCCTATGGCGTGATGAGCTCATGGGACGACGGCAATTTCGTGGCCCATGTCGGCCGGCGTCCCGCGGTTCTGAGCCGATTCCCGGGTGTCAGAGATGGGAGATGGCTGAGTGCTCGGTCAGAGGAGGAATCGATGGAACCTATCTGCCCCAGCTGCCGGGGCCAGGAGCATGTTCGCTACGCCGTGGTCACCGCCAAACTGGCCACCAAGCTGTTTACGGCGAAGGCGGTGGCCGCGGGACGCTCGCCCGACATCCAGTTGGAGGGCCACTGGCTGTTCGGCGAGGCTCGGGTGCCCCACCTTACCTATGGGCCCGCGTATGCGGAGTCGATCGTAAAACGGCTGGTCCGCGACTCCGGCCAGGGGTTGGAGCGGTATCGACTGGTCTACGCGAGTCCTCGCTCGGCCGTGCTTTTCACCCTGTTCCGGCCGGAGACCTCCCAGATCGTGCTGGATTGGGTACCATCGGATTCGGAATCAGGACAGCGGTTCTTGGAAGGTACCCTGAACCAAACCGTGATTCCTGTCCCCGCGGGCTACATTTATGACCTGGCGACCGTGCCGCAGGTCATGATCTTCGAATTGTTTCCTCCCGTAGAACAGCCTCGCGTCTCTGGGTCTTGGCCTTGATTCCCATCCGTCGATCTGCTAACGTGGGACCCAAGGTTTCTCCCAAAGTCTGAAGGCCATGCCCAGGTTAACTCTCTTGCTGTTCTCGGCGGCGATAGGCTCCCTAACCGTAGTACAGGTTGGAGCACAATCCTTGGCTCCCGAGGGGAAAGTCGTCTCTGAGGTCCTGGTGTCGGCGCCGCCCGTCTATGTAGCGCTGGAAGATCCGATCGTCATCCAGACTGCGCACAGAGCGGCGAACTCCGCGGACGCCCGACGACTGACCACCCCGTTGGCCTACGTCTGCACGTACGTCGAGTATTCCGATCCAAGGTCATGCACCGACCGCGTCGATCCCGGGGAGAGCCCGGAATTTGTTGTGCCCGGGAACCAGACCATGTTCCTTGAGATGTACTGGGATAACACCGGCGGGCCGAACAACCTGCCTGTCACAAGCGCTTTCGATCCGTTCTACACGGTGTCTTTCGATGCGGACTGGACGCCGCTAACTCCCGACATCTCACCCAATCCGGAAGAGTGGAGCTGCGGGGTAATGACGAGCGGCACGTTCTACGAATTATCGTGTACCGGAGGTTCGATCGAGGCGGGCACCACGACCATGTTACTCCTTCAAGTTCGAACTGGGGCCATGGGGGGCACGAATGACGAGTTCAGCGTCATCGTCGGCGCATCCAACAGTATTGCAGGGACCTCTACCATCACGTTCCCGGTGGTCGTGAACGAAGTCATCGCTCCGGCTACGATCTCCGGGCGGAAGATCCAAGACCTGAATGGAAACGGAGCCTTGGACTCGGGTGAATCCGGCCTTCCGGGCTGGACGATATCTATCGACGGAGTGGGCAGCACAACAACCGCATCGGACGGTTCCTACTCGTTCACGGGTCTGGCGCCGGGTACTTACACGGTGTCTGAAACTGCTCAGGCTGGCTGGACGGCCAGCTCACCGGCCTCTCAGAGCGTCACGGTTGCGTCCGGCGAATCATCGACAGACGTCAATTTCTACAACTACCAGCCACCGGAGATCACCGGGCGGAAGTGGTCGGACGATGGGGATGGAGTCCTGGGGCCAGGAGAGGTCGGCATTCCCGACTGGATGATCACATTGACGGGTCCTGGTTCGACAGTGACCACCACCACAGGCGCGGATGGCCGGTACTCGTTCACGGGCCTGGTGCCCGGGGCGACCTACACCGTCTCGGAGGAGTCACGCGCAGAGTGGACGCAGCGATTCCCTTCGGGCGGAACGCACGAGGTTACCCTTCAGAGCGGGGAGACGTCCAGCGATCTCAACTTCGGAAACGAGCCACCGCCTGTTCCGCCTGGTGCAATCCACGGAATCAAATTCCTGGATCTGGATCCTGACTCCGAAAAGGGGGCTACTGAGCCGGGTTTGAATGGTGTCTTGTTTCGGTTGTTGGATTCGTTCGAGACCGAGGTCGCCCAGCAACTCACCCACAGCATGGACATCAACGAGGACGGCTGGATCGATCCCATGAGCGAGATGGGGCTGTTCTGGTTCGAGGATGTTGAGCCGGGCGACTATATCGTGGAGGAAATCACCCCGGAAGGCCTCTCTATCAATGAGGAGTTGCGCAGACAAGCGGTAACCCTGCTATCGGGCCAGGCGATACAGAATTTGCTCTTTCCGAATCGCCCGGACGCTGCAAATATGGACTGGGGAGATTTGCCGGATCCTCGCGATCCGTCGATCACTTGTCCCGCGGGCGTTCCGGTAAACCTGTGCTACTCGACTCTGAGAGCGAATTGGGGCCCCTCCCACGTCATCACGGCGCTGCCGTTCGTTCTCGGTGAGATCATAGACGGAGAACCCGATGGCCAGCCGAACGCCATCGCGCACCTGGACGATGATAGCGCGGGCGCTCCGCTCGTGGACTATCGGGGGGGAGGCGGGATGTTCGTCGACGACGAAGACGGCCTTGTCAGTGTGTCCATACAGCCAGACGGTTCGATCCAGATGGAGGTCATCATGACCCATCCAACCGGGGGCGGTGCGTTCCTGGATGTTTGGATCGATCTCAACAACGACGGGTTCTTGCGAGATGGCCGAGATCCGGTGGTAGGGCTTCTTTCGGAGCACGTGTTCGTGGCTGAGCCGCTGGTCAACGGAGTGAATGTGATCAACTCCGGAATCCTGAGCCCGCCGCTACAGCCCGACGAATTCCTCGGATTTCTCCGAATGCGACTCTCCAGCGTGGGCAACCTTTGGCCATACGGCGCCTGGATCGATGGCGAGGTCGAGGACCACTATGACATAGCCATCGACTATGGCGATGCGCCGGCCAACGAGGATCCGGACCATCCGGAAATCCCCTTCGGGTACCCGACGCAGGTGGGACA